>WFVC01000058.1 GCA_015491815.1 Gammaproteobacteria bacterium | reverse complement strand
ACTGTTTACAGTCCGCCCTTTTTTATTATTAAATAAATTAAAAACTAACAACGTTTTCAGAGTTTCTCATGTTGCAACAAATTCGTGATCGCGCCCAGGGGATAGTCATCTGGACCATTGTTGGTCTGATTATCATTACTTTTGCGCTGTTTGGACTAAGTAGCTATCTGACTGATTCCGCCTCTGTCAGCGTAGCCACGATCAATGGCGCCGAGGTCACGCCGAATGACTTCCAGCGCGCCTATCAGAATTATCAGCAGCGTTTGCAACAGCAGCTGGGTGACAAATATCGTCCTGAACTGTTTCAGGAGGATAAAATAAAAAAAGAAGTGCTGAATATGTTGATTCAGCAGGAATTACTGAATCAGGAACTGGATCAAGCCGGTTTTCGCGCGGCGCCGGAGCAGGTCGTCAAGCGAATTGCTGCTATGGAAGTTTTCCAGGAAGACGGAAAATTTTCCCCCGAGCGTTACAAACAAATTCTCAATAACCAACGTATTAACAGTCTTGTTTTCGAACAGCAAATTGCGCGGGATCTGGCTGAACAGCAACTCACGGCCGGTATGTTGCTTTCCGCCTTTGTCACCGATGACGAATTGAATCGCCTTGCCCGTTTGCAGAACCAGAAACGGGAACTAAGTTATCTTCTTTTGCCGAAATCACATTATCTTGAAAAAGTTGAGCTGAATCAGGAAGAAATAGAGCAATTTTATAACCAGCATCGAGATGAATTCACCACGCCGGAGAAAGTCAGCGTGGAATATGTGGAGCTTAACCTGGATGACATGGCTCGTGAAATTGAAATCAGTGATGAAGCCATTGCTGATTATTATGCACAGCAGCGCGAGACATTTACTCGCCTGCCTGAACAGCGTAGAGCAAGTCATATTCTGATTAATGTTGAAAATGCTGAAGCAGAACCTGCTGCGTTGGAGAAGCTTAAAACCATTCAGGAAAAACTGGCGGCGGGCGAAGATTTTTCCAAATTGGCGAAAGAATTTTCGGATGATATCGGTTCGGCGCGTGAAGGCGGCGACCTGGGTTTTTTCGGACGAGGCGCTATGGACAAGGCGTTTGAAGATGCCGCTTTCAGTTTGAAAAAAGGAGAAGTTAGCGAACCGGTGCGTTCCCGCTTTGGCTATCACCTGATCAAGCTGACAGATATTCAGGAAGCCAAAATTGCGAAACTTGAGGATCTGAAAGAAAGCATCCGCCATGATTTGCAGATCCAGCAGGCGGAACAGGCGTTTTATGAAGCTGTCGATAAGTTGAATAACCTGAGTTATGAAATTCCTGATTCCCTCGCGCCGGTGGCTGAGTCACTGGGTGTCGAGCTTAAGAAAAGTCCTCTATTTACCCGGCAGGGGGGGGAAGGTCTGTTTGCCAGTCCTAAACTGGTTTCTGTTGCTTTTTCCGATGAAGTTTTAGCAGAGGGGCGCAATAGCCAGTTAGTTGAACTGTCTGATACGCATGTTCTGGTATTGCGCATGGCTGAACATATTCCGGTAAAACAGCAGACACTGGATGAGGTTGTTGAACAGGTTAAAGCTCGGTTGCGGGATGAAAAAGTCGCGGGCATGATCAAGGCAGACAGTGAAGTTGCGCTGGAACAGCTCCGCGCAGGCGCAAAACCGGAAGCGCTTGCGCGTTCGTTGAATGCGGAATGGAAATCTGTTGGTGCAGTGGGGCGTGTTGGGACGGATGCGGATGCAAGCTTGAATCCACAAATTCGTTATGAATTATTCCGTATGCCTCGAATAACCGATGGCGGGAAAGCTTATAAAAATATCATGCTTGCTAATGGCGATGGCGCAGTGATAGTTTTATCTTCTATTATTGATGGAAGCGGCTATACTGATGAAAATAAACTGAAAGGGCAGCGTGAGCTAATCAGTATTTATGCTAAAGCTATTCAGTCCGCCTGGATGGATGAATTACGCAATAAAGCGGATATTAGTATGCATCTCGATTCTTCAGAATAGCTTGCCGGCGAGATATACGGAATACAACGTATTCTGTTGTTGACCGGTTACAGGGAGTCCTTCATTGAGTTTGTTTCGCGATATTTTAAGTGCTGGCGTGATCGGGTTAATTTGTGTTTGGACTTAAACTTCACTGGCAAATTTTAATCGCACTTTTTCTTGCTGTTATTGCAGGTTCACTGGCCGGTACCCAATCCGGTTTCTTCGGTATTACTTTCTACGCAGTTTTCAATTTTATCGGCACATTGTTCATGAATGCGCTGAAAATGATCATTGTTCCCCTGATTATGTCGTCCATTATTGTTGGTATCGCCAGTATTGGCGGGACACAGGGGCTGGCGCGGCTGGGGGGAAAGACTCTGGCCTTTTATTTTACCACCACCTTTTTTGCCATTCTCATCGGCCTGATCATGGTCAATACGTTGACGCCGGGACTGGTGGATGGACAACCGGGACGCGAAGTATTCGGACTGAATGAGATTGATGTCGCCAGCGCCACTGAAAAAGTGGCGGGACGTGATGTTAGCAGTATCGCCGATGTTTTTTTACGCCTGGTGCCGGTTAATATTGTGTCGGCAGCGGCTAATGGTCAAATGCTGGGACTGATATTTTTCAGTCTGCTGTTTGGTTATTTTATGACGAAAATTCCTGAGCAGCAGGCGGCAGGCCAGCAGCAGTTCTGGCAGGGCGTCGCCAATATCATGATGGGTATCACCGAGTGGGTGATGAAGTTCGCACCTCTGGGTGTGTTTGCGCTGGTTGCTAAAGTCATTGCCGGTCTGGAGGGCGAGGGGATCGCCGATCTGGCTCAGGCTTTGGGCGTGTTTTTCCTTACGGTTGTCTTTGCCCTGTTATTTCATGTCGTCGTTGTTTTACCTATCCTGTTAAGGTTTGTCGCAGGCGTCAATCCGATTCGCCATTATCAGGCGATGGCGCCGGCATTGTTAACTGCTTTTTCTACGGCTTCTTCTTCGGCTACCCTGCCTCTGACCATGGAATGCGTGGAGAAAAATGCAGGGGTTTCCAATCGCACCAGTAGTTTTGTTTTGCCGCTGGGCGCCACGGTCAACATGGATGGCACCGCGCTGTATGAATGTGTGGCGGCCATGTTTATTGCGCAGGCATATGGACTGGAGCTGACATTCACGACCCAGTTTATTATCGTGTTGGTGGCGTTGCTAACCTCGATTGGCGTCGCTGGAATCCCGGCCGCAAGTCTGGTGGCGATAACAATCATATTAGCCGCGATAGGATTACCGCTTGAAGCGCTGGGTTTAATTCTGGCTGTAGACCGAATACTCGATATGTTTCGAACAGCGGTGAATGTGTTTAGTGATTCAGTCGGCGCGGTGGTTGTCGCTCGACTTGAGGGTGAAACTGAAATACTTCAGGCCTGAGTATCATGACAGCGCATCGTGATTCAGATAACAACAGGATTCTTGTTACCGGCGCGAACGGTTTTGTTGGGCGGGGTCTGGTATCCGCGTTACTGAACGAAGGTTATTTCGTTCACTGCGCGCAGCGCAAGGTTCAGAATAAAAAAGAAAACAGGCCGAATTGTGAATATTTTTCTATTGGAGACTTTACAGAAAAACCAAAGTGGGACGAGGCGTTGACCGGCGTCGACAGTGTCGTGCATCTGGCGGCGCGGGTACATGTGATGCAGGAGACAGCCAACGATCCGCTGGCTGAATTTCGAAAAGTCAATGTCGGGGCGACACTGGAGTTGGCCAATGCGGCGGTTAGAAAGGGTGTCAGGCGGTTTATCTATATGAGCACCATTAAAGTTAATGGCGAACAGACAGAAGGCCGCGCGTTTAGCGAGGAGGATCAGCTTAATCCAGTCGATCCTTATGCTCGCTCAAAACTGGAAGCTGAACAGCGATTAATGGCGTTGGGCAGAGAATCCGGCATGGAAATCGTCGTTATTCGACCTGTATTGGTCTATGGCCCCGGAGTAAAGGGAAATGTGTTTCGATTACTGCAGTTAATTAGAAAAGGGATGCCATTGCCGTTTAAAGGCGTGAATAATCAGCGCAGTTTGCTGGGGCTGGATAATTTACTGAATTTGATCGTTCTGTGCATCCGTCATCCAGAGGCCGCGAATCAGGTTTTTCTAGCGGCAGATGGGGTTGATATTTCAACGGAAAAACTGGTAACCCTGTGTGCAAATAATATGCAGCTTAAGCCACGATTATTTCGAGCGCCCCGATCTATTTGCCGGATGTTGGCGACTGTCTCATCGCGGGTGAGAAATCTGGAGCAGCGTTTGTACGGTTCGCTTCAGGTGGAAATCAGCAAGGCGTGTAAACGTCTGGACTGGCAGCCGCCCAAAACGCTGGAGCAGGGGATAAAAGAGACGGTTGATGATTTTCTGGCGAGTGACGCATGACAATTTTATTTTGCGTGGGTGAATATTGATGAGCCTGATTATTTTGTCCGCCATTATCAGTTTTTTTCTGGTTTATCTGTTAAGCCGGAAATCAACTCGTTTGCTGATCATGGATAAGCCAAATGAACGCTCCTTGCACAGCACGCCAATCAGTCGCACCGGAGGGTTGGGTATTCTCGGCGGGCTTATTTTTTCTGGGCTATTATTAATGTCGACTCAGGCTTATCCTGATGATCTGGTTTCAATTTTTGTGGGAATAATCATGATTGCTGCGGTATCATTGATCGATGATAAAAAGGGAGTCAGCGTCAGATATCGATTACTTGTGCATACACTGGCGGCGGTTGTCTTAATTCGCAGTGGTTTTTATATTTCAACGCTGGGGACGCCTTTTTTCTCGCTGGAATTGAATGTGTGGCTGGCTTATTTATTTAGTTTTTTGCTGATATTGTGGAGTATTAACCTGTTTAATTTCATGGACGGTATGGATGGATTTGCGGGAGGGATGGCTTTTATCGGTTTTTCTGTCTTTGCGATCCTGGGGATCTTGAATGGTGCGACGACGTTTGCGCTACTGTCGGCCATGATCGCCAGCGCCAGCGCCGCCTTTTTGCTGTTTAATTTTCCTCCTGCGAGGATATTTATGGGCGATACCGGATCCTCTGTGTTGGGCTTTTTAATGGCTGCAATGATGATCTGGGCGGATAATAAAGGGATTTTCCCTTTATGGACGGGCGTTCTGGTTTTTTCACCTTTTATTGTGGATGCCTCCCTCACCTTACTGCGCCGCGCCTTCAATGGTGAAAAAATCTGGCAGGCGCATCGTTCTCACCTGTATCAACGGCTGGTTCTGAGTGGCTGGGGCCATAGACGTACAGTTGTTATGGAATATGGCATGATGTTGAGCTGTGCGGCTTTGGCGCTGTGTTCCGTTTTATTGACCCAACAATATGCTCAATCAGGCGTGTTTATTGCATCTATTTCATTCTATATACTCACCTACTTCTATTTATTCAAATATCTGAGGCGACAGGAAGGCCATGATAAATTCAAATAGACGCTTACTGGTTTCATTGTATGATTTATTGACTATCCCGCTAGCCTGGTTTGCCGCATATTTTTTTCGATTCAATCTTGGGCTGCCGCCGGCTGAAACTTTACAGCAGGCGCTCTATATACTTCCGCTGTTATTTATTATTCAAGGGCTGGTTTACCGCTGGCAGGGGCTGTACCTCGGGGTGTGGCGATTTGCCTCGATACCGGACTTTCTTCGCATCGTGAAGGCTGTTCTGGTTGGAGTTTCTATTTCTGTTGCGCTGGTTTTCGTTATCAATCGCATGGAAGGGATTCCTCGCTCAATTTTCCCCTTATACGGTATGTTATTGTTTTTCTTCCTTGGCGGGGCGCGAATCTCCTATCGCATTTTCAAGGACAGGCGCATTCTGGATAAGGATGCGCTCCCCGTATTGATTGTGGGTGCGGGACGCGGTGGTGAGATTGTCGCGCGGGAGCTGAATCATCCGCAAACTGAAAACAGCGGGTATCTTCCTGTTGGTTTTGTGGATGATGATCGGGGTAAACAGGGCCGGCAGGTTCAGGGTTTGCAGGTTCTCGGCACCATTAGTGATATCCCCGAGGTGGTGGCGAAACATGAAATAAAACTGGTGATTATCGCCATGCCGTCGGTGTCCTCCGTTAAAATGCGGGAAATCGTGAGTATTTGCGAACAACTGGAGATTGACTTCCGAACCCTGCCGCGCGTCAGCGATATGGCGCTGGGTAAAGTCAGCGTCAATACTTTGCGCGAAGTGTCTATCGATGATTTGCTCGGACGGGATCAGGTTAAGCTGGACTGGGATAGAATTAAATCGGGCATCAATGACAAAACGATTTTAATTTCAGGCGGTGGCGGCTCGATCGGTTCGGAATTATGTCGGCAGATTGCGCGCATGCATCCTGCCGCATTGATCATCTTTGAACGCAGTGAATACAATTTATATGAAATAGAAAAGGAATTGTCGCAGAAATTTCCCGAAATGATATTGTATGCCTGTCTTGGAGATGTGAGTGACAGGGTTTCGGTTGATTATGTGATGGCAAAATTTCGTCCCAATGTAGTTTTTCATGCAGCGGCGTATAAACACGTGCCCATGCTTCAACATCAGGTGCGTGAGGCGGTCAAGAATAATGTGCTTGGCACAAAGGTGCTGGCCGAATCATCGAATCAACATGGTGTTGACTGTTTTGTCATGATTTCAACAGATAAAGCGGTTAATCCGACCAATGTCATGGGCGCCTCGAAACGTGTGGCGGAAATTTTCTGCCAGAATTTCAATTCACGGGCCTCGACTTCCTTTATTACCGTGCGTTTTGGCAATGTCCTGGGTTCAGCAGGCAGTGTGGTGCCATTGTTTAAAAAACAACTGAAAAAAGGTGGGCCACTGACCGTAACGCATCCGGATATGATTCGTTATTTTATGACGATTCCCGAGGCCTGCCAGTTAATTATGCAATCTGCAGTAATGGGAAAAGGCGGTGAAATTTTTGTACTGGATATGGGCGAACCGGTGAATATAACCTACCTTGCGGAGCAGATGATTCGCCTGTCGGGGAAAGAGCCGGGCAAGGATGTAGAGATTATTTATACGGGTCTACGTCCCGGTGAAAAACTGTTTGAAGAACTTTTCCATGAATCTGAGAGTTTATCTTCGACGCGACATGAAAAGGTTTTGCTTGCCAATTACCGGGAAGTTGACTGGAAGTTTATGAGCAAGAATCTCGATGAGATTGAAAGCAAGTGTTTTTCTTATGACGAAGACGGTATTTATGAACTGGTAAAAACATTTGTACCGGAAATGAAAACAACCTCGATTAAAGAGGAACGTCTTGTTTCCAATTCTGGAAAATAGATTCTTGATGGAAGGTTGAATAATTGTCCAGATCATTACCCCTTTGCGTCGATCTTGACGGCACGCTTGTTCATACGGATATGTTGCTGGAGTCATTTATTCGACTCCTGCGACAAAAATTTCTCTGCATATTATTAATTCCTTTCTGGTTGCTGAAAGGCAAATCCCATCTAAAACATGAAATTGCCGCAAGAGTCAGTATTGATTATCGCTGTTTGCCTTATAACAAAAAGCTTATTGAATACCTGAAAAAAGAGAAAAAGAAAGATCGGCCAATTGTTCTGGTTACGGCTTCAGACAAAATAATCGCTGAGGCTATTGCTGAACAGCTTGCCTTATTTGATGACGTGTTTGCAAGCACCGACAACCTTAACCTTAAAGGCCGAAAAAAAGCAGCGCTACTCATTGAGAGATACGGTGAGCAGGGTTTTGATTATATTGGCAATGAAAGTGTCGACCTGCATATCTGGAAACATGCGAATACCGCTATTAGTGTTACGCAGACGCCTGAGCTGCGCCAGAAATTATCTCGCCTTGATAAAGTTGAATTTATAGAAGGCGATAGAAAAAAATCATTTTTAAAAAATACACTACGCGCGCTTCGTCCCCATCAATGGGCAAAAAATCTTCTTGTCTTCGTCCCGCTGCTGCTGGCCCATGCTTATTTTGATGAACCTCGTGTGTTGGCGACCTTGTTTGCGTTTGTCGCCTTTTGCCTGTGCGCCTCAGCGGTTTATATTTTTAATGATTTAATGGATCTGGATGCGGATCGTCAGCATCCGGAGAAGAAAAACCGGCCTTTTGCCGCCGGTGATTTATCCATTCTTTCGGGACTGATGCTGGCCGGGATATTATTAGTCCTGTCTTCCCTGCTTGCCTTGAATATATCAACGGCCTATGCACTCGTTTTTGCTTTTTATTTTCTTACTACCACCGCTTATTCGTTGGGGCTGAAATCGGTTGCACTGCTGGATGTTTTTATTCTCGCCGGGTTATACACTATTCGTGTATTGGCGGGAACGGTTTCTGCTAATGTCCCCATGTCTTTCTGGTTGCTGGCTTTTTCACTGTTTATATTTTTCTCACTGGCGATGCTCAAGCGTTTTTCGGAGTTGTACAATCTTGAACAAAGAGAGAAAAAGAAAACAAAGGTGCGGGGTTATTCAACCGATGATAAAGCGATCCTCTCTCTTCTCGGTGTCGCCAGTGGTTATATTTCAGTTCTGGTGATGGCTTTATATATCACCACCCCTGAACATATGGTGGAATACAGAGAGCCGGAATTTTTATGGATAGTCTTCCCCGCATTGTTGTTCTGGATCAGCCGGGTCTGGTTGCTGGCCAGTCGCGGACAAATGAATGAAGATCCGGTTTTATTTGCATTGAAAGACGCGCCAAGTTATTTCATTGCTTTGATTGCGGCGACAGGCGTCGCGCTTGCCGTCTAAATATGAAAGCCTTTCAGTCATGGGGACGAATCCCGGCCGTTTCGCAAAAAATAATTTTCCCACAATGGCGAAATGTTCTTTCACTAAATGATATTGACAATCGGCTTCTTGCCTATGGCCGGGGGCGAAGTTATGGCGACAGTTGTCTTAATGATCAGGGCGCGATCTGCGTGACCTCACGAATGGATCATTTTATTCATTTCGACAAAGAACAGGGGCTGCTGCGTTGTGAATCCGGTGTTGGCCTGGATGACATTCTGGCGCTGATTGTGCCGCAGGGCTGGTTTTTACCGGTGACGCCGGGGACGAAATATGTGACTCTGGGTGGCGCTATCGCCAATGACGTGCACGGTAAAAATCACCATCTCAACGGAACGTTCGGTTGTCACGTAACAAAGCTTGAATTATTACGGACAACGGGTGAGCGTTTGCAATGTTCGCTCGATGAAAATACAGACTTATTCAGGGCGACAATTGGCGGGCTTGGATTGACCGGCCTGATCACCTGGGCGGAAATACGGCTGAAAAAAATAGTGTCGCCATTGATGGACACGGAAACCCTGCGCTTTAAAAATCTGAATGAATTTTTTTCTCTGGCCGAAGAATCCGATCAGGACTGGGAGTACACGGTTTCATGGATTGATTGTCTTGCACAGGGTGAGAATCTGGGGCGAGGATTGTTTATGCGTGGACGCCACAGTGATGTCCCCGCTCGGGAAACCAGAGAAGTCCGAAATCCAATATTAAATATGCCGATGGATGCGCCGGGCTTTTTGCTGAATCAGTATACGATCCATTTGTTTAATACGCTGTATTACCGTAAGAACAGGACGAATCCGCTTGTCACACAGGGTCATTACGATCCTTTTTTCTATCCGCTGGACAGTATTAAAAACTGGAACCGGATGTACGGGCGGCGTGGATTTTATCAATACCAGTGCGTAGTGCCACTGACGGATGGGCAGGGTATAATCACTGAATTGCTGAAAACCATTGCGGCTTCGGGGATGGGTTCCTTTCTTTCGGTGCTGAAAAAATTTGGTGATATTCAATCGCCGGGCATGTTGTCGTTTCCACGACAGGGGGTCACGCTGGCGCTGGACTTTCCAAATTATGGTGAGCGGGTGCTTGCCCTGTTTGAGCAGCTGGACAGGATCGTGATGCAGGCAAAGGGCGCGGTTTATCCGGCCAAGGATGCAAGAATGTCCATCGAGGCTTTTCAGTGTTATTTTCCACAGTGGCGGGATTTTTCTCAACATCGCGATCCGGGAATGTCGTCAAGTTTCTGGCGTCGAGTGATGGGCGAATAAAAAACAATTAGCGGAAAATAGACAGATGAAGAAGATTTTAATTATCGGCGCCACTTCGGCGATTGCACAGGAAGTCGCGAAAATTTATGCGCTGGAGCAATGCCTTCTTTATCTGCTCGGGCGAAACGAGGACAAATTGCATATCGTTGCCGATGATCTCAGGGCGCGGGGCGCGCAGGCGGTGGAACTGCTGGCGCGCGATCTCGGCGATACGAGTACGCATGCCGAACTGATTGAAAGCGCGCAGGCGTTTTTGCAGGGAATCGATGTTGTGCTGATCGCCTATGGCTCCCTGCCGGATCAGGCGGCCTGCGAAACTGATGTCGAACAGATGCTGACGGAGTTAAATACAAATTTTATCAGCGTCACCGCCTTATTGACGCGGCTGGCGAATGAGCTGGAAAAACAGGGGAGTGG
>WFVC01000057.1 GCA_015491815.1 Gammaproteobacteria bacterium | reverse complement strand
GAATAGACGAAAGTCCGGTATCTACGCCGGCAGAATCAGCAGAAGATAATATTATACCTTTTGCATCTGATAAGCTTGTTGAAGAAACCAGCCCGGCAGTCGCTACTGTTGTTGAGGAAAAGAGAAAAGAACAGCGGCAGACTACGCGAAAAGTTGCTGAACAGATTCGAGTAAAGGCGGATTTGCTCGACGATCTGGTGAATTTTGCTGGCGAAGTCAGCATTTACCGTTCACGTATGGAACAGCAAAGCCATACTTTTGGCGCTAACCTGCAGGAGCTGGATGACACCGTTGCGCGTTTGCGTGAACAATTGCGTCAGTTTGAAATTGAAACAGAAACTCAGATTCAGTATCGGCGCGAAGAAACCGTCGGCAAAAATCATGAAGATTTCGATCCGCTGGAATTTGATCGTTTCACCCAGATGCAACATCTCTCTCGCGCCATGCTGGAGAGTCTGAATGACCTTGATAGCCTGCGTTCGATTCTTTCCAATATCAACCGTGAATCCGAGACGTTGTTGTTACAGCAGTCGCGCGTTAATACAGAATTACAGGAAGGCCTGATTCGTACGCGTTTGGTGCCTTTCACTGGCCATGCTCCCCGGTTGCGGCGCATTGTGCGACAAACCGCAGAAGAATTGGGTAAAAAAGTTAAACTGGAAATGGAAGGTCTGGATAACGAACTGGATCGCACGGTGATGGAAAAAATTATTCCACCACTGGAACACATGTTGCGAAATGCTGTTGCCCACGGCATCGAATCTCCAGACGTTCGACTGGCAAACGGTAAGCCTAAAACCGGAAAAATTCAACTTTCTTTTCAGCGTGAAGGCTCGGATATTATTATCCGTATTTTTGATGATGGCGCCGGCCTCGATTATGAAGCGATTAGAAACAAGGCGGTTGAAAATGGTTTGCTTTCTCCCAACGCGGAAGTAAGTAATGATATTTTACAGACATTAATTATGGAGTCCGGATTCAGCACTGCGGATGAGGTTTCGCAGATTTCCGGGCGCGGTGTTGGCATGGATGTAGTCAATGCCGCCATCAAGCAAATGGGCGGGCTGGTTGACATCGAATCTGAGCAGGGTAAGGGAACAGGCTTTATTCTCAGTTTACCGCTGACTCTGGCTATTTCACGCGCGTTGATGGTGAATGTTGCAGATGAGACTTTCGCCCTGCCATTGTTAAGCGTGCAGGGTGTGGAACGGGTTGCGGCCGGCGATATCCGGGCGATGATGTCAGAAGAAAAACCGGTTTATGAATGGCTGGGTGAAGAATTTCGGTTCATGAGTTTGGCCAATCTGGTTGGTATGCAAAGCACTCCTGTTGCCGAGGATATTCAGAAACTGCCTTTACTGATGGTGCGAAGTGGTGATTACCGTGCAGCGATCCTGGTCGATACCTTGTTGGGAACCCGTGAAGTAGTGGTTAAACCGGTTGGCCCGCAACTGAGTTCTTTGCGTGGTGTTTCCGGTGCGACCATTATGGGTGATGGCAGCGTGGTGCTAGTGCTTGACCTTGGGCTTCTGATCCATCGCACCATAAGCCGGGAAATGATGGACGCGATGCCGCCCAAGGCTGAGGAAGTCAAGCGCCTGACGGTAATGGTGGTTGATGATTCGATTACTGTGCGCAAGGTGACAACACGACTGCTTGAACGTAATGACTATGATGTCATTTCGGCTAAGGACGGAGTGGATGCGCTGGGTCAATTGATGGAAGTGCGTCCTGATGTGATGTTGCTGGATATCGAAATGCCGCGTATGGATGGTTTTGAACTGGCAACCAATATGCGTAATGATGATGAACTCAGAGACATTCCTATTATTATGATTACTTCCCGCACCGGGGACAAACATCGTGACCGCGCCTTCGATATCGGTGTGAATACTTATATGGGTAAACCGTTCAGCGAAGATGAGCTGCTGGAAAATATTCGTGCATTAACAGAAAATTAAATTGGCTTTCCAGATACCATCTGCCGGTGCGGTTGCAGCCGCACATGAAAATATATTTTTAAATAAGTAAGCAGGTGTTCGGAACAGCTATTTAGCACTATCTAATTAATAATGGCCAGTGTGGCCGATGTAGTTATTCAGATTATGCCAGCTAACAGGGAACTCGATAATATCCATATTGCAGTGGCCTCGGGTTCCATCCAACATCGTCACTATTTACAAAATATGGTGCAGGGAATAGGGCTTTGCATTGTTATTAATGAACCCTTGAGCGAGCAATTTTTTCGTAAACTGGACAGCGTTTCACCGGATGTGATTCTGCTGGACATCGATGAAAGTACACATGATGATTCGGCGTTGCTGGACAGACTGCTGGATGATGTGGATATTCCGATCATCTTTAACGATATTTCCGCGCTGGCGCATAATCATCCGGGTGAGCAATCCCGCTGGTATGCTAAATTGCTGCTTAAGATTGCCGAGCTAACGGGGCGGCCGGAATGGGAAGCGTTGGATGTCAGTAAGGTGCTGGCGATGCATTCCAGCAGGTCGGTAAAGTCAGGGACGTTGAATACGCCAAAGGATCTGGCGCGAAATGTCTGGCTTTTAGGGGCGTCACTGGGTGGCCCTGAAATGCTTAAGCATTTTTTGATGGCGATACCGGAGGAACTCCCTGTTGCCTTTATTCTGGCTCAGCATCTTGGTGAAAGTTTTATGGCGCTGCTCGCCGAACAACTGGATAGAATGACCGCGTTTAAGGTGATGCAGGCAGAAGAAGGTCATGTGCTGTGTCATAAAGAAGTCGTGATTGTGCCGGTTGACCGGCGACTCACGATTAATCCGATTGGCGCGATTGAATTGAAACCGATTGAAACGCCAGCGCGTTATTCGCCTTCGATTGATCTGGTGGCTAGCGATATTGGCTTGCGCTATCAAAGCAAGGCCGGGATGATTATATTCAGTGGCATGGGCGATGATGCGGCAGCCGGGGCAAAAAAAATGCGTGAGGTCGGCGGGCAGGTCTGGGCGCAGGAACCCGGCTCCTGCGTAATCAGTGCGATGCCTGATAATTTACGTCTTCGCGGACTGGTAAATGTATCGGCAACACCGGTGGAAATGGCGGAAATGCTGGCCACCTACTATTCTTCTGAAATAAGACAAGATTCGGAGTCCAGATGACTCCCTGTATCGGCAACAGGTAAACAGCATGGCGAATCCAGGCGCAACAGGTTCACGCAAAAATTTATCCACTATACATGGCAAGGATACCTTGCATTGTTTGTTGATTTCTTTGCAGGAAGCAAAAATATTGCTGCCGAATACAGCGGTGGCCGAAGTGATTGGCTATAGTCTGCCTGAACCCGTTGAGGGGGCGCCAGACTGGTTGTTGGGCAATATTGTCTGGCGTGATGAAACCGTACCACTGCTTTCGTTTGAACTGGCCAGTGGGGAAGGCAAACAGGAAATAAGCAACAGCCGCATTGCGGTGCTCAATACACTTAACGGTAATCCCGCGCTTCCTTATATTGCGATATTGATACAGGGGATTCCGCAACTCCGGCTGGTGCAGGAAGAAAATATTCACATCAGTGAGGAGGACAGAAAAAATGATGTGCTTGCCGCTGCGATCGATTTTATGGGCGAGAGCGTATTGATTCCCGATCTGGATGGGCTGGAACAGCGCCTGCTTGAACTCGCCTGTTTAAACTCGCCTGTTTGAGAACTAAGGCGCAGTTAGATCGCCCCACAATGTTTGCAGGGCGCTGAGTCCGGCAACCACGGCGGTTTCAGTTCGCAATATCCGTGGTCCCAGAGTAACGGCGCTAAAACCGGCCGATATCGCCATCCCGATTTCCACTTCTGAAAATCCACCTTCAGGCCCAATCGTCAGTCGCAGCTGTCGTGGCGCAGGTTGAATTTGCGTCAGCACCCGTTCGGCTTGAGGAGCAAGAATAAGAGCAAGATCGGCGCTGTCCATCTCAATCCAACGGGAAACGTCAACAGGCGCATGCAATTGAGCCAGCGTATTGCGCCCACATTGTTCCGAGGCGCTGATGATAACCGCACGCCAGTGACGTAAACGGTTTTCGATACGTTTCTGATCAAGTTTGACTACACAGTGTTGACTGAACAGTGGCGTGATCTCAGCAACACCCAGCTCAACGGCCTTTTGTATGGCATAGTCCATGCGTTCACCTTTGGATATGCCCAGACCAAGATTAACCGCCAGCGGAGATTCCCGCCCGGGATGGCGACACTCACCGACGATGATGTTTGCCCGACGTTTTTCCGCCCGGCCAAGTGTCGCGCTGTATTCATTTCCATCCCCATTGAAGACAATGAGTGGCGCGCCTGATTTAAGCCGTAAAACCTGCAGCACATATTGGCGCGCGCGCTCATCGAGTTCGACTTCACTGTCAGAAGCAAGGGGAAAAGGAAGATAAAGGCGGGAGATGCGCATAAAATCAGTGACGAGAAAAAGCGGGGGAAGTGCTTGTATTAAATATGATCGTCATAGTAGGCCATATTGAAGAAGTATAAATATAAAGTAACAAGGTAAATACCTGTACCTCGTCACTTTCCTGTCGCTATCTCAATTCCCTCTATCGCCACTTTCGCCATTAGCTCAATTTCATCTTCGGTAATGACATAAGGTGGCATAAAATAAATCACATTGCCGAGCGGGCGCAGCAATACCTGATTATCCAGCGCATGCTGATAAACTTTCAGACCACGGCGTTGTTGCCAGGGATAGGCTTCTTTGGTGTTTTTATTTTTGACCATTTCAATCGCCAGAATCATGCCGGTCTGACGGATTTCGGCGACATGGGGATGATCACTGAGGATGGCGGTGCTGGTCTGCATTTTTTGCGCTAATATTTTATTGTTTTCAATTATCCTGTCTTCGGCAAAAATATCCAGTGTGGCCAGCGCCGCGCTGCAACCTAAGGGGTTGCCGGTGAAGCTATGGGAATGCAGAAAGGCGGTCAGATTTTCATAGTCATCATAAAAGGCCTGATAAATTTCATCCGTGCTCAGAGTAACAGAGAGTGGCAGATAGCCGCCTGTCAGTCCTTTGGACAGGCACATCAGATCCGGCGAGATGCCGGCCTGTTCGCAGGCGAACAGGGTGCCGGTGCGTCCGAATCCGGCGGCGATCTCATCGACGATCAGATGCACATCAAATTCATCACAGGCCGCGCGTAATAACGTAAGATAAACCGGATCATACATGCGCATGTTACCCGCGCATTGAACCAGCGGCTCAATAATAACCGCGCAGATTTCTTCATGCTGTTGTTCGAGCACCTCGCGCATGTGGGCGAACATAATACGGGAATGCTGTTCACAGGACACGCCCTCCTTACGCTTATAACAGTCAGGCGAAGGGACGGTAATCATTTCCATCAACAGTGGCGCATAGGTGTCCTTGTACAGGGCGACATCGCCAGCCGCCAGCGCGCCCAGGGTTTCACCGTGATAGCTATTGCTTAAATTGACGAAGCGGGTTTTCTTTTTCTGTCCCTTGTTATGCCAGTAATGGAAGCTCATTTTTAGGGCGACTTCGACTGCCGAGGAACCATTGTCGGCGAAGAAACAGCGTTTTAACTTTTCCGGTGTTATCTGCACCAGCCGTTCAGCCAGTTCAATCGCCGGTTCATGACTGAAACCGGCGAGAATGACATGCTCAAGAGTATCGAGTTGCTGCTTGATGCGTTGATTGATGCGGGGATTGCAGTGGCCGAAAATATTCACCCACCATGAGGAGATAGCGTCGAGATAACGTCGGCTCTGAAAGTCTTCCAGCCATACCCCGTCACCGCGTTTGATCGGAATCAACGGCAGGGACTCGTGATCCTTCATCTGTGTGCAGGGATGCCAGATTGTCTGCAGATCGCGATTGATCAGGGTTTTGTTAGTCATGGGAGAGCAGAGTAAAGATAAAAGGGAAAATATACAAGATTCAAGAGAAAAGGTGGATGCTGCCTTTCCCCTGTATCTTTACTTTTGTATCTGCTTATAATTCCAGATTCTTCCAGATAGCTAGACTGGCTTCAGCCTGATTCATACTATAAAAATGCAGCCCCGGTGCGCCGGCTTCCAGTAACTGATGAGCAAGATCGGTCACCACGTCTTCCCCAAAGGCCTTGATGCTATCGACATCATCGCCAAAGCCTTGCAGACGCTTGCGGATCCAGCGTGGAATTTCCGCGCCGCACATGTCGGAGAAGCGGGCGAGGTTGCTGTAGTTGGTGATGGGCATAATGCCGGGCACGACAGGAACGGCAATATCCATTGCCTCGCAGTCATCGATAAAACGAAAATAAGCATCCGGGTTGAAAAAGTACTGGGTAATGGCGCTATTCGCACCGGCGTCTATTTTACGTTTGAAGTTATCGAGATCGCTTTGCGCGCTGCTGGCCTGCGGATGAAATTCCGGATAGGCCGCCACTTCGATATGAAAATGATCGCCGAACTCGGCGCGAATAAATTCGACCAGCTCATTGGCATAGCGAAACTCACCGCTGGTATGCATGCCGGAAGGCATATCGCCGCGCAGGGCAACGATGCGGTGAATGTCATTGTCGATGTAACGCTGCAATAATTCACGCAGGCTCTGGCGAGAGGCGCCAATGCAGGTTAAATGCGGCGCCGCATCGAAGCCGGCCTGACGAATAGAGAGGATGGTGTCAAATGTTCCCTGCTGGGTGCTGCCGCCGGCGCCATAGGTGACGGAAAAATATTTTGGTTTTAATACGCCGAGCTGATCGCGCACGGCTTTAAGTTTTTCAACGCCTTTGTCGGTCTTGGGCGGGAAAAACTCGAAGCTGAATTGTGAGGGGTATTTCTTTTGTGATTCCATGGCCAGGGTTCCAAAGATTTCAACGCAAAGACGCTAAGGCACAAAGGCCGCAAAGTTTATAAAGGGCGATTCGTTTGCTAAACCTGTTGCGTAACAGAAGTAAACGATTTCTTTGCGTCCTTCGAGTCTTTGCGCCTTTGCGTTAGATTTTACAAGCGGACTTTAGTAACGGTAGTGATCCGGCTTATAAGGCCCTTCAACCGGCACGTTGATATAGTCAGCCTGTTCCTGGGTCAGCGTGGTCAGGTTAACGCCAATCTTTTTCAGATGCAGACGGGCGACTTTCTCATCCAGATGTTTGGGCAGGATATAAACCTTGTTTTCATACTTGTCAGCATGATTGAAGAATTCAATCTGCGCCATGACCTGGTTGGTGAAGGAAGCGGACATGACAAAGCTGGGGTGGCCGGTGGCGCAACCCAGATTCACCAGTCGGCCCTTGGCGAGAATGATGATGCGTTTGCCATCGGGAAAAATAACGTGATCAACCTGCGGTTTGATTTCCACCCACTCGTATTTTTCCAGTGAGGAGATTTCAATTTCAGAATCGAAGTGGCCGATGTTGCAGACGATAGCTTCGTTTTTCATTGCCGCCATGTGATCATGATTGATAACGTTGACGTTGCCGGTGGTGGTGACAAAAATATCGCCAAGTTTGGCGGCGTCATTCATGTCAACCACGCGGTAGCCTTCCATTGCCGCCTGCAGCGCGCAGATCGGATCAATTTCCGTTACCCAGACCGTAGCGCCCATGCCGCGAAAGGCCTGCGCGCAGCCCTTGCCGACATCGCCATAGCCGAGAACGACACAGATTTTACCGGCGACCATCACATCGGTGGCGCGTTTGATGCCGTCGAGCAGGGATTCGCGGCAGCCATAAAGGTTATCGAACTTGCTCTTGGTGACCGAGTCATTGACGTTCATGGCGGGGAACATCAGTTCACCGGCTTCCATCATCTGATACAGCCGGTGCACGCCGGTGGTGGTTTCCTCAGTGACCCCCTTGACGCTGTTGATGATTTTGGTCCACTTATCGGAACCATCGCTAATGGTGCGACGCAGTACATCCAGAATCGCCGCCCATTCTTCGTTATCGTCGGCTTTGGTTTCCGGAATGCTGCCGGATTTTTCGTATTCCGCACCCTTGTGCACCAGCAGGGTGGCATCGCCGCCATCATCGAGAATCATGTTGGGCTGTTGACCATCAGGCCAGGTTAACATCTGCTCGGTGCACCACCAGTATTCTTCAATGGTTTCACCCTTCCAGGCGTAAACCGGGATGCCCTGCGCGGCAATTGCCGCAGCAGCCTGATCCTGGGTGGAGAAAATATTACAGGAGGCCCAGCGCACTTCCGCGCCTAACGCCACCAGTGTTTCGATCAATACCGCCGTCTGGATGGTCATGTGCAGGCTACCGGCAATGCGCGCGCCTTTAAGCGGTTGCTCGCTGGCATATTCTTCGCGCAGCGCCATCAGACCGGGCATTTCAGTTTCAGCAATGGAAATTTCTTTGCGGCCCCATTCGGCCAGAGACATATCAGCGACTTTATAGTCGGTAAAAGACGGATCAACTACAGCATTCATATCATCTCTCCTTAAAGTAGATAAAAAAAGATGAGCGCCGTTGTTGTAAATCAGGATTCCCGAGCCTGACGGGGGAAAGGTCATGTGTGACCCAACCCGCTGCAACGCTCCTCGGGAAAGCAGGAATGGATTATAAACGCAGAGGACGCAAAGGCGCAAAGACGCAGAGGATTTATTTTCAGGAAAGCCCTTAATGCAGCTTAGGATTTATCTTAAGGAAGCTCTGATTTATTCCGTTCGCCCTGAGCTTGTCGAAGGGTGTAATTTATAAGAAACTGATTTTATTCTATATCTATATTCAT
>WFVC01000056.1 GCA_015491815.1 Gammaproteobacteria bacterium | reverse complement strand
GATTTATTGCTGGAAAAATTCAAGCACCGGGGGCGGGACAATAAAAACGCTACGGTATCAATAGTGAGGTTACGATAATGAGTCAGGGAAAAATATTTTTAGTTGGTTTTGGTCCGGGGGCTGAAGCGCACATGAGCGTGCGCGCACTGGAGGCGATAAAAGAATCGGATGTGGTAATCGGTTACTCGACCTATATCCGGCTGGTGAAAAATCTGCTTGATGGCAAGGAGGTGGTGCGCAAGGGAATGACCGAAGAAATCGATCGTTGTGTGCAAGCGTATGAACATGCGCAGAAAGGAAAGACCGTCGCTTTGATTTCATCCGGCGACATTGGCGTTTACGGCATGGCCGGGCCGACCTATGAAGTATTGTTGCAGACGGGCTGGACGCCGGACAGCGAGATTAAGGTGGAAATCGTTCCCGGTACAACGGCATTGTCGGCGGCGGCCTCGCTGGTGGGTGCGCCGCTGACCCATGACTTCTGTTCGATTTCTCTCTCTGATCTGCTGACCCCCTGGCCGGTGATTGCGAAACGGCTGGATGCGGCCGGGCGCAGTGATTTCGTGGTCGCCCTGTACAATCCAAAAAGCGGTCGGCGCACCCGACAAATAGAAGAAGCGCAACGGATATTATTGCAGTACCGCCGTCCTGATACGCCGGTGGCGATCGTCAAGTCGGCCTACCGAAATTTGCAGGATATCCAGAGAGTGCGACTGGATGAAATGAAAGACTGCAATATCGGTATGTTAACGACGGTGTTGATCGGCAATAGCAGCACCTTTATGCAGGAAGGTCTGATGATTACGCCGCGCGGTTATCGCAACAAGTACGATGGCATTACCGGGCAAACGCTGGAGGGCGAAAAACGCGGTCGTTCATTAAGTATGGGACTGGAAGGCTGGAAGACCTGCATCCGTCAGTATTTGCGTGAACATGAGGCGCAATCACTGAGCCGGGTTGCCGCGCATTTCGATTGCCCGATTGGCGAAGTGCTGTCGGCGATGGCGGAAGTGGATGCCGATGATGCGGCAGGTGAATGCTTGTCCGCAAGATTACCGGATGATCGGATTCCGGAGATCTTCTCCGAGATAAAACAATGGGGCGCATTACGCGCCGTGATTCGCAACGAAGCGGGAGCGGTGAGTGAACTGTTCATCAATGCCGGGGATCTTTCTTTTTCCACCGCGCAACTGAAAATAGAGAATGAACATTTTCATTTGCATGTCGATTTGTCGACGTTGATGAGTGGCTGGTTGCTGCGTCGCGCGGATCGTTTGCGCGGGATCTATTTTCTCAACTCCCGGGGAGAGACGATATTTAATCTGTCTCTATTACGCACGCAAGGCGAATTTGACAGTCAGGGTCTGCAACAGTTTGATCGACTGTGGCGAGAGCTTGATTATCGTGAACAGGAAGACAGGGCCGTGAATGAGTAATCTGCAAAACAGAAATGATAATATACACAGAAGACAATGACGCTATTGTTATGTTCCCTGTTTGCCGCATTGTTGCTTGATCGCCTGTTGGGCGAGCCGCGTCGCGCGCATCCGCTGGTCGGCTTTGGTTGGCTGGCGGCATGGGTGGAATACAGATTTAATACATTTCATGTAGGTGCGGCTGAAGCCGCACAGGTACGGCTGAAGCCGCACCTACAACGACTGTCTGGCGCACTTGGCCTTGCACTGTTAACGCTGCCGCTAACCAGCCTGCTTTTATATATTCAACAGTGGGAAGCGATTACTATCTTGTTAAACATCGTGGTGCTTTATCTTGCTATCGGCGGGCGCAGTTTGATCGAGCATGCGCAACAGGTGCGTGATGCATTGCGGAAAAATAATATAAAACGTGCGCGGACCCGCACCGGCTATCTGGTCAGCCGGGACACGGCGCAGATGAATGAACAGGCGATGGTGCGCGCGACCATCGAGTCCACGCTGGAAAACGGCAACGACGCCTTGTTTGCTCCCATCTTCTGGTTTTTAGTCGCCGGTGCGCCGGGGGTGTTGTTCTATCGTCTGGTCAATACATTAGACGCCATGTGGGGCTATAAAACCCCGCGTTATCGTGATTTTGGCTGGGCGGCGGCGCGGCTGGATGATGGCCTGAATTTTATCCCGGCGCGTCTGACTGCGCTAAGTTATGCGCTGAGCGGAAAATTCACCAATGCGATGCAGTGCTGGTCAAAGCAGGCTGGACAATGCGCCAGTCCCAACGCCGGGCCGGTTATGGCGGCCGGCGCCGGTGCGCTGGCCTTGCAACTGGGCGGCCCGGCGGTTTATCACGGCGAGCTTGAGCAACGTCCGCAACTGGGCAATGGTGTGCTGCCGAATGCCGAGGCTATCGATCAGGCGGTGAATCTTTTACGCCGCAGTCTGGCTCTGTGGCTGTTGTTGTTGACGCTGGTCTGGGGAGGGGTGCAGCTTGCTTGAACACGGTGGAAAGTTGCGCCATGCCGCACAGCGTTATGCTATTGCACTGGATGAGTGGATGGATCTTTCCACCGGCCTGAATCCGCAGGGCTGGCCTGTGCCTGATATTCCCGCCGAGGCATGGGCGCGCCTGCCGGAAGACGATGATGATCTGCGTACTCTGGCGCAACAGTATTATGGCGCCGCGCATTGTTTGCCGGTGGCCGGTTCACAAGCGGCGATTCAGATTTTGCCGCAGTTATATGCGCAGATGAAAAATCCACTTTTCGTCGGCATGTTGAACCCAGCTTATGCGGAACATGCTCACGCATGGCGGCGCGCCGGGTTTGAGGTTCGCCTGCTGACGGTTGCTGAAATTGAGGCGCAGTTAGATCAGCTTGATATTCTGTTGCTGGTGAATCCCAATAATCCCACCGGCCATGTATTTTCTCCCGCACAACTATTGCGTTGGCATCAGCGACTTGTTTTACGCGGCGGCAGCCTGATCGTCGATGAAGCCTTCATGGATGCGACGCCGGATGATTCGCTGGCGCCGTACAGTGATCGAGACGGCCTGATCGTATTGCGTTCACTGGGCAAGTTTTTCGGGCTGGCCGGTGCGAGAGTCGGGTTTGTGCTGGCGGCGCCGGACACATTGAATCGTTTAAAAAATATTCTGGGACCGTGGCCGATCAGCGGGCCGTCGCGCGTCATTGCCATAGCCGCCTTACAGGATACGCATTGGCAGGCGCAGACGCGACAATCGTTGCCGCGACAGGGGCAACGCTTAAAAAATCTGTTGCAAAAATATAATTTAGACCCGGATGGCGGTACTGTTTTATTTCAATGGCTGCAAACGCCGCTGGCGGAATCCATTTATCAGCAACTGGCGCAGCAGGGCATTCTTGTTCGTCTGTTCAGTGAACCGTTGAGTCTGCGGTTTGGTTTGCCTGCAAATGAAATGCAGTGGCGGCGGCTTGAGTCGGCCCTGGCCGGACTCGATGAACTATTATGTCCCCGCGATGAGGTCGTGGCCTGATGAGCATGTTGATGATTCAGGGCGCAACCTCGGATGCCGGTAAAAGCGTGCTGGTCACCGCGCTGTGTCGAAGTCTGGCGCGGCGGGGTATTCGCGTCGCGCCGTTCAAGCCGCAGAACATGGCGCTCAATTCTGCGGTAACTATCGACGGCGGGGAGATTGGCCGCGCGCAGGCTCTGCAGGCGCAGGCCGCCGGTGTTCAACCGCATACAGATATGAACCCGGTGCTGCTCAAACCGAATACTGACATCGGTGCGCAGGTGATTATTCAGGGTCATGCGATTGGCAATATGAATGCGGTGACTTACCACGACTACAAATCTGTCGCGCGTAAGGCCGTACTCGAATCCTTTCAACGCCTGCAACAACAGTATGATGTGGTGCTGATCGAAGGCGCGGGCAGCCCGGCTGAAATTAATCTGCGTGAAAATGATATCGCCAATATGGGCTTTGCCGAAGCGGTGAACTGCCCGGTATTGTTGGTTGCCGATATTAATCGCGGTGGCGTGTTTGCGCATCTGGTCGGCACCCTGTCGTTGCTGAGTGAATCCGAACAGTCATTAGTAAAAGGCATGGTGATCAACTGTTTTCGTGGCGACATTGCACTGCTGCAATCCGGCCTCGACTGGCTGGAAAATAAAACCGGCAAACCCGTTACCGGGGTTCTGCCGTTTTTACATAACCTGCATCTTGAGAGTGAGGATAGTCTGGCGCAGGCGAATAATGAAACCCTGGAAGATCGGTATTTGAATGTGCTTGTGCCTGTCCTGCCCCGCATCAGTAATCATACCGACTTTGATCCTTTGCGCCTGCACCCGCAGGTCAAGCTGCATTTCATGGGCGCGATGGAAGACAGGCCGGATGCGGATCTGATTATTTTACCGGGCAGTAAAAATACCTGTGCGGATCTGGCCTGGCTGCGCGAACAGGGCTGGGAAGAGTTTATTCATCGGCATCTGCGTTATGGCGGCAAACTGCTGGGGATCTGCGGCGGCTTTCAAATGCTGGGGCAGGCGATTCATGATCCCGATGCGATAGAAGATCGCAGCGGCGGTTGTTCGGGCTTTGGTTTTCTGGACATGACCACCACGCTGGCTCGCAGTAAACAGTTGCGCAATGTGCAGGGCAGGTTATTGCTGGATGGATCGGATGTGCAGGGGTATGAAATTCACAGCGGCATCAGTCGCGGCGCAGCACTGGAAACACCGGCCGTTGATCTGGGCGGCCATACCGATGGCGCATTGTCAGCCGATGGACAGATAATGGGAACGTATTTGCACGGGCTGTTTGAATCCACGGCCGCCTGTGATGCGCTACTGAACTGGGCGGGTTTAAAAAACAGTCAGACGGTGGATTATGCGCAACGTTGTGATGCGGACATCGAACGCATTGCCGATGCGGTAGAACAGCATCTTGATATTAAGGCTATTGATGTGCTGCTGTTCGGTGCAAAAAACAGAAGATTGGGTTGAATAAAATGAAGCTCCTGTAGGTGCGACTTCAGTCGTACCAATGTCAGTGTCAGTACGACTGAAGTCGTACCTACAGTTGCACCTACAGTTGCACCTACAAGGGAACCTGGTTTTTATTTGAAGGCTATCGAGAGTGGATGAAAACATGGAAACTGTAGTATGAAAGAACTTATTCTTGGTGGTGTGCGCTCCGGTAAAAGCCGACTGGCGGAACAACATGCGCAGGCCTCCGGCCTTGAGGTATTGTATATCGCCACCGCCACAGCCGGCGATGCGGAAATGCAGCAACGCATCGCCCATCATCAACAGCAACGGCCGTCAACATGGTTGTTGATTGAAGAGCCCCTGATGCTGGCAAAGGTGCTGCAACAACAGGCGCGTGAGGATCGTTGTCTGCTGGTTGATTGTCTGACCCTGTGGCTGACCAATTTATTGTTATCCGATGATGTGTCGATGCTGGCGCGTGAACGGGATGCGCTGCTTGAACAACTGAAAAACTTACCCGGCCACATTATTCTGGTCAGCAATGAAACCGGCATGGGCATTGTTCCCGAAGCAGAACTGGCTCGCCGTTTCGGTGATGAAGCCGGGCGTTTGCATCAACAACTGGCTCAACTTTGTGACCGCGTAATTTTAACCGTTGCCGGTCTCCCTCATGTAT
>WFVC01000055.1 GCA_015491815.1 Gammaproteobacteria bacterium | reverse complement strand
TTTGCGGCAGATATGCCTGTGGCCAGCGGCGGATGCCGGGGATTTTGGCGCCGTCCGCCGGCTCCACCCCAACGATAGTAATGGCCGGATTTTTTTCCTTGAGAAAGCGGGAAGTCCCCATGATGGTGCCGGTAGTGCCCATCGCGCTGACAAAGTGGGTGATTTCACCGCCCGTATCCGTCCAGATCTCAGGCCCGGTGGTCTCATAATGGGCCAGTGGATTGTCGGGGTTGGAAAACTGATCCAGCAACCTGCCCTTGCCGTCACGAGCCATTTTTTCGGCCAGATCCCGCGCCCCTTCCATGCCCTCCTCTTCACTGACCAGAATCAGCTCGGCGCCGTAGGCGCGCATGGAGGCGCGCCGCTCGATACTCATATTCGCCGGCATGATTAACACCATCCGATAACCCTTGACCGCAGCGGCCATGGCCAGTGCAATGCCGGTATTGCCGCTGGTCGCTTCAATCAGGGTATCGCCGGGCCTGATCTCACCCCGCATTTCGGCATGCCGAATCATACTCAGCGCCGGCCGATCCTTGACCGAGCCGGCCGGGTTGTTGCCCTCAAGTTTGACCAGAATCGTATTGCTGGTTTGTCCGGGAAGCCGCTGCAGACGCACCAACGGAGTGTTGCCAATCTGGGATTCAACTGTTTTATAATTCATGCGCAGAGTGTAATGTATCAGGCTATAACATACAAAAACGGGAACAGCGAAAATCTAAGGAAGCTCTGATTAATTCCGCCGTTCGTGGTGAAGTCCTGAGCCTGACGAAGGGGCGAACCATGAACGCTAAGCATTGTAAAATCATAATGTTATATGGTTCACCCTTCGACAAGCTCAGGGCGAACGGAATTAATCAGAGCTTCCCTAAATAAGTGTTTCTAATTCCCGTACACTATGGATTACCGAAGCCTGTTGTAGGTACGATTTCAATCGTACCTGTACGGCTGAAGCCGTACCTACAATTATACCCCTGTTCCATAGGTGTACGGATATTTGGAACAGCTATTTAATTAGCAGGAGAACCGCGGGTGACTGAAATATTTGATGCGGCGGTGGCGTTGGAACAGGCCGGCGGCAGCGAGGAACTGGCGCGGGATCTGTTCAGCATGCTGCTTGAGGAACTCCCCTCTCAACAGGCTGCGATCGAAACCGCCTGCAAATGTGTCTGTACGGAAAACGCGGCCACGGAAACGCTCTGGGATCCGGTTCACAAGCTGCATGGCTCCACCGCCTATCTGGGTGTTCCCGCGCTGAGCGAAGCGGTAAAGGCCTTTGAGGATGAAATCAAGCAGGATAATCAGGCGCAGTTTGCCGAGGCCTTTAAGCGGCTTGATTCCGAAATCCGGCGTTTACTGGAACAGGGGCAGGAAATCCTCGGGCGTAGCTGGTAACGCCGGAACCGGCCATAGAGGGAAAACTATTGAGTCAACCAGTCGAGCGCCTCGTCCAGCGAACGAAAAGCATGGATGTCGATAGGAATATCATCGCCGTAGGCTTCGAACATTCGCGACAAACCGAAATACAGTTCCCGCGAAGCCAGTAAGGCCAGCTTGTATTGCGCGCCACGCTGCCGGATATGCTCGACGGTCATGCTCATAATTTTCTGCATATCCGCATTGGAAAACTGATCGGTGTGTACGCCCTGTCTGAAATCCCAGAGAACATTCATCCCGCTTTTAAAATCCGGATCGGCGAGCATGGCCCGCCAGGCCGGTTCAATGTCCGCCAGCCCAAATCCTTTGATTACGGTATGTATGACCAGATTCTTTTCTGTATCAATCCGTGTTTCTACCGGCATACTCGTCCTTTTATCCAGACCTGTATTTCTTTCCCGACAGGCAATACCTTAGCGTCCTAATGTTACAAATGCTACCGCATAATCAGTCTCATCGGCCAGACTGATATGGCTTGAGACAATTTTTTCTCGCAAAATAAATTCTTCCGCCTTGCCGCTAAACACCAGCACCGGTTTTCCCAGCCCGTCATGCGTGACGCCGATATGGCGCAGCGACAGGCCGTCGATGAAGCCGGTGCCCATGGCTTTGGCCACCGCCTCTTTGGCGGCAAAACGTTTGGCCAGAAAATGGGCGTGATTTACAACCGCTTCAAAATCCTTCAACTCGTCATCGGTAAGAATCCGTTCGGCAAAGCGGTGACCGTAACGCTCAAGATTGTGACGCATCCGCTCGACGCCGACGATATCCGTGCCAATGCCATAAATCATGAGAAACGCGCATCCCGCATTAGTTTTTTCATTTCTCTCACCGCTTCATCCAGTCCGCAAAACAGGCTGCGGGCAATGATGGCATGGCCAATATTCAATTCACAAATATCATTCAGGGCGGCGATTTTTGCAACATTATGATAATGCAGACCATGACCGGCGTTCACCTGCAGACCGCTGGCCACGCCCTTCTCCATGGCTTGCACGATGCGCTGTAATTCCTGTTCCTGCCGCGCTGGATGATCGGCATCGGCGTAGTTGCCCGTATGTAATTCGATCACCGGCGCGCCGCACTCGGCGGCCGCCTCGACCTGCGCCAGCTCCGGATCGATAAACAGGGACACGCGGACATTGGCGTCGGCAAGCTGACGGCAGGCGGCATGAATGCGCGTCTTTTGTCCGACAACGTCCAGTCCGCCTTCGGTGGTCAGCTCCTGCCGTCGTTCCGGCACCAGACAGCAATCGGCGGGTTGCAGTTTGCAGGCAATCGCCAGCATTTCATCGGTAACCGCCATTTCCAGATTCATGCGGGTCTGCAAAACCTCGCTCAACATGTCGACGTCCCGATCCTGAATATGCCGCCGATCTTCACGCAGGTGAACCGTAATCGCATCCGCACCGGCCTGTTCGGCAAGCAGCGCCGCCTGCAGAGGCTCGGGATAACGCGTGCCGCGAGACTGACGCAGGGTGGCGATGTGATCGATATTAACGCCCAGATAAATTGGATTTTTTTCTGTCATGGTTTTAACAACTGTTTCTGTTGCCGATAAAGTTCGCGTGATTTTAGCGGTCTGTTCCCAAGATGGCGAGCCAGACTCATGCGCATTAACTGTTTTGCCTCACGTAATATTCGCCTGGCCTGCGCGTCATCATTTTTGTCGACGGATAAATCGCCTCGCTGCAGCGCAAGCAGCGTTGCCCCCTGCACCGGCAGGCCGGATTCGCAATCCGCCTTATCCATTTTCAGCGGGCCATGATCCGGTTGATAACAATAATGTTGATCGGCCTGTAAAACCTGATCGGTTTCAACCTCATGATCCAGCACAAGCCCGTAGCCCAGTTCCTGTAGCAGAAAACATTCAAACAGGCGTAGATGCGCTTCTTCCTGAGAAGGGGATTCTGACAGATTTTTCAGGGTTTGTGCATAGGCGTCATACAATGCCGGGTGGGCATCATTTTTCGCCAGCAGGCGTAACAATAATTCATTTAAATAAAAGGCGGTCAGCAATGTTTGCCGGCCAGGTTGCCGAGCGAGCTGGGCGCCGCTTTCCGCGCCGGTCAGGGTCTGCACTTCCCCGCCGCCCTGCCAGCTTAGCAACAGTGGCGTAAAGGGCTGCAAACTCCCCTGCAGTCTGGATTTTTCCCTGCGCGCGCCGCGCGCCACCAGCACCCGGCGTCCCTGTTCCCGGCTGAATATATCAAGCAACTTACTGGTATTGCGATAGGGCCGGCTGTGCAGGATATAGCAGGCCTGCAGGCTTTGACGCATTATAGTTCGTCCCTGTATCCCAGACTTTGCAGAGCGCGTTCGTCATCCGACCAGCCTTCCTTGACCTTGACCCAGAGTTCCAGAAACACTTTTTTGTGAAACAGCTTTTCCATGTCCTGACGCGCCTGCGTGCCGACATTTTTCAGGCGACTGCCTTTATCGCCAATCACAATGGCTTTCTGATTGTTGCGCTCAACCCAGATCAGGGCGTGAATATGCAGGCGCGCTTTTTCCTCTTTAAACTTTTCAATTTCGACCGTGAGATCATAGGGCAATTCCTGACCCAGCATACGCATCAGTTTCTCGCGCACCAGTTCAGCGGCGAGATAACGCTGACTGCGATCGGTAATTTGATCTTCCGGATAAAAGGCTTCGGAAATATCCAGATGTTCACGCACGCAGGCTTCGAGCTGCGACAGGTTGATGCCTTTGGTCGCCGATATCGGGATAATCTCAATGAAGTCCATTTTGCCGGAAAGTTCCTGAATAAACGGCAGAAGCGCATTCTTGTCTTCCAGTTTATCGACCTTGTTAATCGCAAGAATCGCCGGAATGCCGGAATCTTTGATGCGTTTTAACACCAGCTCATCTTCCGAGGTCCATTGCAGGGCTTCGACCAGAAAAATAATCACATTGACGCTGTCCAGTGCGCTGAAGGCGGTGCGATTCATATAACGGTTGATCGCCCGGCGCGCATTCTCATGAATGCCGGGGGTATCCACATAGATGATCTGTTCAGTTTCAGTGGTTTTAATGCCCAGCAGATGCTGGCGGGTGGTTTGCGGTTTGCGCGAGGTAATGCTGAGTTTTTGCCCCAGCAGATGGTTAAGCAAGGTGGACTTGCCCATGTTGGGGCGTCCCACTAAGGCGACATAGCCGCAACGAAAATCATTTCTGGTTTTGTTTTTACTCATGGTTTAACTGTTTAAGCGCCTGTTCTGCGGTAGCCTGTTCCGCCTTGCGACGGCTGCTGCCGGATGCCTGAATCGGTTTATCCTGCGTTGGCAGATGACAGGCGATGGTAAAGGTTTGCGCATGGGCTTCGCCGTCAATTGCGACGACTTCATATTCGGGTAAGGCTTCGCCGCGCGATTGCAGGAATTCCTGCAGACGTGTCTTCGGATCTTTCAAAATGGAATCGGGATCACATTTTTCCAGCCGTTGCGCAAAAAACTGCAAGACAAAATCATGCGTGGTCTGTCGATCACTATCCAGATAGACGGCGCCGATGATCGCTTCCAGCGCATCGGCAAGAATGGACTCGCGCCGGAAGCCGCCGCTTTTCAATTCACCCGAGCCCAGTTTCAGATATTGCCCCAACTCAAGCTCGGCTGCGATTTTAGCCAGGGTTTCGCCCTTGACCAGACTCGCGCGCAGGCGACTCAGGACACCTTCACGCGCCTGTGGAAAGCGTTGATAAAGTTCAATACTGATGATTTGCCCCAATACTGAATCACCGAGAAATTCCAGTCGTTCATTATTTTTTGATGAGGCGCTGCGATGGGTCAGCGCAGTCTCAAGCAAATTTTGTTGATTGAATTCGTAACCCAGTTTGCGCTGGAGTTGAACAAGATCGGGCATCAGGGATTCGGAATAGTCACAGATTTTTGAAAATGAACAACGATATCGATATTCCCTACCAGATTTTCCCGTACTTCATAGTCAATTTCCACATTCGTGGAATCTTTAAGTTTATCAATATAAATGTCTTCTCCGGTAACACCGGTGACCATATTAATATCCAGACGTTTTAATATCGTGCGACTGATGGCAACCGGTGACATTTCGACAACCCCCGGTTCCGCTTCTATATCTTCCAGAATTGAGCCTACTTTAAAACCATCCATATAAATCGGGATGAGTTTTAGAATCAGCAGCACAAACATAATAATCAGGGCAATCACGCCCATCCAGCCGATCGCGGTCATGCCTGTCTGTTTTTGTCCAGTGATCATCTTGATATCTCTCGTTTGCCGAATACAGAAATCTTCTGATACTAATATTAGTCGATTAATGTGCCAATGCGACCCCAACGCGGCCATTCACCAAGTTCCCAGTTAAGCCAGACAACCATGGCGTGACCAACCAGATTTTCATCCGGCACAAAGCCCCAGAAACGGCTGTCACGGCTATTGTCCCGATTATCCCCCATGACAAAATATTTGTTTTCAGGTACGGTCACTACAAAATCCCGGGCTGGATACATTTTATTTTCCAGAATATCATGAACAACGCCGCTCAAATTTTCAGTCCGTCGCACAATATGATCATAACCGGGACGATAGACCGTTTCGCCAACCTGTTCCATACGCTTGTCATTGATATAAAGCACCTTGTCATAATAAGCGACTTTGTCACCGGGAACGCCAACCACGCGCTTGATATAATCAATAGAAGGATCTTCGGGATAACGGAAGACAATCACATCACCGCGTTGGGGCCGGCCGGTCTCGATGATTTTGGTATTCCAGGCCGGCAGACGAATGCCATAGCTGAATTTTTTAACCAGAATAAAGTCCCCCACCTCAAGCGAGGGCAACATGGATCCAGAAGGAATGCGAAATGGTTCCGCAATAAAACCGCGCAAAATAAGAACAATCAGAACCACTGGAAACAGGAAGTGCGAAAATTCAGCCAGCATCGCCCACAGCGAGCGAATTCCTGTTGACGCACTCGCTTTTATTTCTTCCTGGGTTTTGCCCCGGTTGACAATCAATCTGTCCAGCAACCAGATGGCGCCGGTAACAAAAACAGCAATAACCAGAATCAGTGAAAAATCTATATTCATTTATCTTTCCCTACATTAAGCACCGCCAGAAACGCTTCCTGCGGTATTTCAACTTTGCCGACCTGCTTCATGCGTCGCTTGCCGGCCTTCTGTTTCTCCAGT
>WFVC01000054.1 GCA_015491815.1 Gammaproteobacteria bacterium | reverse complement strand
GGCAAGCACGGCATCAAGACCAAAAAGAAAAAAGACGCTAAAAAAGACGCCAGTGATAAAGACAAGGAAGGCAGTCTGGCCAGCAAGGATTATCCTGTCTATGAGGCTCTGAATCTATTAAAGGGTCTACATTTACTGAGCGCCAAATAAGACCTTCGGCAGGATGTTTAAGGAAGCTCTGATTAATTCCGCCGTTCGTGGTGAAGTCCTGAGCCTGACGAAGGGTCGAACCATGAACGCTAAGTATTGTAAAATCATAATGTTACATGGTCCACCCTTCGACAGGCTCAGGGCGAACGGAATTAATCAGAGGTTCCTTAAATTTTACCGACGCAGGCAGGCAGGCTTCAAATCGCTGAGTCTGTCTGCGGTTTTATTGCTTGGCGCTCTGTCTGCCAACGTGCAGTCGCAACAGGCGGCGGAGGCCATCAAGCCGGATGACATCGTCATCAGCATTATTATCGATGATCTCGGCAATCAGCTGGCCGCCGGCCAGCGTGCGATAGAACTGCCCGGCGCAATAACCTGCGCGTTTCTGCCTCATCTTCCCTACTCGCCCCGTCTGGCCGAGCTGGCGAATGGTCAGCACAAGGAAGTCATGTTGCATCTGCCCATGCAGGCTGACAGCAGCAAAACACTGGGGCCGGGCGGACTCACTGAAGAAATGAGCGAGCAGCAGTTCAAAAATGAAATGCGTAAAAGCATCAACGCCATACCCCATGTGCGTGGTTTCAATAATCACATGGGCAGCCTGCTGACCCAGAAAACACAGCAGATGAAATGGACCATGCAGGCCGCCATGTTCCGCGATGATCTCTATTTTGTTGACAGTCGCACCACCCCGGACACCGTTGCCCTGCAGGAAGCGCAAAAGCGCGGCATTCGCGGCGCGAAGCGCGATATTTTCCTCGACTACGAAAAGGACGATGAGAATATCGTCCGCCAGCAACTTGAGGCGCTGATTACCCGGGCGAAGAAAAAAGGCACGGCGCTGGCCATCGGGCATCCCTATAAAGACACCATGAAAGTGCTGGAAGCCTGGCTGCCGACTCTGAAAAAACAGGGCATTAAACTGGTGCCGGTCTCCGATCTCATTTCCATACGCAAGGCGAGGAATAATCAGCGATGGCAACTGTCCTCGTCCCACTAGCGCAGGGTTGCGAAGAACTGGAAGCCGTCACGATTGTGGATCTTCTGCGTCGCGCCGGCATTGACGTCAGCACCGCCGGACTCGATGATCAGCCGGTCAAGGCCAGTCGCGGTATGGTGCTGATCGCGGATATGAATCTGGATCAGGCTATGCAGAAAAGCTACGACATGATCGTATTGCCCGGCGGTTTACCCGGCGCAGACAATCTGAATCAGGATCCCCGCATCCACACCCTGCTGAAAAAAATGTATGCGGATAAAAAATATATCGCCGCAATTTGCGCCGCGCCAAAAGTGCTGGCCGGCGCCGGTCTACTCGACGGACGTCAGGCCACCAGCTTTCCCGGTAGTCTGGATAACTGCCGGATTCGCGATCTGGATTATCAGGAACAGGCGGTGGTTATCGATGGACAAATTATTACTTCACGCGGACCGGGAACAGCGATGGACTTTGCCCTGACCCTGATTGCGCAATTACTGGGGCCGGACAAACGCGCAGAAGTAGAAGCCCCGCTGCAGCGGCCTGCCAGCTAAACCAGCCAGACACCCATTACCACCGGCCTTTTTATCTCACTATTGATAACGGCGCATGCAAATACCAGTCAGTGAATTAATCGTTAAGTACATGGAGCATCTCGGCATTGAATATATTTTCGGGATGCCGGGCGCGCATATCCTGCCGGTGTATGACAGCCTGTATGACTCGAACATTCGCGCGATTCTGGCCAAGCACGAACAGGGCGCTTCATTCATGGCCGGGGGCTATGCCCGCGCCTCCGGGAAGATCGGCGCCTGCATTACCACCGCCGGACCGGGCGCGACCAATCTGGTGACCGGTATCGCCAACGCCTACGCCGACAAACAGCCGCTGCTGGTTATCACCGGCGAAACCTCGACCCATATTTTTGGCAAAGGCGGATTACAGGAAAGTTCCGGCGAGGGCGGCAGCATCGATCAGGACACCCTGTTCAAAGGCATCACCAAATATAATAAAATTGTCGAACGCACCGACTATCTGGCCAATGTGCTGAATCGAGCCTCCAATATTTTACTCTCACCCAACTCCGGTCCCGTGCTCCTGAGCTTTCCCTATAATGTTCAAAAGGAGTTAGTCGATGACTCCCTGCTTGAACATATAAAAGCCGAACGACGCAACAGCAGCATCAGCGCCAAAGCACAGCAGCTGAACGACTTTCTTGAGCATCTGCAACAGGCGAAAAAACCCGTCATTATCGCGGGCTACGGCTGTATTCAATCCGGCGCGCAAAACGCGGTGGCGGAACTCAGTGAACTCATGCACATTCCCGTGACCACCAGTCTTAAAGGCAAGGGCATCATCAGTGAAGATTCCCCCTATTCACTGGGCAGTCTCGGCGTCACCTCCTACAGTAACGCCTATCAATATATTCGCGAACAATCCGATCTATTGATTTTTCTGGGCAGCGGCTTCAATGAGCGCACCAGTTATCTCTGGGATAAAGAACTGATGGACAATAAACGCATTGTCCAGATCGACATCGATGAAGAACAACTGGAAAAAGTTTTTAAAGCGGATCTCGCCATCTATGCCGATATAAAAGATGTGATCTCGGATGTTTTGCTGCGCATAAAAGCCGGTGGTGAAATACGCGACAAGTCATTGGACACTGCAGCAGCATTAAAAACTCTGGAAGAAGATAACGAAACTGAAAGCAATGCCGGCGAGTTTCAGTCCCGCTTTCCCCTGATCGAACTATTCTTTTCCCGACTGGAAAAACAGTTTCCGGAAAACATTCAGATTTTCGATGACAATATAATTTTTGCGCAGAACTTTTTTAATGTCTCCAGCCGCAATCGCTACTACCCGAATTCGGGTATATCATCACTGGGACAGGCGATTCCCGCGGCAATCGGCGCGCGTTTTATCGAGCACAAACCCACCTTTGCGATCCTTGGTGATGGCGGTTTTCAGATGTGCTGCATGGAAATCATGACCGCCGTAAATTACGATCTGCCCCTGAACATCGTCATGTTCAACAACGCGACCATGGGACTGATTCGTAAAAACCAGTCTCAGCAGTATAACCAGCGCTATATCAACTGTGATTTTGTAAACCCCGATTATGAGGCGCTGGCAAAATCTTTTTCTATCAATTATCGTCTGGTAAAAGAGGCCGCCGATCTTGACCCGCTGTTTGCCCGGACTCATTTCACTGACGCCATTAATCTCATTGAAATTATCATCGATAAAAACACTTTCCCGAACTACATCAGCAAGCGCTAAACCCGGGTTGCGTAGATGGCATCGACAAACCCCGATACTCTAAAATATTTTCTCAGCCAGTGCCCCGATCCGCCAGCCGACGCGCTACTCGACAAACTCAAGCATTCATCAGAAACCGATATCGCCTCGATATACCATGAGGCGCTGCCGCTTGTTGAACGCACTCTCTGGGACAACATTGCCGATAGCGCGCAGCTTGATAACTACCAAAAACTGTTTCGCGAACTCGAAGCCCGGTTGAGCGAAAAAGATAATGATGAACGGCACCATTTTATTTTATATATTCCCGTCGCCGATCGTCCCCGGCAACTGCTCGACTGTCTTAACAGCATTGTGACTTTATGCAGGCTATATCATTATGGCGGCGTGAAAAATAATCGCTTTCAGAAAATCAGCGTGTTGATCGCGGATGACAGCAAACTTACGGAAAGCATCGAACAGCATAAAAAAATTGTCGCGCAGTTTAATGCGCAGGGACTGGAAACATTTTATTTCGGACAGGAAGAACAGCGTCAGCAAATACGCCGCTTACCCGATGAGGCCCAACGCGCGCTTCACGGCGTGCTTGGCGATGCCGAGTCTCTGAATTTTTTTCACAAGGGCTCGCCGCGAATGCGCAACATTATCAACCTCAAACTTAACGAATTAAAACAGCAGTATGGCAACGTGCTGTTTTATTCACTGGACAGCGATCAGGAATTTCAGGTCAAAATAAGCGACGGCGAGCGGGATATTTACGCCGTTAATTATTTCTATTATCTGGATAAGATATTCCAGCAGACCGACGCCTGCATTGTCACCGGCAAAGTGGTGGGCGACCCGCCGGTCTCGCCGGCGGTGATGATGGTAAACTTTCTACAGGATGTCATCAGCTTTATCCGAGAACTATCCACACTCAAGAATAAAGATGACTGCCACTTCCACCATGCTATCCAGGAAGAGGCTGATGACGCCGCCTATCATGATATGCCCGAGTTGTTTGGATTCACGCATAAACAACAGTCCTGCCACTATAACTGTGAACTGGACGGGGCGCATGACAATGGCGACTGCCTTCGACGCTTTGCCGAAAGACTCAACAGTTTTTTTTATGGTGAACATCCCACTCGAAAAACCCATTATGAATATCACGAGGTATTTGCCAGCCTCACCCCGGCGCGCACCGTCTATCCCGGCAACTATGTTTTCAATACGGAGGGGCTGAATTATTTCATTCCCTTTGCCCCGCTTAAATTACGCATGAACGGCCCGGTCATGGGTAGAATCATCAAGGCCGAACTAAAGCAGCGTTTTGTCTCCGCCAATTTGCCCATGCTGCATCGGCGCACGGTTGCTGATACCGGCCAGTCAGAATTTCGTCCCGATATTCTGCAGGATGCTGAAAGGCTCGATCTCTCGGGTGAATTTGCCCGCCAGTATTTCGGCGATGTCATGTTGTTCAGCATGCAGGCCTTAACCGAACAGGGTTATCCGCTTAAACCGATAAACCCGGAGACGATCGCCGAGATTGTCAGCGCGACCGAAGAAAACATGCAGCAGCGCTATCAGGACAAACATCGCAGCCTGCTGCAAAAACTGGCGCAGTTAAAATCCCTGTTTTATGATCCGAATAACTGGTGGCGGCAAGAACCTGGATTTGATGCCGTTATTAAATACTTCGATCATTTCATCGCCAATGTCGAACATAATTTTTCTGATAACGCCGAGGCCTACAAACTCATCAACTCCGACAGCGATAAGCAGGCGCGTCTGAAAGCGATTATCAGGGCCATTGAAAACTATCCGCAGGACAAAGCCTGCTGGCTGCAAGCCCTGTCATATTCTGCTGCGACGAAATAAACGTTATGTTCAGACAGTTACGTTTCCGGCTGCACAGAATTAAACGCCCTCAACGTTATCAACTGCTGACGCCGCTGTTAGCGCAGCAAACATGGGATCGAACGGCCTTACTCAGGAAACAGCGGGAAGATTTATTCAGGCTGGTTCACTTCGCCGCCGGGCACACGGAATATTATAAACGCCGCTATGCCGGACAATTACCGGATCAGGCGCAGGAACTGGATATTAGCCGTCTTCCCATTCTTCGCAAAGAGGATGTGATCAAACAGCGTGAGCAGATGCTCTCCGACACCTGCGACAGGCAGACTATTCGGCTGGGCTTCACCGGCGGCTCAACCGGCAACCCGCTGTCCTTTTATTATGATACTTACAAAATGGAATTAATGCGGGCGGGCATGGCGCGCAGTTATATGTGGTCGGGCTGGCGGCCGGGCGAGAAAATCCTTAACTTCTGGGGCGCCAAGCAGGATCTAAAAAAAACCCGTCGTCTCAACACCGCCTATTCTGAATTTATCGCGGCGGAAAAAACCATCGGCGCATGGGAATACGGCGAAGCCGAACTCCATCGCTGGGTGCGATTTATAAAACGCTACCGGCCGGTTTTAATACAGGGCTACGCCTCCATCATTGCCGATGTCGCGGCTTTTGCACTGGAGAATAAAATTGCCATGCCTTCCAGCTTGAAGGGCGTTTATTCCACCGCTGAAGTCCTGTATGACTGGCAGCGCGAACAGATGCAACGCGCCTTTAACTGTCAGGTTTATAATCAATACGGCTGCCGCGAGATCCCCAATATCGGCCTCGAATGCCAACAGGGGAATATTCATGTGTTTACGGACATGGTGCAGCTTGAATCCGTGAATATGCAGGGCGAAGACAAACTGCTCATCACCTCACTGACTAATTTTCTTATGCCCATGATTCGTTATGAAAATGGCGACAATGGCAGGTTAAAAAGCGGGCGCTGCGGCTGCGGTTCCGCCTTTCCGATGATGGAAATGGGCGTATGCCGCAGTAATGATTTCATTAAAACCCGCGCCGGTAAAAAAATTGCTCCCTCTTATTTCAACCGCCTGCTCGATGGCGTCACGGGAATTAAGCAATATCAGTTTGTACAGACAGCGTGGGATAAATTGAACCTGAATATTCAGGCGGATTCCCGATTAGAAAGGGACTCGCTGAACTCAGTCGGGAAAAAGATCAGACAGGATATTGATCAGGGGCTGCAACTGGAAATTAATTATCTCGACAGAATTGAACGCAGCCGCTCCGGTAAACACCGGTTTGTGATCTGTGAACTGGATTAAGGACGCTCTGATTAATTCCGTTCGCCCTGAGCTTGTCGAAGGGTGAACCATATAATATTATGATTTTACAATGCTTAGCGTTCATGGTTCGACTCTTCGTCAGGCTCAGGACTTCACCACGAACGACGGAATTAATCAGAGCTTCCTCTCTACATCATTCATCCGGCCAGGCGGCGAGTAGAAAAACGATGCCCAGCACTCCCAGTATCCAGGTATGAATCGGCGCGCCGGCGGCCATGAACTTGCTGTAGCCGTCGAGCGAAAAAATAACCGCCGCCGAGATGATCAGGCTGCCGCCGATGATCGAAAACACGCTGCGCCGACTGGACTGGCGAATTTCCTCGCGCAGCGATTCAAGTTGCCGGGTCTGTATTTCAACTTTCAGCTTGCCATCCCGCGCCTGTTCAAACACATCGAAAAACAGGCCCGGCATCTGCGGCGCTTTTTCCAGCCAGCCGGGCAGGTTGTTTTTGATCTGACGGGCCACCGCGCGGGGACCGATCTGATCTTTAATCCAGTCTTCCAGAAACGGTTTGGCGGTTTGCCAGAGATCCAGATCAGGATAAAGCTGACGTCCCAGACCTTCGATGTTGAGCAGGGTTTTCTGCAGCAGGATCAACTGCGGCTGAACTTCCATATTGAAGCGACGCGCGGTCTGGAACAGGCGCAACAATAACTGGCCGAAGGAAATATCTTTCAGCGGCCTGTCGAAAATAGGTTCGCAAACGGTTCGAATCGCAGACTCGAATTCTTCCACCCGGGTGTCTTCATCGACCCAGCCGGACTGCACATGCAGTTCAGCCACGCGGTGATAATCACGATTGAAAAAGGCGAGAAAGTTCTCCGCCAGATAACGCTGATCAAGGCTGTTGAGCGTGCCCATGATGCCAAAATCCACCGCAATATACTGACCGTTATCGGCGACGAAAATATTGCCGGGATGCATGTCCGCATGAAAAAAACTGTGGTGGAATACCTGGGTGAAGAAAATGATCACTCCCCGTTCAGACAGGGTTTTCAAATCAATGCCACGCCAAACCAGTTCATCAATGTCGCTGACCGGCGTGCCGGAAATACGCTCCAGCACCATGACGTTCTTGCGCGTATGCGGCCAGTAAACCTCGGGAATATAAATCAGTTCCGAGTTTTCAAAATTGCGTCGCAGTTGTGAGGCATTGGCCGCTTCGCGCATTAGATCGAGCTCATCGAGCAGCGTCTTTTCAATTTCATGCACCACATCAACCGGCCGCAACTGTCTGCCCATCGACCAGAAACGTTCAACTTTGTTGGCGATGATGTACAACAGGCTGATGTCGCGCTTAATCACCGGCAGGATATCCGGGCGCAAGACCTTGATCACAACCTCATCGCCGTTTTTCAGGGTTGCCGCATGAACCTGCGCAATCGAAGCTGAAGCCAGCGGCTTCACATCAAACTCGGAAAATACTTCTTCGATTGCGCAGCCATAAGCTTTTTCAATAATTGCGCGCGCCTGTTCACCCGGGAAGGGCGCGACCTGATCCTGAAGTTTGGCCAGTTCAATGGCGATATCATCCGGTAACAAGTCACGGCGGGTGGAAAGGATTTGCCCGAACTTGACGAAGATGGGACCCAGATCTTCCAGCGCCCGGCGAATGCGCACGCCGCGATCCTGTTCCCGGCGTGGCAGCCAGTGCCAGGGCAGAAAGAAGCCAATGAAGCGCACCGGTCGAAACAGGTGGGTGGCGAGGATCAGTTCATCGAGTCCGTGACGAACCAGCACCCAGCTTATTTTCAGGAGTCGTAAAAGTTGGCTTGTTTTTCTCATTAGTTATTCAACAGGGCAGCTTCTCGCCCAGCATGATGCCCTTGCGGTAGCAGTCTGCGGCCTTGTCTTTTTCGTCCAGTTGTTCCAGCAGCAGGCCCAGTTCACGATAAGTTTCCGGAAAGGCATTGCTGCCGATACTGGCTTCCAGATAGGAACGCGCCTTGCCCCAGAGTTGATTATAAAGACAGAGGCGGCCCAGCGTCAGCAACAGGATGGCGTTGTTCTCATGGCCCTTGAGCCAGTTTTCAGCCTGCGCCAGTTGTTTGTCGACCTTGTTGCTTTTCGCCTTGCCATAGAGATAGACCAGATCCTGATCCCAGTGCTGATTAATCGCCTGACGCAGAATGTCGGTTGCGTTATCAAACAGTTCCATATTGATCAGATGATAAGCGTAACGTTTGATCAAATGCGTATCCTGACGCAGGTTGCGCGGCAGGCTCTGCCAGAACTGAGTCAGTTTCTGTGGCTGATTTTGTTTTGCGGTAATCTCAAGCAGTTCGGTATAGACCTTGATGGAAAGCTCGCGATGCTGTTCGTCTGTAATGACTTTTTGTTTTTTCAGCGCCGGCAGTAAATCCTTGAGATCGCCCCAGCTTTGTAACTTTTCATATAACTGCATTAACAGCAGCAACACATGCGCGTGTTTGGGCGAGATAGATTGCAACTGCACCAGCGTCGCCAGCGACTGCTCAAGCTGTCCGTGCACCAGTTGCAACTCGGCCTGGGTGAGCTGCACCGCAAAGTTGGCGTCCGGCGTACTTTTGTGCGCCTGCGCCAGATAATAATCCCGCCGTTCGTGGGCCAGTTGCTTCTGCGCCGCGCGTGCGGCGGAAAGATAATTAAGCAGCGGTTCTTCGGAATAATGGGCGTACTTGATCAGATTTTTTTCCGCCTGTGGCCAGCGCCCCTGCGCCAGATCGATGAGCCCGCGGACGCTGACCCGGTGTGCTTTTTGAATGCGCCGGTGTTGACGCCAGCGACGCAGATGCCGGGGCATGCGCCAGGTTTGCGAGAGAAAACGAATAAACACATACAGCGCGGCAAAGCCGGCAACCAACATCAGCAAAAACAGGGTCAGACTCATTTCATAGCTGATTTCCGCCCGGCTGATCAACACATAGCCGGGATCCTCATAGGCCAGCAGGCCGAGGACGATCGCCGCCAGCAGGGTCAGCAATGAGAAAAACAACAGCCTCATGAAGCATCCCCGTTACGGTTTGACTTCTCGGCCTGCTGTTCCTGAAGATCCTGCAGCGCGCGGTAACTGGCGCTGATATCCGGCAGGGCCGGTTTGATGTTTTCTGCGCGCAGTTGCCCGAGTTCCTTAAGCATCGCCCCGGTGGCCGGATCATCCGCCTTGAAAAAATCCTGCACCCAGTCCGCAGCGGTCTGCAGACGCTCCTGATAGATCGCCGGTTCGGCGTTGAGCAACGCCAGCCGCGCCTGTTCCAGTTTCAGTTTCAGGTTCTGGCGCAAAAAGAAATGCTGTTCGGGAGAAAGCAGTGGAACAACGCGACCATGACGTTCACGAATCACCAGCAGTTTCTTTATGTCAGACCAGATGGCGTCGGGCAGTTGTTTCCAGTCTTCCACCTGCGTATTTTTCGGTTTGTCCTGCGCATCGACCTTGCTGTCGACATATTCCGCCAGCAACGGCAGGCTGTCCACACTGTGCGCCAGCGCGCTGAGTCGGGCGGAAAGACCGGCGATATCCGGCGTCGACGCCGCCTTGAGCCGGTTGATGTCCTCGGCAAGAACTTTGCGCAATGGAATCACCGCCGGATCCGCCATCTCATGCAGTCGCTCATCCGCCGCTTGCATTGCCGCCAGCGCGCTGCCCGCATCACGCGCCAGCAACAGACGATGATTGGCGAGGCGCAACAGATAATCGGCTTCCGCCAGCAACCAGTCATTGCGCAGATGACGGCGCGTCTTAAGCAGGTTGCTGAGGGACTCGCTCAACGCCTGCTGTTTTGTTTCTTCCGCCGCCAGTCGTTGTTGCAAATCATGATTGCTGGATTTTATTTGCTCCAGCACCGGGCTGACTTCATTACGCAACTGATCAATCTGGTAACGGTTATGACTGGCCAGCTCCTTTTGCTGTTTTTCAATCCAGTACACCAGCGCGGCGATCACGCTGACGAACAGCACAAAAATTATCAGACTGGAAAATCCACTGAGCGCCGATTTACGCCGTGACCTGCGCGATTTTTTTCTACCCGGGGAAGAGGACGCGGTTTCATTTGAATCTGCTTTTGCCGCAAGCTCGGTCTTCTTTTGTTTTTCGGCGGGATTATTTTTTGCCGCGTGGCTGTTCTTTGCGCGCGCGCTGTTTTTGGACTGGCTGTTATCCGGGGATTGCTTATCCGTCATTTTAAGATTCCACTATTCGCTTTTATTCGCCTGCCACTGTTGCAGGGCATCCAGAATGCCCGCATCGCTGGCTTCGCTCGCCACGAGGATCGGCCCCTTTACTCCCTGTTCCTGTAGTAGCCGGCGCAGTCGCGAATTCACCACCACAAAAGGCATGGGCCTCAGCAGCGTCGGCTCGACAAGACTGAACAGATGACGAAGCGCCTCACCGCTGGTCAGGGTGATAATATCAATTTTCTTCTGCTTTATCGCCTCTGCAAGTTGTTCGGAATCGCATTGCGCGGGCAGGCGCTGATACACCGGCAGATACTGAACCTCGGCGCCGCGTTGACGCAAGCTGTCGGCGAGCTTCTCCCGCCCCGACTGACCACGAACAATAATAATACGCTGACCGCGAACCGCCTGCAGCGCAGGCAGCGCCAGCAGACCTTCACTGCTGAAATCCGTCTCCGGACAATAGTCCACCGCAAAGCCGCTTAACTCATGAAATAGCTGCGCGCTGCTCCGGCCCACTGTGGCGCTGCGCATTTCCAGCGGCAAACCGCCATGTGCATGGATCAGCTCCAGCCCAAAGCGCACCGCATTGGGGCTGACGAAAATGGCCAGATGATAGTGATCCAGATGATTCAGTATCGCGGCCAGCCGCTGGGGATCGGCCGCCGGCTGAATCGTCAGCAGGGGACAGAGATAAGCGGCGCCCCCCGCCGCTGTAATGCGTTGCGCCAGACCTTCAGCCTGATGCTCGGGGCGGGTGATCATGACCTTCAGGCTCTGCAGCCGCTCGGCGTCCAATGGCGACGGATTACTGGGCATAGAGTTCGGCCAGAATCTCATCAGCGCCGCGCGCCAGCAGATCCTCCGCCAGCACCTGCCCGAGATGGGCGGCGTCTTCAGGCGGACCGGCAATTTCGCCACGCACGATTTCGCTGCCGTCCACCCGTCCCACCAGTCCGCGCATCAGCAGGATCCCGTGTTCCAGTTCGGCATAACCGGCGATAGGCACCTGACAACCGCCCTGCAGACGCAGATTCATCGCCCGTTCCGCCGCAACCCGGGTGGCGGTATCCGGATCGTTCAGCGGCGCAAGCAGATCGTTGACCCAGTCATCGTCACGGCGGCATTCAATTCCGACCGCGCCCTGACCGATGGCGGGCAGACTGATATCCGTCGCCAGAAATTCCGTAATGCGATCCTCAAATTTAAGCCGTTTCAGTCCCGCCGCGGCGAGAATAATGGCGTCGTACTCGCCATCGTCCAGCTTCTGCAGGCGGGTGTTCACATTGCCGCGCAGATCAATAATATTCAGATCCGGGCGCAGCGCGGCCAGCTGACACTGGCGACGCAGACTGGAGGTGCCCAGACGCGCGCCCTCCGGCAGGCTCTCGAAAGAAGCGTAATTATTCGAGACAAAGGCATCGCGGGGATCTTCGCGGGGACAGATCACCGCCAGATGCAGGTTCTCGGGCAATTCCACCGGCACATCTTTCATGGAATGCACGGCGATATCGGTTTGCTCATCCAGCAGACTGCGTTCCAGCTCCTTGACGAACAGCCCCTTGCCGCCAACCTTGGCCAGCGGAGTATCGAGAATTTTGTCGCCCTGAGTGCTCATTTTCACCAGCTCGACATTCAGATCAGGATGGTGCAGCCTGAGCATGTCGCGTACATATTCAGCCTGCCAGAGCGCAAGCTGGCTCTTTCGGGTGGCGATGCGCAAGGTATCGGTCATAAGTAAGTGCTTCCTGACAGCATATTGAAAAAAGGCCGAACCACACGGGAACAATCCGGACTTGTAAAGCGTCCTATAATACACCAAATTAACAGGCCTGATTAATGCGCCTGTGGCTTGCGCCCTTTTTATTGTCCGGTGAACATCTGATGCGACTTCCTTTTCTGTTCCTGCTCCTGTTTCTGCCGCCGACCGGCGCGGGGACGCTGGCCGCCGAGGCCTATGAATCCATACGCGTACCACACACCCGCGATCTGCAGGCCGATGCGGCGCTGGCGCGAAAACGGGGCGTGCCGCTGCTGATCATGTTCTCCCTCGAAGACTGTCCTTATTGCATGGTGGTGCGCGAGGAGTTTCTGGATCCCATGCTGCGCAACCGCGATTACGACAGCAAAGTGCTGATGCGCATCCTGAAAATGGATGGCGGCTATGTCACCGATTTCGACGGCCGCCGGGTGGACGCTGATACGCTGGCCGTGCGCTACGGCGCATCGGTGGCGCCCACCGTGGTCTTGCTGGACTATGGCGGCGAACCATTGAGCGAACGCCTGCTCGGCATCACCACCCCGGATTTTTACGGCGGTTATCTTGATGCCACCATCGATGAATCCCGCCAACGTCTGCGTGAAAGGCTGGCTTTTCGGGAATAAGGTTTCCGGCGCCGCTCAAAAACAGCCGGACGCTCCGCCCGCTCCGAGCGAAGTGATCATTTCGCGCTAACTCCCAGCCATTGTTTCCACTCGGCAAACAGCGCAGCGCTCGTCGCCCCCACGGAGGAGCGGGGGCTGAGTTCATCGATGAAGATCCCCTCACCTTCCAGTGTGCAGGCATGCCCGCCCGCCTGAGTAAAAATAAAATGCCCGGCGGCATAGTCCCAGATATTGGAACGCCCATGCAGATAAACATGGCCCCGCCCCATGGCCAGCCAGCACCAGTCCAGTGCGACCGAGCCAAAACTGCGCTGTGAGGCATAGGGGGGATCACGCACAATGCGGGCGGCCAGCGCCGGTTCAAGACGTTTGAAATCGACGATGGCCGTAGCCTGTTTGAGGGTCAGATCGCTGTCGATGCGAGGCAGGGGCTTGCCGTCCAGACTCGCGCCCCGCTCCTGACTGGCGGCAAAGCATTCATCCCGCAAGGGATCATAGACAATGCCCAGACTGATCCGGCCATCCTGAATCAGCGCGAGGGAAACCGAATAGTAGGGAATGCCGCTGGCGAAGTTGCTGGTGCCATCGAGCGGATCCAGACACCAGAGAGAGCGAGCGTTTTTCAGCCGTTCCGCTTGGACTTCGGCCGGCATTTCTTCACCGAGAAAAACCGTTTGCGGCCAATGTCGCTGGAGTTCTTCGGCAATCCGCTGCTGGCAGGCAAGATCGGCTTCGGTGATGATGCTGCCATCCGTTTTCTGTCCACGCGCCACCCTGGTGAAGCGCGGCAGCAATTCCTCCCGGGCAGCGGAGATAACGATCTTTTCGAGTGCGCGTAAATCGTAGTGCATGAGATAATGAGCAGGAAAGGGAAACGATGATTGCTTTCACTATACCCTGAAAACGCTTTACAGGTGAATGCCTGTCGAAAGCCCCGTTACGACTCCGCCGGCATCCCGGCCGAAGACAGCGGCATCAGGATTCGCACGCAGGCGCCGCCGTCAGGCTGGTTTTCCATTTCCAGATGAGCGCCGATAGCTGCGGCACGATGATGCATGTTGGCGATTCCCCGGCCTTCCTTGATGCTATCGGCAAAGCCCTGCCCGTTGTCGCATATCTCGACAAAAACCCTTTCCCGGTGTTGCCCGAGCCTGCGCACGCCGGTTGTAAAGGTGATGCGATCAGCCTGTGCATGCTTGATAATATTGGTGACGATTTCCTGCAGGATGCGCATCAATTGCAGAACCTTTTCAGGGCCAAATCCCCGCATCGGCGGCAAATCCTGTACCTTCCACGCAATTTCAATACCGCTGTATTTTAGCCGCGGCTCGATGCGAGAACGGAACATGCCCAGCACCACCAGCAGATCCTCGTCCACCGAATCCAGCGAATCGATCATCAGGCGCACATCGTCCAGCGCCTGCTCCAGCGCCTCGCTTAACATCGCCTTGTCAATGTGATCCTGCTGCACCAGAGCCAGCGCTGAAACCAGATGGCCACCGGTGCCATCGTGCATGTCACGCATAATGCGCTCACGCTCCCGGGCGATGATGCGCTCATTCTCAAACTCACGCAGACGATCATAATATCTCTCAAGTTGCTGATGTTTCCGGTTAACCCGTTCATCAAGTTCACGATTAAGTTCTTCAGCTTCATGCAAAGCCTGAGTGAAGCGATGGGCCAGCATCCAGACCAGCACGCCGACCAGAAAAGGCGCGCCATAGGGAAGAAAATGTGTGTGATTCAAATCAATCACGCCCATTTGAGTCAGATTATCATGACCTCCAAAACCAATAACCAGCGTTGCTGCAATCGACAACAACACGTTGTCCAGCGACGGTTGCCGAACCGCTTGCATAATAATGACCCAGAGCAAATACAGGGAAAAAACGATGAGTAAATTGTCCCAGATAAACGACGAAAAAAAATAAAAATAGCGATCGCCGGAAAAATACAGCGCCAGCGTGCCTGTAAGCCCAAACATCAGCATAGCCCGTTCCAGACGCGGACGCGAGATATCGTAAAGCCGATGAAAAAAGAAACTCATGAAAATAACCAGCCAGCCCACACTGGCAAAAACCAGCGTGTCCCAGATTCGTTCGGATATCGGGATATTCTGGATATACATGTCGAAAACAAAAAAAGCCCAGACCAGACAGCCGGCGGCAAACCAGGCGTAAAGCGATTCTTCACGCCGCAATAACCAGAGCAACAGCAGGAATACCGCAAAAGCAGCCAGCAAAACTGCGGATACGCCGATCAGCGTTTCCTTGAAGAACAGACTGAGGCGATAGTCCGGGCGCAGCAAAATATCCGGCCCCACATAGACGGGCCATAGATAACCAAAACGGGACTGCTTGGGCATGAAATAAATAAACAGATGATTATCGCCTTGGCGTAACAGGCCGGAACTGAAAGTGAAATAAAGAGGCCGGTGCCAGTTGCTCGCAACCCTGCCCGGTTGCATACTGCCGCCATCGCCAATCTTTTCGCCGTTCAACCAAAGCTCACCATTGCTGTTAATGGCGGGCAGATAGACCGCCCAGAGTTCGCCCCGGGCAAACGAGTCGGGATCGATATTGAAATCCAGTCGATACCATGCGGGAAAACTGTCACCACGACGCCCATCCCAACTATCCGGCAAACTCAGAGAACGCCACCCCGGTTCCTGCAGGGACGGCGGACTGGATACTGACGCATCGATAAACCAGGCCTGTTCCAGCCTCATCACCGGCTCGGGAAAATCATCCGCCCATGCAAGCACCGCAATGGCGAGCAGTAGAATGACAATACTATGGACTTGCAATCGACTACGCATAAGCGGCATCAGGCAAAGATCTAAGGAACCTCTGATTAATTCCGTTCGCCCTGAGCTTGTCGAAGGGTGAACCATATAACATTATGATTTTACAATGCCTAGCGTTCATGGTTCGACAGGCTCACCACGAACGGCGGAATTAATCAGAGCTTCCCTAAATAAATGTTCCAAATTCCTGTCCACTATAAAGCTTTACGTTCGTGGTAAAGTCCTGAGCCTGACGAAGGGTCGAACCATGAACGTTAAGACTTAAATTCCAATGTTTAAAGCCATTCATCCTTCGACAGGCTCAGGACGAACGGCTTTAACTGAACAGGAATTTGGAACACTTATTTAGCAAAAGTATAGCCTGACAGAGAACGCACAGAACACGCTTTATTCTGAAAAGAAAAATGTCAGCAAATGAAATGATCGCGATCAATCAAATTCAATAATGCCCATCTTGTGCGCCTCATAGACCGCTTCGCTCCGGGAGTGCACTGCCAGTTTTCGGTAGATACGCTTGATGTAGGTGGCGACCGTGTGAGGGGATATGTCCAGAAAGCCGGCAATATCGCCACAATTAAAACCCTTGGCCAGATAACGCAATACACCGATCTCCTGCGGGCTGAGAGAATGATGATGACTGTCATCAGCCTGTGGTCGCGCCGGAAGATTAAACTTCTTCAACAGATGACGGGCGATGGAGGCGCTGATAGGTGAGCCGCCGTTCATCATTTGCACAATACTGTCGCCAATGTAATTAGCCCGTCCGTCCTTGAGCAGATAGCCTGTCGCCCCGGCCTCGATGGCGGCCACCACGTGTTTTTCATCGCCAAAGACCGTGATCACCATGGCTTCGGTTCTGTAATTCAAACGTCGAATTTCTTTGATCAGCTCGATGCCGTTGCCATCGGGCAATCCCAGATCACAGAGCAGCACGTCAGGCTCGATGTTTTGCAGATAGCGCTGCGCCTGAGCGAGGTTTTCCACTGCCCCCGCCAGCTGTAATTGAGGATGGTTGACAATAACCTGCGCCAGACGATCACGCGTATTTTCATCATCTTCAACCAGCAGAACATAGTAGATTTTCATGCGCCATCCCTTTCCCTCTGCCTGTTGTCACATTCTGGATCAGCGAAGCAGCATTGAAAAGTCCCCTGTTTAGGGGACAAACATCGGCTCGTCTTCCTCTCAAACGGGGTTAATCCCGTGTCTTTGTCCCCTGTTTATGGGATACCGCAATTTGTCTCATTCTCCTAAAGTCAAAAAACAGGAGTATTAGCTTTTGTCGCCACTTACAAACAAGCATCAACATTGTATTTGGATATACATGGGGAGAAACATCATGAATACAAACAATTGGTTCAGACATCTGATGCCGGGAGTCGGTATCATATTGGCCACCCTGCTTCTCACTGCCTGCGGCGGCGGTGGTGGTGGTGGTGGAGATAATGGTGGCGGAAGCGGCGGTGGAACCACCGCTAACACAGCGCCGGTTGCCAATGCGGGAGATGATCAAACATTACGTCTGGGGGCCGGTGATGTGGTGCTGGACGGTTCCGCCAGCAGCGATGCGGATGGCGACAGCCTGAGCTACACATGGACTATGCTCGATCAGCCCGGCAATAGCAGCGCCTCGCTGACCAGTGTCGACAGCGCCACCACCAGCTTTACCCCCGATACCGACGGAACCTACCGGATACAGCTGACGGTCAATGATGGCGCGGACAGCGCGACAGATGTCGTCGAAATCACGGTCAACAATAATACCCGACCAACGGCGAATGCGGGGCCGAACCGGCATGTTGTGCTGGGTTCCGGCAATGTGGTGATCGATGGCTCGGGCAGCAGCGATCCGGAAAATGATCCCCTGACCTATCTGTGGCAGATCATCCAGCAACCCGGCAGCGTCAACCTGGGTAACACGAACGGCATTACCACCGAGTTTACCCCGGATGTAACGGGAAGCTACCGCATTCAGTTGACCGTGAGTGACGGTATTCTGGAACATACGGTGCTGGTCGATATCGATGTCGCCAACAACACTCTGCCCACCGCCAATGCCGGGCCGGATCAGGATGTCAATCGCGGCGACCCGATTACCCTCGACGGCAGCGCCAGCACCGATCCGGATGCTCAGGGTCTGAGCTATACCTGGACCCAGCTTGCCAATCAATGCCCGGATGTTACCGGTGGCAGTGGCGTGCTGACGGGCGTGTCGCCCCGATTTGACGCTCCGGCGGAAGTTTGCACGCTTGTGTTTAATCTGCAGGTTAATGATGGCATGGGGGACAGTACCGCCGATCGGGTGGTGATTCAGGTCATGGAAGACAAGGATAACGCCATGTTTGTTGCCACCAACGGCTCCGACAGTAATCCCGGCACCCGCGACGAACCCATGCTAACCATACAAGCAGCGATCAATGCATCCGAAACGGCAGGTAATGGTGGTGATGTCTATG
>WFVC01000053.1 GCA_015491815.1 Gammaproteobacteria bacterium | reverse complement strand
GCTTGAGCCATTTTTGCAGACGCGAGCGGGAATAGTCGGGAAACAGTTCAGCCAGCGCCTGATCCAGACGTTTGCCATACAGGCTGTCAGGAATGCGGGTGCTCAGGGATATGTGTTCGGGCATGCGGGTGATTTTTCTCGGCGGATTGATCCAGACGTTCATTATACCCGCTATCAGCGGTATACTCTGCCACTCGCTGATTTTCTTTTGTACGGTGTCCTGAATTCCATGTTACGTCTTTTCCCTGTTTTTATGTTGTTACTGCTGCTATCCGCCTGCGCCACGGTGGAGGATGAAGATCCTACCGAAGGCATGGATGCGGCGGAAGTTTATCGTGATGCGCGTGAATATCTGGATGAGGGCGAGTATGAAACCGCCATCGAATATTACGAGCGGCTGGAATCGCGTTTTCCCTATGGTCCCTATGCCGAGCAGGCGCAACTGGAAATCGCCTACACTTATTATAAGTCGCAGGAATATGAATCCGCGATTCTCGCCGCCGAGCGTTTCATCAAGCTGCATCCCGATCATCGCAGCGTCGCCTATGCCTATTATCTGCGCGGGCTGGCGCGTTTTGACGGCGATCAGTCGTTTATGGCGCGCTGGTTCAATCAGGATCTGACTGAGCGCGATCCGAAATCCATGCGCGAAGCCTTTCGTTATTTTTCCGAACTGGTGAGCCGCTATCCGGATAGCCGCTATACAAAAGACGCGATTCAGCGAATGTACCAGTTACGTGAAGGACTGGCCCGGTATGAACTGCATGTGGCGAATTATTATGTCCGGCGCAGCGCCTTTGTCGCCGCGGCCAATCGCGCTCAGTATGTGGTGAAAAATTATCAGGGCACCCCGGCCGTGCCTGAAGCGCTGGCGATTATGGTGAAATCCTATACCGAACTGGGTCTGCCGGAACTGGCAAAAGATTCAAAACGGGTGCTGGAGATGAATTATCCGGATTACAGGGTCGAGTAGTCTGTAGGTACGGCTTCTACCCTTCGGGTACAGGTGAGCCGTACAGGTACGATTGAAATCGTACCTACAACAGGCTCCGGTAATACATAGTGTACTGGAATTAGGAACACTTATGTTAGATCGCCTCTTCGCCTTCTTCGCCGGTGCGAATGCGCACGATGCGTTCGACGGTGCTGACGAAGATCTTGCCATCGCCGATTTTGCCGGTGCGCGCGGCGCTGGTGATCGCTTCGATGCATTGATCAACCATGCTGGCGGCCACCACGATTTCTATTTTCACCTTGGGTAAAAAGTCGATCACGTATTCGGCGCCGCGATAGAGTTCGGTGTGCCCCTTTTGTCGACCAAAGCCCTTGACCTCGCTTGCCGTCATGCCGGTGATGCCGATGCCGGAGAGCGCCTGACGCACGTCATCCAGCCGGAAAGGTTTGATGATTGCCTCGATTTTTTTCATTTGGCCGTCCTTCTGTTTTTATTCAATGTTGTCTGCCGGCGCACAAGCCTGTGCCGCTATGCGCCATGATTGTCTATTTTTCGTTAATTTTCAACTTTACGCCTGCGCCCGTAACCGGATGTAATGGGATAGCGGCGATCACGGCCAAAGGCGCGGGGGCTGATGCGAATGCCCGGCGCGGCCTGACGACGTTTATACTCGTTCAGATCCACCAGCCGCAGCACCCGGGCAACGGTTTCCCGTTCAAAGCCGGCAGCGACGATATCTTCCAGCCCTTCGTCCTGTTCGACATAGCGTTCGAGAATGGCATCGAGAATGTCGTAGTCGGGCAGGCTGTCGCTGTCTTTTTGATCCGGCGCCAGTTCAGCCGAAGGCGGGCGATCGATGACCCGCTGCGGAATAACCGGCGCGATCCGGTTGCGATAGCGGGCGAGTTGATAGACCCGGGTTTTGGGCACATCCTTAAGCACGTCATAACCGCCGGCCATGTCGCCATAGAGCGTGGCGTAGCCGACCGCCATTTCACTCTTGTTGCCGGTGGTGAGCAACATCTTGCCCTTTTTATTGGATATCGCCATCAGCAGCACGCCCCGGCAGCGCGCCTGAATATTTTCTTCCGTGGTGTCAACGGGACGCCCGGCAAACTCGTCTTTCAGAATATCGAGAAAACTGTTGAAGGCCGGTTCTATCGGCAGGACATGATGTTCAACGCGCATAGTGCGCGCCTGCTCCGCCGCATCCTCGACGCTCATGTCGGCGGTGTAGCGCGACGGCATCATCACCCCCTCGACATTTTCCGCACCCAGCGCATCGACGGCAACCGCCAGCGTCAGCGCCGAGTCAATACCGCCGGACAGACCAATGACCACCTGCTGAAAACCATTCTTGCGCACGAAGTCGCGCACCCCGAGCACCAGCGCCTGATAGATCCGCACGTTCTGATCATTTTCCTGCGCTAAAGATTGCGGCTGCGAACGGGGCTGCAGTTGCCCATCCTGTTCATCAAAAAGAACCGCCGCGAGATCGGTTTTAAAATCCGGCAGGCGTTGCCTGATCTGGCCGTCCGCGGACATCACAAACGATGCGCCGTCGAAAACCAGTTCATCCTGACCGCCGATCAGGTTGGCGTAAACAATGGGGAGGTTGTTCTCGGCTACGCGTTGCTGAATAATATTTTCGCGTTCGGCGCGTTTGTCCTTGTGAAACGGCGAGGCGTTGAGGTTGACGATCAGCTGTGCGCCGTTTGCGCACAGTTGCGCGGCGGGTTCGGGATACCAGATGTCTTCACAGATACTGATGCCGATGTTGACGCCGTGAATATCAATTACGCAATCTTCATCGGCGGGGATAAAGTAACGCTTTTCATCGAACACGCTGTAGTTGGGCAGGTGACGCTTACGCGCCACGCCGAGCCTCTCGCCATCGCGTATGACGGCGGCGGCGTTATAAATACCGGCGGCGGTTTTTTCAGGAAAACCGACGATAAGCGCGATGCCCTCAACTTCAGCCTGCAGACGCGCCAGCGCCGCATCAATGCGCTCATACATACCCGGCCGCAGCAGCAGATCTTCCGGAGGATAGCCGCACAGCGCCAGTTCGGGAAAGACGATAGCCTGAGCTTCGAGCGAGTCGCGCGCCGTGATCGCCGCCTCAATGATCGCTGTCGCATTGCCATCGATATCGCCCACCAGCAGATTGAGCTGGGCGATGGCGATGCATAAAGAAGGATTTGTTGAATTCATTATTTTATTTTTTCACCATGTTTTTACCGCAAATACTCGTACAGTTATGGAACAGCGTGGAATTGTAGGTATGGCTTCTACCCTTCGGGTACAGGTGAGCCGTACAGGTACGATTGAAATCGTACCTACAACAGGCCTTGGTAATACATAGTGTACTGGAATTAGGAACACTTAATCTTAGTGAAGAACCAACTCCCGCTGTATCCTCCGTGTCCTCTGTGGTGAAAATCAGTTTAGTTTCTCAGC
>WFVC01000052.1 GCA_015491815.1 Gammaproteobacteria bacterium | reverse complement strand
GTTGTTAGTTTTGAGAGGTGAAAATGTCCGGGAAAAAACTTGCGATTATTGCGACCAAAGGCACGCTTGACTGGGCCTATCCCCCCCTGATTTTAGGTTCAACCGCTGCTGCACTGGGCTATGAGGTGGAAATTTTTTTCACATTTTATGGCTTGCAGATGCTGAAGAAAAAATTAAATCTGAAAGTTAGTCCGTTAGGCAACCCCGGCATGCCGATGCCTATGGGAATGGATAAATGGTTTCCGGTTCTGGGAACAGCGATTCCCGGTATGCAAAGCATCATGACCATGATGATGAAGCAGAAAATGAAATCCAAAGGCGTTGCCAGCCTGGAGGATCTACGTGATTTGTGTGTTGAGGCGGAAGTTAAGATGGTCGCCTGCCAGATGACCGTAGACTTGTTTGAAATGAATCCATCAGAATTTATTGATGGCATTGATTTTGGTGGTGCGGCAACTTTCTTTGAGTTTGCCGGTGATGCCGATATTACACTCTATATTTGAAAAATCGAGGCAGGATACAGAGGGACAGGATAACAGATACTCATTTCTTTCATCTTGTATCCTTCCCCCCTGTATCAGATTCTCAGAATGTCGTACTTAAACTCAATCCCAGTAAATTGATATCCGATTGGTAAGTTCCATTGTAGGCCGACGTGCCGTTTGGATCGGTGCCTGTTGTTGGATAGATAAGGCTTGAACTGATTGTCCGATCTTTAACTTCCACTCGCATGTAAGATGCGTCAAGTGTCCAGCCAGCAAAATCATGGCCAACGCCGATGCTGAATAGCTGTCGATCATTTCCCGGAATACGTGCGGAAAAATTAGCATCTGACTGTGGCGTGTCATCGAGTGAATAACCGAATCTCAGGCGCGTATTGTCTGAGATCTCGTAAGTCGCGCCCAGTCGATAGGCCAGCACATCTTTCCAGTTATTAGTGCTGGTAGAGGAGTTTGGGCCCGATGTAGTCTGATAAATAATCACAATCTTGTCAAAGCTGCTCCAGCCTGTTCGATCAATGTCAAACTCGACATTGAAACGATCTGTGGCGCGATACAGCAAACCGATTTGTAACATATCCGGAAATTCTACGGATGAGTTTGCGGGCAGGGGAGCGGCTGAGCTGGTGAAGCTGCCCGCCAGACTTGTGTTCACACTACTTTTATAGGACAGACCAAAATCCCAATTTTTTGTGGTGTGCAGCATGGCCAAATTCCAGCCGTAACCATTGCCCGATCCCGTTATCTTTACCGCCTGCGAACTGAATACCAGGCTATTGATATCGTAGAACATCACGCCCATTGCCACGCTGGTTTTGTTGTCCAATTTTATGGCGACACTGGGGTTGACGTTGATCATATTGATCTTGCTGTGTTCAGGTTCCAGCCCATCGACCGCGCCGCTAAAAGCTGGAAAGGTTTCGTTGGGCCAGCGTGTTTCCAGTCCAAAAGGTGAATTCATGGCCAGACCAAAGGTAACTTTTTCACTGGTTTGTGCAGAAAAAAATAGATTAGGCACGAAAAATTTATCTTTTGTTGCGCTATCAGTTTTGTTGCCACCGCTCGGGTTTGCGCTGAGATTATATCCAATCGTAGTTGCGCCAACCTGCAAAGTATGACCTTCATGAAAGGCCATGACGGCAGGGTTATAAGCCATAGCGCCGACTTCATCTTTGTTGGCAACCAGTGCATTCGACAGACCCATGCCGGCGGTTGAAATTTCCGGTATACGGAAACCGGAAGCGTGAGTCTGCAGGCTAAGTAGACTGATGCCAAGACCGGCCAGTAATTTAAATTGAAATGTGCTGTGTACAGTTTTTTTCATTTTTATCCTTCCCCGCTTGGTTGAGTGAGAGTGTTTCTGATCCTCGGAAATACAATTAGGGAACCTCTGATTAATTCCGTTCGCCCTGAGCTTGTCGAAGGGTGAACCATATAACATTATGATTTTACAATGCTTAGCGTTCATGGTTCGACAGGCTCACCATGAACGGCGGAATTAATCAGAGTTTCCTTAGATTATTCAGTTGTTGTTTTATCTCCAGAGTAAAAGTAAATGTAATATCTGTACAGAATTATTACAGAATTACGACGTATTAAAAGTATATGTGAATTATGGCCGGGTGACATACATCCAGTCAGTGCGCAATGAATGTTTTTGAATGCCATATAAGCATTTGTTGATATGTAATCATTCTAAAAAAATCACCGAAATACACACAGAAAATTGAGTAGGAGGGGGCAGAGGAAGAAAGCCGTATTATTTCTTTGTTTTTTTCTAGAATTGACTAAAGTTAAACGGCATAAGTGACGCTAAAGTATTGAATATATCTGAAATAGAACATTGGAGCATAATAATGAGTAAATTTAGAAAAAATCTTGTAGTGAGTGCAATGGTCGCCGGTTTAATGGCGCCACTATCGGCAATGGCAACCAATGGTTATTTTGCTCATGGTTATGGCATGAAAGCCAAAGGCATGGGGGGCGCAGGTATCGCCTACGGACAGGATGGACTGGCGGCGGCGACCAACCCGGCCAACATGGTGCTAGTGGGTAACCGGGTCGATTTTGGACTGGATGTTTTCATGCCGGATCGCAAAACAGAGATTAAAGGTAATGGTAGTCTTGGTACAGTTCAGTATGATCCTAATGATGACAATATCTTTTTCATCCCCGAGTTTGGTTATAACCAGATGATCAGCAATACCATGTCCTTCGGTGTCTCGGTGTTTGGCAACGGTGGTATGAACACCAGTTATAAAAAACCCATCGGCCTGTTTGGTTCGACCAATGCGGGTGTGAATCTGGAACAGTTGTTTATCTCACCAACTTTTTCTATGAAGATTAATGACAAGCATGCTTTTGGTGTTGCGTTGAACCTGATTTATCAGACCTTCGAAGCAACAGGCCTGGAAAATTTTGACAATACAACTTATTCCAGCGCGGTTGGAAGTGTCCATACTAATGGTAAAGATACTTCTACAGGTTTCAGCCTGCGTCTGGGCTGGACCGGTGAAATTACCGATAAGGTGACGCTGGGCGCCACCTACCAGAGTAAGGGTAATATGAGCGAGTTCGACAAGTACAAGGGGCTGTTTGCCGAAAAGGGTGACTTCGATATTCCCGAGACCTATGGCGTGGGTATTACCGTCAAGGCGACGCCCAAGATCAATGTGGTCTTTGACATCACCCAGATCAATTACTCGGACGTAAACGCCATTGCCAACCCGCTGTTGCCCAATTTAAGCTCATCACAACTGGGCAACAGCGATGGCGCCGGATTTGGCTGGGATGACATGACTGTGTACAAGCTGGGCGTGGACTGGCAGCAGTCGGCCAACCTGGTGCTGCGCGCCGGCTACAACCACGGCAGCCAGCCCATCCCGAACGGCGAGACTTTCTTCAACCTGCTCGCCCCGGGTGTGGTGGAAGACCATATCACCGCTGGCGCCACCTGGACGCTGCAGAACCAGTCGGAGCTGACCTTCGCCTTTATGTATGCCTTCGAGAATACGGTTAATGGCAGCAATTCGATTCCGTCGGGATTTGGCGGTGGTGAAGCCAATCTGACCATGAGCCAGATTTCATTAGGCGTCGCTTATGGCTGGAAATTTTAAAAAAAAGCTGGCATCGGAAGCCAAGCTGGATTATAACTACTACCAAAGCAATATCGAGGGAATCAGACGTAAGTCCTGATGTTGTAAAAAAGGAGCGAGGGTCATTGTCAGAGCATCGCCAATGACCCTCTTGTTTTATTATTCTAAAAAAACGTACCAGAATCCAAATCCTGGGAGGAAGTCAAAAATGAGTAAAATCCGTACTATCTTGAGTGCCGCAGTTATGGCTGCTGTTATTGGAACTGCGCATGCCGGTGGTGAACTGAAACCTTTCATCAAAGGGAATGCAGAAGGTTCTGATATGGCGTCCGCTGTATCAGCTGTGAAGGACAAACTGGCTGCAGCTGGTTTTGAAATTGCCGGTGAGTATTCACCTTATGACACCGCAACTATCATTGCGATTACTAATGACACATTAAAAGCGGCTGCAGGTAAAACTGATTTTGGCGCTTTCGGTGCAGCAACACGCGTCACCATTACCAAGGGCAAGGATGGCAGCATCCAGGTTGCCTATACCAACCCGGAATATTTCGGTAATGCCTACCGCATGGACGCCGATCTGAGCGGCGTGAAATCTAAACTGGCTTCCGCGCTGGGCGATAATGGTGGCTACGGCCCAGAATCAGGTCTGAGCGCCGATGATTTGCAGGATTACCAGTACAAATGGCTAATGCCTTATTTCACCGATCGTCTGGAACTGGCTGAGTACGATAGCCAGGATAAGGCTGTGAGTACGATTGAAGCAAACCTGAAAGCCGGTAAGGGTGGTACAGGCGAAGTTTACCGCATCGACATTCCCGGGCAGAAAGCCACGGTCTTCGGTGTTGCCATGAAGGGTACGCCCGAAGAATGCGCCGGTGACAAGTACATCATGGACAATATTGATTTCAAGGACACCCGTTCAACCGGGCACCTTCCTTATGAAATCGTAGTGAAAGATGGCGTGGCTTACGCACTGCCTGCCGAATTCCGTATTGCGATCAGCTTCCCTGATCTGTCCATGGTCGGCAGCAACAGTTTTGCTTCCATCATGTGTGCTCCGGGCGCGATTCAGGCGACACTGGAAGCTGCAGCAGGCGGTAGCGGCAGCTAAAATAATCACGGGGAGGTTACTTTCCCTATCAAGTGGAGGATAATACCGGTACTTTTTATGGTACCTCCTCCACGTACCAGACCCCTCATTCAGATTATTTGAGTGAGGGGTTTTTTTATTCTCATGCTGGCCAAACAGGATTTCCCCTGCCCATTCGGCCCGCAGAAATGAAATTTTTCTCTGGATCAGGTAAGCTTCGCTAGCTTTAGTTACGGCCCGCGCCTGGTTGGCGAGGGAAAACTATATCTTGTTGATAATTAACGAAATTACTCTGAGGACAGCATGTTTGATACTGATATGAAAATTGCCGGATTTGATGATGAACTCTGGCAGGCGATGGAAAACGAAAAACGCCGGCAGGAGGAACATATCGAGCTGATTGCCTCAGAAAATTACACCAGTCCCCGGGTGATGGAAGCGCAGGGTTCGGTGCTGACTAACAAGTATGCCGAGGGTTATCCCGGCAAACGCTATTACGGCGGTTGCGAATATGTCGATATCGCCGAGCAACTGGCTATCGATCGGGTCAAAGCGCTTTTCGGCGCGGATTACGCCAATGTTCAGCCGCATTCGGGCTCTCAGGCCAATGCCGCAGTTTATCTGGCCTTATTGCAGCCGGGAGATACTATTCTGGGGATGAGTCTGGCTCACGGCGGCCATCTGACTCACGGCGCCAAAGTGAATTTTTCCGGCAAGATTTTCAATGCTTACCAGTACGGGCTTGATGAAAAAACCGGTGAGATCGACTATGAGCAGGTTGAGGCGCTGGCGTTGGAGCATAAACCCAAGATGATCGTCGCCGGTTTTAGCGCCTATTCACGGGTGGTGGACTGGCAGCGTTTTCGGGATATCGCCGACAAAGTCGGCGCCTACCTGTTTGTCGATATGGCGCATGTCGCGGGTTTGATTGCCGCCGGGGTTTATCCCAGCCCGGTGCAGATTGCCGATGTGACCACCTCGACCACCCACAAGACTTTGCGCGGCCCGCGCGGTGGGATCATTCTGGCCAAAGCCAATCCCGAGATTGAGAAAAAGTTGAACTCATTGGTCTTTCCGGGGACGCAGGGGGGGCCGCTGATGCATGTCATCGCCGGCAAGGCGGTGGCCTTCAAAGAAGCCCTGCAAGCGGAATTTAAAACCTATCAGCAGCAGGTTGTCGCCAATGCACAGGTGATGGCGAACGTGTTTATCGAACGTGGCTTTGAAGTGGTTTCCGGCGGCACCGATAACCACCTGTTTCTGGTCAGCTTTATTAAACAGGAATTGACCGGCAAGGATGTTGACGCCTGGCTGGGCGCCGCCAACATCACCATTAACAAAAATGCCGTACCGAATGATCCCCAGTCGCCCTTTGTCACCAGCGGTATTCGCATCGGCACGCCCGCGGCGACCACCCGGGGATTCAAGGATGACGAATGCCGTGATCTGGCCAACTGGATGTGTGATGTTATTGATTCGCGCGGCGAGCAGGCTGTGATTGATAAAGTCAAAGCGCAGGTGCTGGATGTGTGCAAGCGCCTGCCGGTTTATAAATAAAGGGACGAGTGACGAGTGACGAGTGACGAGGTTGAACGCCTGCCAGGCAAGCAGTTTGGGGAATTCCTGAACCGGGTTGTGTCTGTTCGTTTTTCCCTCGGGGTTGCAGCCATCCCTCGTTCCTCGTCACTCGTCCCTCGTCCCTGAAACCATGCATTGTCCTTTCTGCGCTGCGGATGATACGAAAGTGATTGATTCACGCCTGACAGCCGATGGCGCGCAGGTGCGGCGGCGACGGGAATGCATAACCTGCAGCGAGCGTTTCACCACTTTTGAAACCGCAGAACTGGTAATGCCGCGGGTAGTGAAAAATGACGGCAAGCGCGAACCTTTCGATGAGGAGAAACTGCGCGCCGGTATTCTTCGTGCGCTGGAAAAGCGGCCGGTGAATATTGATGCGATTGAAAAGGCGGTTAACCGGATCATGAAACGCATGCGTGCAAGCGGTGAACGGGAATTGCCTTCGCCACAGATTGGTGAGTGGGTGATGGACGAGCTGCGCGATCTGGATCAGGTCGCCTATGTGCGCTTCGCTTCGGTCTATCGTAGTTTTGAAGATGTGAGCGCCTTTGCCGAAGAAATTGAGCGGTTGAAACGTATTCCTTCGCCGGAGGAAAAACGCCAGCAGCAATCTCTGTTGCCAGATGATGAATAAACAATGAGTGGATTCAGCGCCGCCGATCATGAATTTATGGCGCAGGCTTTGCGTCTGGCGGAACGTGGTTTGTACACCACCGATCCTAACCCGCGCGTAGGCTGTGTCATTGTTAAGAATGGGCGGGTAGTTGGCGAAGGCTGGCATGTTCGCGCCGGTGAGCCGCATGCAGAAATTCACGCCTTGCAGGCCGCTGGCGATCAGGCCCAGAGTGCAACGGCCTATGTCACGCTGGAACCCTGCTGCCACCACGGACGCACGCCCCCTTGCAGTGAGGCGTTGATTGAGGCGAAGCTCGCACGCGTGGTGATCGCCATGCAGGATCCACATGCGCGAGTGGATGGCGGCGGCATCCGCCAGTTGCGTGAGGCGGGTATTGCGGTGGATAGTGGTTTGTTGCAAACGCAGGCCGCGGCGCTTAACCCCGGTTTTATTAAACGCATGCAACGTGGGCGGCCATTTGTGCGTTGCAAACTGGGTATGAGTCTGGATGGACGCACGGCGATGGCTTCGGGGGAAAGCAAATGGATCACCTCGGCGGCGGCGCGTGACGATGTGCAACGGCTGCGCGCGCGCAGCTCGGCCATGCTCACCGGTGTGGGGACGGTGCTGGCGGATGATCCTTCCATGACCGTGCGACTGGAGGGCATTGAACGTCAACCATTGCGGGTAGTGGTGGATACGCATCTAAGCATGCCTTCGACGGCAAAAATGTTGTCGCTGCCCGGGCGGACGCTGGTCATGACCTGTAGCGATGATGAGGCCGCAAGAATACGCCTGCAACAGGCCGGCGCGGAAGTAAAGCTCATGCCCTATTGCAGCAACAGCGTCAGCATCGAGGCGGTGCTGGATATACTGGCGGAAATGGAAATCAATGAAGTGCTGCTGGAAACCGGCGCGACCCTAAGTGGTTCGATGCTGCAACAGGGCTTCATTGATGAACTGATTATTTACATGGCGCCGGTGCTGATGGGCGACAGTGCGCGCGGACTGTTTCATTTGCCGGGGCTGGAAAAAATGGCGGATAAAATCCAGCTTGAATTTACCGATGTACGCGCTGTTGGCAAAGACTGGCGAATTGACGCAAAGGTGCTAAATAGCTGTTCCTGATACCAGTACACTATGTATTACCGGAGCCTATTGTAGGTACGATTTCAATCGTACCTGTACGGCTGAAGCCGTACCTACAGTTCCGCCGCTGTTCCATAGGTGTACTGGTATTTGGAACAGCTATTTGGCTACTTTCAACCGGAGGTTGAACATGTTTACCGGAATTATTGAAGCTATCGGCGCCATCGCCAGAATCGAGCCCAAAGGCGGCGATGCGCGAATTTTAATTAATACCGGCAAGCTGGATTTGTCGGACGTTAAGCTGGGCGACAGTATTGCGGTTAATGGCGTTTGTCTGACGGCGGTGGAACTGCCCGGTGAGGGTTTCTGGGCCGATGTCTCGGGCGAGACCTTAACGCGCACGCGCTTTGCCGACATAAAAGAAGGCAGCCGGGTGAATCTGGAGAAAGCCCTGACCCCGACCACGCGGCTGGGTGGCCATCTGGTCAGTGGTCATGTGGACGGGATTGGCGAGGTGGTCGAGCGTAGCCCGGCGGGACGCTCGGTTCGTTTTCGGATCAGGGCGGCCGCTGAACTGGCGCGCTATATTGCCGAGAAGGGATCCATCTGTGTGGATGGCATCAGCCTGACGGTGAATGCGGTTGACGGGGCGGTGTTTGAATTAAATATTGTTCCGCATACCTTGCTTGAAACGATAATGGATGATTATCAGGTTGGAACGAAGGTGAATCTGGAAGTGGATATTATCGCCCGCTATCTTGAACGCATGTTACTGGGCGATGAGGCGGCAAAGACGGGCGCGGGCGGGATAAGCGCAGCCATGCTTGCAGAACATGGTTTTATGAAATGATCAGGTGAAACCTGAAACAAAATGACTGGTGTAGAAACGATGGCGATGAACAGCATAAAAGAAATTATTGAAGACATCCGGCAGGGTAAAATGGTTATCCTGATGGATGATGAAGATCGCGAGAACGAAGGCGATCTGATCATGGCTGCCGATCATGTGCGCGCCGATGACATTAATTTCATGGCCCGTTACGGTCGTGGTCTGATCTGCATGACCATGTCGAAAGATCGTTGCGAACGTCTGCGCCTGCCGTTGATGGTGAATGAAAACAATGAGGCGCATTCGACTAATTTTACCGTGTCGATTGAAGCCGCCGAAGGCGTGACCACCGGCATTTCGGCGGCGGATCGCGCCGTCACCATTCGTCGTGCGGTGGCCGCCGATGCCAAACCGTCGGATCTGGTGCAGCCGGGGCATGTGTTTCCATTGATGGCCCAGCCCGGCGGCGTGCTGACGCGCGCCGGACATACGGAAGCCGGTTGCGATCTTGCGCGTCTGGCCGGGCTGGAACCGGCCTCGGTGATCGTCGAGATTCTCAACGAAGATGGCACCATGGCGCGTCGTCCCGAGCTGGAAAAATTCGCGGCCGAACATAATCTCAAAATCGGCACCATTGCCGATTTAATTGAATATCGTCTGCTGAATGAAAAAACCATCGAGCATGTCGCGCGTTGTGAAATGCCGACGGAATTCGGCAATTTCCATTTACATGCTTATCGCAACCTGATTGATGGCCAGGTGCATCTGGCCCTGGTTAAAGGTGATCTGGAGCCGGGCGTGCCGACGATGGTGCGCGTGCATGTGGAAAACAGTCTCTGTGATATGTTTGGCAGCCAGCGCCATGATTGTGGCTGGCCGTTGCGCGATGCGCTCAAACGCATCGCCGATGAAGGGGTTGGGGTGGCGATTATTTTACGTCTGGCCGATGAGTCCGATGCGATCCTCAACCGGATTAAAAACTATAGTTTACAGGATGAAGGCACCGATTTACCGCGTAGCGATTCGGGCGAAGATCTGCGCACCTTCGGTATCGGCGCGCAGATTCTGTCTGATCTCGGCATTACCCGCATGCGCGTACTCAGTGCGCCGAAGAAGATGCACGGCCTTTCCGGCTTTGGGCTGGATGTGGTTGATTATGTGTATGACTAATTTATATCGATTAAGCTTAAATATTTCTGGTGAATAAAATGAAAAATATTAAAACGATTGAAGGTGGACTGGTTATTAAAGGCGCGCGTGTCGGCATTGCGGTTGCGCGATTCAATAGCTTTGTAGTTGAAAGCCTGCTGGAAGGCGCGCTTGATACCCTGAACCGGCATGGCGCGGATGAAAAAAATATTGAAATCGTCCGCGTCCCCGGCGCGTTTGAACTGCCGCTGGTGGTGCAGCGCATGGCGGCCAGTGGAAACTATGACGCCATTATCGCGCTGGGCGCGGTGATTCGTGGCGGCACCCCGCATTTTGAATATGTCGCCGGTGAATGCGTTAAAGGACTGGCGCAGGTGATGATGCAAAAAGATATTCCGGTCGCCTTTGGCGTGCTGACGGTGGACACCATTGAACAGGCGATTGAACGCGCCGGCACGAAGGCCGGCAACAAGGGCGTGGAAGCCACGGTTTCTGTCATTGAAATGATCAATCTTCTGAATCAGATCAATTAATTTTTATCGCCGGGAATCAAGTAGCGCATTATGAAGTTAAGCAGTCGCACCCAGGCGCGTCGTTTGGCCATGCAGGGTATTTATGAATGGCAAATGACGGGAAATAATCTCAGTGAGATTGAAACCCGCTTATTAGTCGATAAAAAATCGAAAAATATTGATCTCAAACTTTTTCGCGAGTTGTTGCACAATGTGCCCAAAGAAGCGGAACAGATGGACGCCCTGTTTGCCGAATACGTCGATCGTTCGATGGATGAAATCGATCCGGTGGAGTCGGCTATTCTGCGACTGGGCGCGTATGAATTATCGGCGCGGCCCGAAGTGCCTTACCGGGTCGTGATCAACGAAGCGGTCGAGCTGGCGAAAACCTATGGCGCTGAAGCCGGACATAAATATGTAAATGGCGTGATGGACAAGCTGGCGGCCAAATTACGTGCAACGGAAGTGGCGGCGCGCGCAAAAAAATAGGAAGCTCTGATTAATTCCGTCGTTCGTGGTGAGCCTGTCGAACCATGAACGCTAAGCATTGTAAAATCATAATGTTATATGGTTCACCCTTCGACAAGCTCAGGGTGAACGGAATTAATCAGAGTTTCCAATAATATTTGAAGCCCAAGCTGCATAGCTTAAACCCATACCGGAAAGATAACGAGACGCCTGTGCCGGATTCCGAGTTTGAGATCATCAAGCACTATTTTTCCAGCCGGACATGGGGCGGGGAAAATATTATTGTTGGCATCGGTGATGATGCTGCCGTTGTTTCCACGCCGGCGGACATGCAACTGGTTGTTTCCATCGACACCCTGATCAGCGGCGTGCACTTTCCCTCGCAAACCTCGGCGGCGAATATTGCCGGCAAAGCGCTGGCGGTTAACCTTAGCGATCTTGCCGCGATGGGGGCGACGCCCGTCTGGTTCACGCTCGCCCTCAGTTTGCCCGAGCCTGATCACAACTGGCTGGCGGCGTTCAGTGAAAGTCTTGCCGATATGGCTGCCGTTTATGGCATTGCGCTGGTCGGGGGGGACACCACACGGGGGTCGCTTAGCATAACGATTCAGGTTGCCGGTCATGTGCCGACGGGCAGAGCGTTGTTGCGAGCCGGCGCAAGCCCCGGTGATCAGATCTTTGTCAGCGGCGAGATTGGTGATGCGGCCTTGGGATTAGTCGCCCTGCAACAACAAATCGCGGCCAGTGAAGATATAAACTATCTGCTTGCTCGCTTGCATCGGCCACAACCGCGAGTTGAACTGGGACAGGCTTTAGCGGGGCTGGCCAGCGCCTGTATTGATATTTCCGATGGCCTGTTTGCCGATCTTTCTCATATACTCGCAGCCAGCGGGGTCGGAGCCAGATTAACGCAGGAGAAGATCCCGCTATCCGATCCGGCGCAACGGTTTCTTTCGCGCCATCCAGATTTATCGGCGGGCGTTTATAATCGCGGCGATGATTATGAATTGTGTTTCTGTGTGCCGAAAGAAAAATGTTCACAACTTGAGGCGATAAAAAAACAGTTGCCTTACAGGCTGACGCATATCGGTGAAATCGTTGCCGGTGATGAATTACAGTTGTTTGATGGGAAGAACACACGAGTTGATTTTGAAAAGAATAATTATGATCACTTTGCAGGAAAAATATGAATAAGGCATTGCCCCGGCCATCGTTCGGATTATTAAAAAATCCGGTTCATTTTCTGAGCCTGGGTTTTGGCTCGGGGCTGTTTCCGGTTGCCCCCGGGACAGCCGGAACACTGGCGGCAATTCCCCTTTACCTTGTGATCGCACAACTGGATGTGACGGCTTATTTGATTATCACGCTGTTGATAGTTGCAGGCGGGGTTTATCTCTGCGGTGAAACTTCCCGTGAACTCGGGGTTGAAGATCATCCGGCTATTGTCTGGGATGAGATTGCAGGCTTTTGCATTAGCATGACAGCCGTACCGCTAAGGCTGGAGTGGGTGATCGCGGGATTTTTATTGTTTCGCTTATTCGATATTCTCAAACCCTGGCCGATTCGCGTACTGGATCGCAGTATCAAGGGCGGTATGGGGATTATGCTGGATGATGTGCTGGCCGGTATTTTTGCCGCGCTGCTGTTACATTTTCTTGTTATTCCATTTTTTCAGGGAGCGTTATGAACCTTATTCGCCTGTGTAGTCTGTTTCTGTGTTTAAACGTATTGAGCCTGCCGACGATGGCCGGTGAAGTGAGTATTATCAAGGCCGAGCTGGAACGCTACAGCGGTCAGTGGATCCTGCGGGTGACGCTCAAGCATGACGATCAGGGCTGGAAACATTATGCCGACGCCTGGCGAATCGTTGATAAAGAAGGCAGGGTGATCGCCACCCGCACCCTGCATCACCCGCATGATACGGAACAGCCTTTTACCCGCAATCTTTCCGGCGTGAATATCCCCGCCGCAACCCCGATTATATTTATTGAAGCGCATGACAAGGTGCATGGCTGGAGTCCGGATCGCCTGCGTATCGATTTAAGAAAAAATAAGGGCGCGCGTTATACTATAAACAGCGCCAAATAAACCACCCCGCTGTAGCGAACGGGATAGCCGTTATTGCAGGTTCAATTTTAATCGAACATGTACGACTGAAGTCGTACCTACGGGCAAATACGCTGCAGGCAGTGGGGAATGGACGCTGTTGAGATGAATGTTTTGTGGAGCCATGATGCTGCTTAAAAAAATAATTATTATCTTTATTTGTCTGTTGTGCTCAGTTACAGGGGCGGCGCCGGCGGATGAAGCTAATGATGCTATTTTAGTGCTGGGCCTTTTCAAGGATCGGGCGATTATTCGCATCGGCGAGAAGCAGCATATATTGCGCGTGGGCGAGAAAAGTCCCGAAGGCGTAAAGTTGATCGAGGCGGATAGTGAAAAAGCCGTTCTGGAATTTAAAGGAAAGAAAGACACCTATTTTCTCGGCCAGCATGTCAGTCGTCATTTCAAAAAAGCGGAAGTAAAGGGCGAAGCGACTATCTGGCCGGTAAATGGCATGTACATGGTTGCCGGCGCGATCAACGGCCACCCGGTAAAATTTATGGTGGATACCGGCGCGACCTGGGTTTCCATGAACAGCCATCACGCCAAACGCATCGGGCTGGATTATCGCGTCTCCGGCAAACGCAGTTCGGTCTCAACGGCAAGCGGGGTTGAACAGGTATTTGTGATGAATCTCGATCGCGTCAAGGTCGGGGATATCGAATTGCATCATGTTGAAGCCGCGGTGCTGGAAGGTAATTCGCCGACCGAAATATTGCTGGGCATGTCGTTCCTCGACCGGGTCGAGATCCAGCGCAAAGGGCGAATGATGTTGCTGAAAAAGAAATGGTAATTATAGCCAAAGGACGAGTGACAAGGAAAAGCGGTGAACAGGTTATACTCTGCTCGTCACTCGTCACTCGTCACTCGTCACTCGTCACTCGTCACTCGTCACTCGTCACTCGTCACTCTTATCCTTCTCAATCAACGCATAGGCCGAATGATTATGAATGGATTCAAAGTTTTCTGATTCCACTACATAGGCGCTGATGCGATCATCGGCGTTCAGACGCGCGGCGACATCACGTACGGCGTCTTCCACGAATTTGGGATTGTCATAGGCGCGTTCGGTGACCATTTTTTCATCCGGGCGTTTAAGCAGGCCATACAGTTCACAGGAGGCTTCCTGTTCGATCAGTTCGATCAGTTCTTCCACCCAGACGAAGTCGTTGACCTGTGCGGTGATGGTGACATGGGAACGCTGGTTGTGCGCGCCACGATCGGAGATCTTTTTTGAACAGGGACAGAGACTGGTGACCGGGGCTACCACTTTGATAGTCATGGTGGGGTTGCCGCTGTGAATTTCGCCGATGAAGCTGACATCGTAATCCATCAGGCTTTGCACGCCTGAAACCGGCGCGGCCTTGTTGATGAAATAGGGGAAGGACATCTCAATGTGTCCGGATTCGGCTTCCAGCCGCTCGACCATTTCGCTCATCATTTGCTTGAAAGATTTTACCGAGATTTCCCGTTCGTGATTATTGAGGATTTCAACGAAGCGGGACATGTGGGTGCCCTTGAAGTTATGCGGCAGATTCACATACATGTTGAAGCTGGCGATGGTGTGCTGTTCGCCGCCGCTGCGATCAAGAATGCGAACCGGGTGGCGAATGTCTTTGATACCGACCTTATTGATCGGGATGTGACGGGTATCTTCGCGGTTCTGCACGTCTTCAATCGGTGTTGTTGCCTGGCTCATGCCCTTATTCCTCGGTGTAGATGACGCAGGCGCGTTCGGTTTCCCAGAGGGTCACACTTGCTACGCGGATGACGTCCGTATTCAATGTGGCTGACAGCTCATGGTACAGATATGCCGCGATGTTTTCGGCTGTCGGATTTTGCTGGTCGAATGGCGGCAACTCGTTCAAATTCTGGTGATCCAGCCGGTTGATCAGTTGATTGGTCGCCTGCTTGATCAGTTTGAAGTCCAGTCCCATACCAATCTCGTCCAGCCGGCTGGCGCTGACCTGTACTTCCACTTTCCAGTTATGACCGTGCATGCGGCTGCAGGGACCTTCGTAACCACGAAGGTGATGGGCGGCGGCAAAATCCGTGAGGATTTTCATCTGGTAGCGAGCGGTCATATTTATACTTGACTAAAAGACTAGGACTTTAAGCGACTGTGGACTGTTTTGCAAGGGGGTGCGTTTCTATAAAATTTTCGACGGCGCGGATTATACCATCACTGTTGAGATTTGCCTCGGCCAAAAGCGCCTCGCGGCCGCCCTGTTCCATGAAAATATCAGGCAGACCCAGATTCAGCACGGCCACCCGGTGCTGGCGGGCCATCAGACATTCATTTACCGCGCTGCCTGCGCCCCCCATGATGGCGTTATCCTCAATCGTAACCAGCAGATCATGACTGTCCGCCAGTTCCAGCAGCAGATTTTCGTCCAGTGGTTTAATGAAGCGCATATTGGCGACGCTGGCGCCAAGCTGATCGGCCGCTACTTGCGCTTCAGCGAGGGGCGCGCCGAATGCCAGCAGGGCGATGCGCTGACCCTTGCGTACGATTTCACCCTTACCGATGGGCAGGGCGGTCATTTTGGGTTCGATTTCCGCGCCCGGTCCCTTGCCCCGGGGATAGCGCACCGCGGCGGGGCCGTCGAGCTGAAAGCCGGTGTAGAGCATTTGCCGGCACTCGTTTTCATCCGCCGGCGCCATGATGGTCATGTTGGGAATCGCGCGTAAATAACTCAGATCGAAACTGCCGGCATGGGTGGGGCCATCAGGGCCGACCACCCCGGCGCGGTCGATGGCGAACAGCACCGGCAGGTTTTGCAGGGCGACATCGTGAATCAGCTGATCATAGGCGCGTTGCAGGAAGGTCGAATAAATCGCCACCACCGGTTTGAGGCCGTCGCAGGCCATGCCGGCGGCCAGGGTGACTGCATGCTGTTCGGCGATGCCGACGTCGAAATAGCGGCGCGGAAACTGTTTGGAGAAATCCACCAGCCCGGAGCCTTCGCGCATGGCCGGGGTAATGCCGATCAAACGCTTGTCCGCCTGCGCCATATCGCAGAGCCAGTCACTAAACACCTTGGTATAGGTCGGGCCACTACCGGGTTGCTGTTTCAGATCGCCGGAATCGGGGTCGAAGCGGCCGACGCCGTGATAGGCGCAGGGATTATCCTCGGCGGGCGGGTAGCCCTTGCCCTTGGTGGTGACCACATGCAGAAATTGCGGGCCTTTAAGCTGTTTCAGATTTTCCAGTGTCTTGATCAGGGTATCGACATCGTGGCCATCGATAGGGCCGATGTAGTTGAAGCCCAGTTCCTCGAACAGGGTGCCCGGCACCACCATGCCTTTCATGTGTTCCTCGGCGCGGCGCGCCAGTTCCCAGACCGAGGGCATCACCCCCAGCACTTTTTTACTGCCCTCGCGCATGCTGGAATACAGACGTCCGGAAAGCATGCGCGCCAGATGGTTGGACAGGCCGCCGACATTGGGTGAAATTGACATGTCGTTGTCGTTGAGCACTACCAGCAGGTTGGCGTCCAGATCGCCGGCATGATTCAGCGCCTCGAAGGCCATGCCGGCGGTCAGGGCGCCATCACCGATGACGGCAATCGCGTGACGTTGGCTGCCGGTGCGGGCGGCGGCCAGCGCCATGCCCAATGCGGCGCTGATCGAGGTGCTGGAATGGCCGACGCCAAAGGCGTCGTATTCACTTTCATCTCGACTGGGAAAACCGCAGAGGCCGCCCCTGATGCGCAGCTCCGACATCCGTTCGCGGCGACCGGTAAGGATTTTGTGTGGATAGCTCTGGTGACCCACGTCCCAGACCAGCCGATCGTCCGGTGTATTGTAGACATAATGCAGCGCGATAGTCAGTTCCACTGTGCCCAGCCCGGCCGCCAGATGGCCGCCGGTATTGCTCACCGAGCGGATCAGGAACTGGCGCAGCTCGGCGCTCAGGGTTTTCAGCTCAGCCGGGGACAGTTCACGCAGATCGGCCGGATCGTTGATGTGTTTAAGGAGCGGGAAGTCGCTGGCTTCGGGCATGGATGACTGGGTTCTATGACTACTTGAATGGATCTGCCGATCTTCGTCTTATTGCGCCCAGGTTGCAAGTAGATCAGGGATTTTAGTGTCAGAAAAATGCGGATTGTGTGCTGAATTATTTTCATTTCCCTGTTATTTCCGGGTTTGACGCCTATCCGACTCAATGTTACCTTGAGCGCATAGTCAGGTGTTCCCGAGTTTTGACTTCGGGGATGAAACGAGAAGCCGGTGCGTTGCTCATTGAGTTGACAAGTCCGGCGCTGCCCCCGCAACGGTAGGCGAGTTAAAATCTGCGAAATGCCACTGTGTATCAACATGGGAAGGCGCAGATCAGAAGTATTTTCACTCGTAAGCCCGGAGACCGGCCTGAAACTGTTTTTGACACTGCGGAGGGCGGATTGTCAGAAGGAAAATGCCTCCGTTTCCCTTCCATGTTTGTCCTCCACAATACGGTATTTGTTTTGCAAGCCCGTTTAATTTACCGAGGAGAATCACTATGAATTTATCTGTCGCCAACGCCCGCTCGACGGCGGTTCCTTCATCCCGCCTGCCTGCCGCTATTGCCGCTTCACTGCTGGGGTTTTTTATCCTGTTTGGGGTTGGCTTTGCTCAGGGTAAGGGCGATATTTTTCATAACGCCGCCCACGATACCCGTCATACGATGGTTTTTCCCTGTCACTGATCGGCGAATAAGCGGGGAAACATCATGTTTCGTATTTTTATTTTTACCGCGCTGCTGGCGGGCGGTTTGGCGGGTCTGTTGCTTATGGGGATTCAGCAGTGGCAGGTAACGCCAATTATTCTGGCTGCCGAAAAGTTTGAAACGGCGGATCATTCCCATGAGCAGGCGGCTCATGAACATTCAGATGAAGAAGGCGCATGGAGTCCGGCTGATGGCGCTGAGCGAATGCTGTTCACCCTGTTCTCCGATGTGCTGGCTGGAACGGGGTTCGCTCTGCTTCTGGTCGCTGCGATGAGTCTTCGCAATCATAGCGGATGGTTAAAGGGTTTATTATGGGGACTGGCCGGTTATACCGTTTTCTTTGTTGCGCCTTCACTGGGGCTGCATCCCAAAGTGCCCGGAACCACCGGTGCGGCGCTGGCGGAGCAACAACTATGGTGGATGGCCACCGTTGCCGCCACAGCGGGAGGGTTGGCCTTGCTGGTTTTTACTCGCAGCCTGTTATTGCGCGGCATGGCGATTGTTTTACTGTTGATGCCGCATCTGTTTGGCGCGCCGTTGCCCGAAGTCACCGGTAGTCTGGCGCCAGAACAGTTAACGAATGATTTTATTCTGGCTTCAAGTATCGCCAATGCGGTTTTCTGGCTGGCGCTGGGAGTCTTTACCGGTTACTTTTTGCAGTTTTTTATGCATGACTCGGCTTCCTCCTCCAGTCATTTTGCGAATTCATGAAAACAATGGAATCAAGCACGCTCGATGCGCGTCATCGTCAACGCATGCAGCGCAAAAAAGAGGTCGTGGATGCAGGCATTGCCCGGGCTACCGAAGAGCGTGGCGTCATCGTAGTTCATACGGGAAATGGTAAGGGCAAGAGCAGCGCCGCTTTCGGCATGGTGGCGCGCGCGCTGGGTCATGATCTAAAAGTCGCCGTTATTCAGTTCAGTAAGGCCAGCAACAGCACCGGCGAAGAACTGTTTTTCCGCAAACTTCCCGAGCTTGCCTATCACGTGATGGGCGAAGGCTTTACCTGGGAAACACAGGATCGTGAACGGGATCAGCGCGCGGCCACCGCCGCCTGGGAGAAAGCCTGCGAGTATCTTGCCGATTCCGCTTATGATTTAATTGTGCTGGATGAGCTTAACATCGTGCTCAAACACCAGTATTTGCCGATTGAGTCAGTGATTGAAACGCTGCAACAACGTCCCGCCATGCAACACGTGATTATCACCGGGCGCGCCGCGCGTGCGGACTTGATCGACATCGCCGATACCGTGACCGATATGCGCGAAGTCAAACATGCTTACAAGGCCGGAGTGCGGGCGCAAAAAGGGATCGAGTTGTGAGTGGCGTTCAGTGTCCGGCCTTACTGATTAGCGCGCCGGCGTCCGGGCAGGGCAAAACCACGCTTACCGCCGCTCTTGCGCGTTTTTATCGGCAGCAGGGAAAAAATGTTCGGGTGTTTAAAACCGGTCCCGACTTTCTCGATCCCATGATTCTGGAACAGGCTTCGGGCCAGCCTGTCTATCAACTGGATCTGTGGATGGGCGGTGAGCAACATTGCCGGCAGCTTTTGTACAAGGCTGCAGCTGAAGCCGACCTGATTTTGATTGAAGGCGTGATGGGATTGTTCGATGGGACGACTTCCAGCGCCGATCTGGCCGAGCTGTTCGGCATCCCGGTGTTGGCTATTATCGACGCCACGGCAATGGCGCAGACTTTTGGCGCACTGGCTCACGGGCTGGCGACCTATCGATCGCGCGTTCCCTTTGCCGGGGTTATCGCCAACCGCGTCGCCAGTCCCGGTCATGCCGATATGTTGAGAGAAAGCCTGTCTGACAATGTTCACTGTCTCGGCGTACTGAATCGGGACAGCGCCTTTGAACTGCCTTCCCGTCATCTTGGTCTGGTGCAGGCGGAAGAGATCGCCGATCTTGATGCGCGCATTGATCAGGCGACTCAGGCTTTAGTGGATAATGGTTTTGATTATCAGCCGCAGCCGGTTTGTTTTGATTTGCCTGAATCAACTACGCCAAAACCCGAGCTTGAAGGGGTTGAGATTGCGGTGGCCAACGATCCCGCCTTTGCTTTTGTTTATCGAGCCAACCTTGAATTACTGCAGGAGATGGGGGCGACACTGCATTTCTTTTCTCCCCTTAAGGACGCCGCCTTACCGCAGGCGGACAGTCTCTATTTGCCCGGTGGCTATCCCGAGCTTTATTTGCAAGCGTTGGCGCGGAATAATCGCATGCATGAGGCCATTCGTGCGCATCATGCCGCCGGTAAACCGACCGTGGCGGAATGTGGCGGCATGTTGTACCTGTTTGATTCGCTGACTGACAAACAAGGCCAACGCGCCGAGATGGTGGGACTGTTGCCCGGTCACGCCAGTATGCAGCCGCGGCTGGCCAACCTCGGCCTGCACAGCGTCGAGTTGCCTGAAGGCGCTCTGCACGGCCATACCTTTCATCATTCAAAACTGGAAACCGATCTGGAGCCGCTGACCCTGAGTAAAAGTTCGCGCAAGCGCGGTCGTGGTGAAGCCGTTTATCGGCAACAGCGTTTACACGCTTCCTATCTGCATATGTATTTCCCTTCCAATCCCGAAGCGTCGGCGAGGTTGTTTCTGCCATGATAGAATCAAAGCCCAAAGTCTGGTTCGTCGGCGCCGGTCCCGGCGATCCGGAATTAATGACCGTCAAAGGTCAGAAGCTAATCGCCGAGGCCGATGCGATTCTGTTTGCCGGTTCACTGGTGTCTGAAGCCGCGATGCGCTGGGCCGGGTCGGGCTGTGAGATTCAGGACTCCAAAGGCATGGATCTGGACGCGATTAATGACTGGCTGATTGCGCGCGCGCACAAATTTTCCACCGTCGTGAGATTGCAAACCGGCGATCCGGGTCTGTATGGCGCGTTGATTGAAATGGCGCAGGCGCTGGATAAAGAAAGTATCGAAATCGGTGTAGTGCCGGGAGTGTCTTCGGCGATGGCTTCCGCCGCCGCCGGGGTGGAAAGTCTGACCCTGCCGGAGGTGACCCAGACCGTTATACTGACGCGCGTGGAAGGCCGCACACCGATGCCGGCGGGCGAGTCACTGCTCGAACTGGCGCGACACCACTGCACCCTGTGTCTGTTTCTTTCCATCACCCTGCTGAAAAAAGTGCAGAGTGAATTATATGCAGCGGGCTGGGCCGAAGATGCGCCGGTGCTGGTGGTGCACAAGGCCAGTTGGCCGGGCGAGGAAAAAATTATTCGCGCAACGCTGGCGGATATCCGGGAAAAATGCCGGGCCGAAAAAATAAATGCGCAGGCGATGATTATCGTCAGTCCGGCTCTGGGCGCGCGTCAGTGGCCCGAGCTTAAAAAATCAAAACTTTATGATAAAACCTTCAGTCATCGTTTTCGTAAGGCTATAAAACCGGAAGAGGTCATGTCTTGAACAGTACAGTATTGTTAGTCGGTCACGGTTCGCGTTTTGTCGAAGGCAATCGTGAAATCGAACAATTTGCCGCAAACTGGCGGGAGCAGCATCCGAACTGGCATATTGAAACCTGTTTCATTGAGTTTGCCGAGGTGCTGCTGGATGCCGGGCTGGACAATGCGGCTCGGCATGCAAACGATAACAGTAAAAAAGTGATCGTCGCGCCGCTGATTCTCAATGCCGCCGGTCATGTGAAAATGGAAATTCCTGAATTCATCGAGCAGGCGCGTTTACGTCATCCTGATATTGAGTTTGTTTATGCGCGGCATCTGGGCGCGGACGAAGCTGTTCTTACGATTCTTAATCGTAACTTGCGCAGGGTGATGAGCACGCTGGATATGCCCGATCCAAAAACCACGGGGGTGATCATTCTTGGACGTGGATCATCTGATCGCATCGCCAACGGCGAAGTGGCGAAAATGGCGCGATGGCTTTATGAGGAAAGCGATCACGAACATATTGATATCGCTTTTACCGGGATCACCTTTCCGCGTCTTGAACAGGTAGTGCGACAACAGGTGGCGCTGGGCATGACCCAGATCGCGATTTTGCCATATTATCTGTTTACCGGAACATTGATTGAACGGATTAAACATCAGGTTGCGCGATTGCAATCCCAGTATCCGCAAACAGCGATTGAATGTGGAGCCTACTTTGGTTTTGAACGGGAGATCTATGAATTGCTGACCAAGCGTGTTTTGCAGGCTGATGGCGATCCTGATGAGACTGAAACGGCGATGATGGAATGTGACGGTTGCCGGTATAGAGCGGCGGGCAATCATGAGCACGAACATCACCATCATCATTCCCATACTGATATTTCCGATAAGGTGACAGCATGAGCAACGTAATAACCGAACAGTTAACGCAGGCGGGTAAAAAAATCGAACATGATTCTTTTGCCATTGTTGATAATGAAGCCGGTGTGCATGATTACACTCAGGCGCAATGGCAAATCGTTCGGCGCATGATTCACGCCACGGCTGATTTTGAATTCAACGGCCTGAGCCGGTTTCACAGCGAAGCCGTGAACGCCGGACTTGACGCTATTTCCCGGGGCGCGAATATCATCGCCGATGTGGAAATGATCTGCGTGGGACTGTCGAAGCCGCGCCTCAACCATTTTGGCGTCAACACCCACCACTTTATTGCCGATGAAGATGTGATCGAACAGGCCAAACGCGAGAACAGCACGCGCGCGGTGCAGGCCATGCGTAAGGCGCAGCGGCTGGGTTTGCTCGACGACAGTATTGTCGCTGTCGGCAATGCGCCCACCGCCTTGCTCGAAATCATTCGCATGGTGAAAGAAGAAAACCTGCAACCGGCATTGATTATCGGCATGCCGGTTGGCTTCGTTTCCGCCGCCGAATCGAAACAGGCATTGACAGAGGTGAATGCGATCCCCTGGATCATTACCGACGGTCGCAAGGGCGGATCGACGCTGGTGGTGGCGGCCATCCATGCGCTGTTGGCTCTGACCGAAGCAGCGCACAAGTAAAAGATTTTAAAAATATTAAGGAAACTCTGATTAATTCCGTTCACCCTGAGCTTGTCGAAGGGTGAACCATATAACATTATGATTTTACAATGCTTAGCGTTAATGGTTCGCCCCTTCGTCAGGCTCAGGACTTCACCACGAACGACGGAATTAATCAGAGCTTCCTTAATATGTTTTTCTCCACGCTTCGGCGTTTTGGTGTTTTCCGTGTTAAATAAAAATATTTCACATAAGGATTTATAACGAATGAAAATTACTGAACAGGAACGAAAAGCGGTTTATAAAACGATCTATAATCGTCGTGATACGCGCGCCGAATTTCTTCCCGATCCTGTTCCTGATGAAGTGTTGAAACGTATTCTCGATGCGGCTCATCATGCGCCCAGCGTGGGCTTTATGCAGCCCTGGGACTTTATAGTTATCCGAGACAATAAAGTAAAACAATCTATAAAAAACAGTTTTGAGTTGGCTCACTGCGAAGCGGCGCAGATGTTCGAAGGTGAACGGCGAGAAAAATACCGTTCTTTCAAACTCGAAGGCATCATGGAAGCGCCGTTGGGCGTTTGTGTAACCTGTGATCGAAGTCGAACCGGTGATGTTGTTATTGGCCGCACCGCCAACCCGGAGATGGATTTATACAGCTCGGTTTGCGCAGTGCAGAATTTATGGCTGGCGGCAAGGGCGGAAAATCTCGGTCTTGGCTGGGTTAGCATTATTCATCACGATGCCCTGAAAGATATTCTGGCGATTCCCGAACATATTATTCCGATCGCCTATTTATGCATTGGCTATGTCAGCCACTTTCACGAAAAACCGGAGTTGGAAAAAGCGGGCTGGCTGCCGCGCATGCCGGTGGATTCACTGATTCATTATGAGCAATGGCGCAAACCTTCGTCGGTATGAAACCTGTTCGTAAAAAAAAGAAACGAGGCGCGCGTAAAGGCTTTACCACCGGCGCCTGTTCCGCCGCCGCCGCGCGCGCCGCGACACTGGGACTGGTGCAGGGCGCAGTACCGAAGAAGGTGGATTGTATTCTCCCTAATGAGCAGCAGGTGTGTTTTGCAGTCAGTGATGGTTTTTGTAAAAACGGTCATGCCCATGCGGTGGTGATCAAGGATGCGGGGGATGATCCGGATTGCACGGACAAAGCGCCGCTAACCGCCGATGTGCGTATTTTGCCTGAGCACCCGAATGAAATTCGAATTCTGGGAGGGCAGGGCGTTGGCCGGGTAACGATGCAGGGGCTGGGACTGGAAGTCGGTGGCCCGGCGATCAATCCTTCGCCGCGTAAAAATATTGAAAAAAATGTGCGTGAAGCGGCGGACAGTTTGCTAAAAAGCAAGGGACTTGAAGTCACTATCTCGGTGCCGGGCGGTGAGAAAATGGCGAAGAAAACGCTGAACCCGCGTCTCGGCATTCTTGATGGCATTTCTATTCTTGGCACTACCGGCATTGTTCATCCCTATTCTACCGCAGCGTTTCGCGACAGCGTGATTCAGGGCATTCAGATCGCGGCGGCGCAGGGACAGGATACGGTGGTGCTGACCACCGGCGGGCGCACGGAAAAATTTATGATGCGTGAGTTGCCTAATCTGGCGCCCGCCTGTTTTGTGCAAATGGGCGACTTTCTTAAATACGCTATCGATACTGTTGTTAAAGAAGGCATCGAGCATATTATTTTCGGCGGCATGGTGGGCAAGCTGACCAAGATCGCGCAGGGCGAAACCATCACCCATGCCAATCGCAATGCGGTTAATACAGATCTGCTGGCTGAACTGGTGGCGGAGATTGGCGCGCCGAAAAATATCTGTGAGGATATTCGTGCAGGGCAGACGGCGCGTTACGCCAGTGAACGCATGCAGGAACTGGGCTTGCTGGATGAATTTTATCAGGCGCTCGGGAAGAAAGTAATTGAAACACTCAGCCGCCGCTATCCCGGAAAATTTGATATCCGGATTTTGATCTGTGACTTTGAAGGCAACTGGCAGGCGGAAATAAACGGGGGACGCAAACATGACTGAAGCCTGCCGGATCATCGGCGTGCTGGATGATGGCGAACACAGTCTTTCCGGCGCTGCTCTGGAAAGCCTTCGTCAGGCGGAGGTGGTGATAGGTGGGACGCGCACCTTGTCGATGTTTAAAAAGCTGTTTCACAAGGATGCGCAAACACATGATTTAACCGGCTGCCTGAGTCGCGCGCCGGAATGGATCGAGGCGGCGCAAAAAAAAGACCGGGCGGTGGTGGTGCTGGCGACGGGCGATCCTCTTTGTCATGGCATCGGCCGTTATCTGATCAACCGGCTGGGACGGGAAGCCTGCGTGATCATTCCCAATCTTTCCATGCTGCAACTGGCCTGCGCGCGTCTGGGACTGGCCTGGCAGGATGTTAAAATCTGTTCGGTGCACAGTCGTGACGCCGGTGAATGGGAATTGGGCGCGGGAACAGAACACGGTTTTTATCCCGTATTACAGGCGGCGCGTGAACATGATTTGATTGCCGTGTACACCAGCCCGGAAAACACGCCAGACAGAATTGCGCGCATGTTGTTGAGTGAAGGCATGGAACATGACTTTAGCGTTTCTGTTGCGGAATGCCTGTTGCGTGAAAATGAACGCATAACAGGCGAACTGTCAGTAGCGGACGCGGCCGCACAATCTTTTGCTGATCCCAATATAGTTGTTCTGCAACGCAGACGCATAAGCGCGCGCCCTGTTCTGTTCGGTTGCAGTGATGACAGTTTTGCGCAACGCAAACCGGACAAAGGTTTAATCACCAAACTGGAAGTGCGCGCGGTATCGCTGGCGCGCATGCAACTGCGCGTCGACAGCATTGTCTGGGATATTGGCGCAGGCTCAGGGTCGGTGGGACTGGAAGCCGCGCGTCTGTGTTCGCAAGGCCATGTGTACGCAATTGAAAAAAATGAACAGGATCTTGCGATCATAAAACAGAATGTACAGCGCATGGCGATCCATAATTATCAGATTGTCTCAGGCAGGGCGCCGGCGCAACTTGATAGCTGGCCGGATCCTGATGCGGTGTTCATCGGCGGCTCCGGCGGCGAACTGGAAACATTGATCAAGCTGTGTATGCAGCGGCTGACTCCTGGCGGTCGGCTGGTGATGAATTTTGTTACCCTGGAAAATCTCGCCGAAGCGACTCAACTGCTCAAACAAATCAATACCGGCTGGGACGTGACGCAGCTGCAGGCCAGTCGCAGTCAACCTATTTTGAATATGCAACGCATGCGGGCGGAAAATCCGGTCTGGATCGTCTGTGCGCATAAAATCAATTCGGAGAAAGAAACCACATGAGTATTCATCCTTCCGGCGTTCTCTACGGCGTTTCGCTTGGCCCCGGCGATCCCGGGCTGATCACCCGCCATGCCTGGGCCTTGCTGCAACGAAATGATACGGTCTGGACCTATCCGGTGCGCAGTAAAAAAAGCGACAGCTATGCGCTGGATATTGTTTTGCGCGCGGATCTGTCCTTACCCGCTGCAAGTCAGGCGTTGGTATTTCCCATGACTCATGACAAGGCGAAACTGGCGAAGTACTGGCGGCAGGCCGCTGAAACCATTGTCGACTATTTGCATACGGGTAAGGATGTACTGTTTCTGGTGGAAGGCGATGCTTCAACCTATTCGACCTTTGGCCATCTGGCGCGAACGGTGCTTTCTCTGGATGAAAGCATTCAGGTTGAAACCGTTGCCGGAGTGTGTTCGTTTAACGCCGCCGCCGCGCGATTGCAAACCTCACTGGCCGATACCGATGACACCATCGCCATTATTCCGGCCAGTTATGGCGTTACGGTAATTGATGAATTACTCAGGCAGTTCGATACGCTGGTTCTGCTCAAGGTCAAACCCCTGATGGATGACGTGATCGATTTACTTTCGCAGCGAAATCTTATTGAGCACAGCCAGTTTATCGAAAAGGCCGGGACGCCGGATGAACATATTGTCAGGGATATCGCCAGTCTGAAGGGGACTCCCGTTAACTACCTGTCGTTATTACTGGTGAAAAATCCGCACCGGCAACGGGGTGAGATGATCCGGGGTTGTCGAAAAAAACCGGAAATGAAAAAGACCGGAGTCTCAGCATGACAGAGAAAGTGCGCATCGCAATGCTGGCGATTACCAAACATGCCGCCAATCTGGTTAGAGAAGCCGGGCTGAAAATGCCCGAGGCCGATATTATTGTTTCGGAAAAATTCGCGCATGTTATGCAGGGGCTGTCCAATAACGTCATTGTCAGTAGCGGGCCGTTGCGGCCGCAGATAGGCGATATTTTTTCCAGTTATGACCAACTGGCATTTTTTGTTTCGATTGGCGCGGTGGTGCGCCTGATTGCGCCACACCTTAAATCAAAGGAAGAAGATCCGGGTGTGGTGGTGGTGGATGATGCCGCGCGTTTCGTGATTCCCGTGCTTTCCGGGCATGTGGGCGGCGCGAACGCCTTTGCCGAACAACTGGCCGATCTGCTGGGCGCAACGCCGGTGCTGACCACCGCTTCCGATGCAGGAAAAACCCTTGCCGTTGATATTCTTGGTCGCGAACTGGGCTGGAAAGTGGACGCGCCGAAGATCAATATTACCCGGGTTTCCGCCCATGTCGTGAATGAAGAAGCGATTGCGCTGGTGCAGGAATGCGGATCGAAAGACTGGTGGCGATGGCCCGGCGCCATTCCTGAAAATATTCATCTGTTTGATGATTTTGAACAGGTCGATTTAGAACAGTATAAGGCCGTGCTGTGGATTACTCGACGTGATATTCCTGAGCAACTCTGGCGGGCGCTGGCGGAACGTCTGGTGGTCTACCGCCCGCCTGAAGGTGGACTCGATGGCTAGGCCGGAAAAAATTATTCTCGGAGTTGGCTGTGATCGCAACACAGTTTTGCAAACGCTGGAAACAGCGGTTGATCTGGCCCTGAAAGAAGTCGCCTGCAGCTATGCTGCGGTAACGGCAATGGCGACCATCGATAAAAAAAGAGACGAGGTGGCGCTGCTGGAATTATCTCATAAGCAAAACTGGCCGCTGTATTTTTATCCGGCCAGGCAACTGGCGCAGGTCGAAGTGCCTAATCCATCAGATGTGGTGCTGAAATATATGGGCACGCCGGCGGTTTCCGAGGCCGCAGCCATGCTGGCGGCGAATACCGGCGTGGAAGATTTATTGCTGGAAAAATTCAAGCACCGGGGGCGGGACAATAAAAACGCCACGGTATCAATAGTGAGGTTACGAT
>WFVC01000051.1 GCA_015491815.1 Gammaproteobacteria bacterium | reverse complement strand
GTATTGTTTGGGCCGGTCAGATGCCATGCGCGCACCTACACCTGCGGCGGGAATGACAGCCCAGCAGCTTGACACCGGAAAAGAATGACTATTTATAGTTGGCGGGCTCAAGCTCAGTCAACAACTTGAAAAAAAGTTTCGCCTTCTCTGATCATGCCCAGATCATAACGGGCACGTTCTTCGATGGCTTCAAGCCCTTGTTTGAGATCATCTACTTCGGCAGAGAGTGTTCGATTGCGTTCTTTGAGCCGCACATTTTTGTCAGTTTGTGCGGCAATGGCTTCGTCCAGCGCCCACACGTCCTTCATGCCGCCCTCACCAAGCCAGAGTTTGAACTGTAACAGTACAAACAGGACGATAAGGGCGGCGATGATGGTTTTCATCTTTGCTTCATTTCAGGTCAGGCACGTTTGAAAGCAGCCATGCCGGGATAGGTTGCCTTGTCGCCCAGCTCTTCGGCAATGCGCAGCAGCTGGTTGTATTTGGCAATGCGGTCAGAGCGCGACAGGGAGCCGGTCTTGATTTGTCCCGTGCCTGTGGCTACGGCAAGGTCGGCAATCGTGGCGTCTTCTGTTTCACCGGAACGATGTGACATCACCGAGGTGTAACCGGCGGCTTTGGCCATGTCGATGGCGGCGAAGGTTTCCGTCAGTGTGCCAATCTGGTTAACTTTGATCAGGATGGAGTTGGCAATGTTGTTGTCGATGCCACGTTTAAGTATTTTGGTGTTGGTGACGAACAGGTCATCGCCCACTAACTGGATTTTGTCTCCCAGTTTTTCGGTTAAGATGGCCCAGCCTTCCCAGTCACTTTCGTCCAGTCCGTCTTCGATGGAAAGGATGGGGTATTTATCCACCCAGCTGGCCAATACGTCAACAAATTCGGCAGCCGTTAATGATTTACCTTCCGAGGTCAGTTCATATTTTCCATTTTTGTAAAATTCAGAGGCGGCGGCATCGATGGCGATGAATACGTCTTTACCCGGTGTGTAACCTGCGGCTTCAATAGCCTGGATAATAACTTCGATGGCGGCTTCGTTGGAGGGCAAGTCCGGGGCAAATCCCCCTTCGTCGCCCACGGCGGTATTCAGGCCACGATCACTCAATACTTTTTTCAGTGCGTGAAATATTTCAGCACCGCAACGAATGGCTTCGGAAATATTGGCTGCGCCTACGGGCTGAATCATGAATTCCTGCAAATCCACGCTGTTATCGGCATGTGAGCCGCCGTTGATGATGTTCATCATCGGCACGGGCAGTGTGGTGGCATTTTCACCACCCAGATAACGGTAGAGTGAAACACCTGCTTCGCTGGCGGCGGCTTTAGCAGCGGCCATGGAGACGGCCAGTAGCGCATTGGCTCCAAGACGGTCTTTATTTTCAGTGCCGTCGAGGTCGATCATCAGCTGGTCGATGGTAGTCTGATCGCTGGCGTCTTTGCCCAGCAGGGCGTCACGGATTTCGCCGTTGATGTTGGCTACAGCTTTGAGCACGCCTTTTCCCAGGTAGCGGGATTTATCATCGTCGCGCAGCTCAATAGCTTCACGAGAGCCGGTGGATGCGCCGGATGGCACAGCCGCACGACCCATTTTTCCGGATTCCAGGGTAACGTCGGCTTCGACGGTGGGATTGCCACGGGAATCAATAATTTCACGGGCGTGTATGTTTGCGATTGTCGCGCTCATTGGTACTCCAGGTTTTTTGTTGGTTAATCTTGGGTTAATCAATGTTTATTGTTTATTTTCATCGGCACTAACTTCGACCAGCCATTTCCCGTGTGTTATCGCCGTGATGAGTATTACGTTTTTTTCAATTCGATAAAAAATATGATAACCATTAAATAAATTTTTCTCTTGTCTGCCTCATTTCTCACCGTAACGGGTTATGTGTTCCTTAAAATACATACTGTAAACCAGACAAAAACCTTCTGGCAAACAGCTCTCCAAACGCTCCTTTAACCACGTATATATATTCCTCAGAATCATTAAGCAAATAGATGGAATTATTAATTGACCCTTCATTAATTATATAATACGCACTTATCCCTTTATTAGTGTAATTT
>WFVC01000050.1 GCA_015491815.1 Gammaproteobacteria bacterium | reverse complement strand
TGGGGTAGAGCGTAGTGGTGTGCTCATTTCAGATGTCGCATTGAAAACGCAGAGGACGCAGAGACGCGGAGGCGCAGAGAAAAAAATTATTTGGCTCTTCAGGAAAATTTGTGGGTTGCCACCGAACTAGCTCCCTCTCCCCCCGGGAGAGGGGTGGGGTGAGGGGATCTCAAAAACGACTCTGACACCTGAATATCTACGCAAAAAATAAAACTCTGCGCCCTCTGCGTTATTTACGCGGACTATACAGATGCAGCAGGAAACCGTACCATACGCACGCAATTACCCTCACGCCTGTCATTGTTTATGAAAAAATCTCCTCCCTCTTCACCCAAATACGCCGGCCTGCTGCGCCGATTTGCGGCCATGGGCTACGATGCCCTGCTGCTGCTTGCCCTGCTGATTTTTTCAACCGGGCTGGTCACCCTGTTCACGGGAGGAGAGGCGACCCGGGCCAATAACCCTTTCGTCACCACCTGGTTGTTTCTGGTCAGCTTTGCCTTCTTCGCCTGGTTCTGGACTCACGGGGGGCAAACGCTGGGAATGCGCGCCTGGAAAATCCGCCTGCAACAGGAGGATGGCCGTTCCATCAGCCTGTGGCAGGCGCTGCTGCGTTTTATTACCGGCCTGCCCGCCTGGGCGCTGCTCGGACTCGGTGGCTTTCTGTGCAGCAGCTTCAGCGCCGAACACCTGCCCGCCGCGCTGCAGCAATTAAAATCCCTGCCCTGCGCCGCGCTTGTGGCGCCGGGTAGTATCTGGCTGCTCATCGATCACTGGCCCGATTCATGGCGCGATCGTTTCACCCAGTCTCAGGTCGTCGATATACGGGAAGAAATAAACTCAGCGAAGACGCCGAAGTAAAATGCCGGCGGCGCTGATCACCAATAGCGTGGGCAGGGCTGCCGCCAGCATCGGCGGAAAATCATAGACCAGCCCCATTTGCCCGATCAGGCGATTGGCGATATAAAAAATAATCCCAATCAGAAAGCCGATCACAATCTTCTGGCCAATACTACTGTGGCGTTGAGAAACGAACACAAAGGGCACGGCAATCAGCACCATGGCGATAATCGCCAGCGGCATAAATAAGCGGTTATAAAACGCCAGTTCATACTGCTCATATTCGAGGCTGTTATCTTTCAGATACTGAATATAGTTCCAGAGCTTGAATGAAGACAGCTCATCCGGTCCAACCGAAACCACATTAATCAGATCTGGATCCAGCAAGGATTGCCAGTTAAGCGTCGGCATGTTCTCCAGCACCAGCCTGTCCGCCAGAATCGTGCCCCTGTTTACCTTTGACAGTTGCCATTGCCGGCCATCGAAGCTTCCCTCTTCCGCACTCAGGACAAACCGCATTTGCCGCGTTTTTTGATCAAAATCATACAGGCGGATATCGATCAGTCGCCCGTCATTTTCCACCCGCCGGACATGAATGATCATGCCGCCGTCACGCGCCCAGAGACCGTAATCGGTATTCAGACTGATCTTGCCCGCCATGGCCTTAACCCGCGAATGCACGGCATACTGATAAGCGGGCGGAGCAATCACCTCGCCGATAAAAATCACCAGAAAAATCAGCAACAACATGATTTTCATTACTGCCACAATAATGCGCCGAATGGAGACACCGGCAGCGCGCACCACCACCAGCTCGCTGTGATTAGCCAGCAAGCCCAGCCCCATCATGGTGCCGAGCAGGGCGCTCAAAGGAAACAACTGGTAAATCTGCAGGGGTAATTTCAACAACGTATAAACAATCGCCACGCTCACGGTGTAATCGGCGCGACCGATTTTATCCGCCTCGTTGGCGAAGCTGATCATGCCGAACAACACCACCAGCACAGTTACAACGGCCAGCACCGTCTGCATCACCACCTGACCGATATAGCGATCCAGTATTTTCATGCGCCCACCCGCCGCCGGCGGAATATGGAACGCATACTCAACTGTCTTGATAACAGCAGCAAGGCCAGGATGATCACTATCACATGCACCCACCAGAAACCCAGCTCCAGCGGAATCGTCTCTTTCTGAATCCAGCCGCGCACCACATTGAGAAAATTACTGAACAGAATATACAGCACCATGGCGATGGCCAGTTTGCCATAGCGACCCTGACGCTGAGAGGTGCGACTCAACGGCACCGCCAGCATCGCCAGCCCCATGCACATCAGGGCGGAAGAAATACGCCAGCGCAACTCAACCTGATAATCAAGCCGGTCGGAACCGATCAGCTCTTCACTGGGAATCGCGCGATGACGGCGGTCACGAATCACCACCGGCTTTTGTTGCAAGCGAATGCCGTGTTTCTTAAAATCAAGAATAGCGAAATGCTCATCCCCCGGGATACCTTCATAGCGTGAACCGTCTTCGAGGATTAAAAACTGCTCACGGTTTTTTTCATCACGGATCTTGTAAGCGCGTTCGGCTATCACAGTAAATTGCTCGGCGCCGCCTTTTCTGCGGTCAGACTTTTGCTGCATTTGCAGAAAAATATTTTTCAGCTCCCCCGTCTCCTTGTCAATCTCCTGTACATAGATCACGCCCTGCGCCCCATTCAATTCATTGAAGCGTCCCGGCATGACGCCTTCGATATCGCCGCCGCGTTTTGATTTTTCAGTCAGACGGGAATAATGGCCTTCCGCCCAGGGCGTCAGCCAGACAGTGAAAACGCTTTGCACCAGCGCAAAAAAAATGCCGAGGATCAAAACCGTACGCATAATATGAAACGGGCCGATGCCACAGGCGAAAATCGCGGTCATCTCACTGTCACGATAAAGACGGCTTAAGGACAAAAGAATGGCAAGGTATAAAGCTAACGGCAGAATATAGGTGAACAGACTGAACATATTCAGCCCCAGCACCAACATCAGGGTGCCCGGCTGAATCACCCCGGCGCTGACCTTGGCCAGACTACCGACCATTTGCACGCTGACCGCGATCAAAATCAGCACCAGCATCACCCCCAGCAGGGTGTTAAATATTTCTTTGAGCAAATAGCGGGTAATAATCAACGGTCGCGCCAGATCCGGTGTGAGAAAATACAGAGAGTACACAGACGCATGGCTTTTTACCAGCCGCTTGCCGACAGCAGCCGACAGCGGATCGATACCGGAGATCTACGAAAATTCGCCCGCGCCTGTTATAGTTAGTCCCGCAGTTACACGGACTGCCGCTAACCTTAACTCGCCTACGCAAACAGGAATCAATGCATGAATATCACTATCAAACACGGCTTTCCCGAACAGCAGAAAAGCGGCTGCGTTATTCTCGGCGTTTTCGAGCGCCGCAAACTCAGCCCGGCGGCGGAGAAAATGGACCGGGCCTGCGCCGGACAGTTAAGCCGTGTATTGAAAAGCGGCGATATGGATGGCAAGGCCGGAGAAAGCCTGATGCTGCACCGGCTTGACGGCAGCGCCTGTGAACGCATTTTGCTGGTCGGCTGCGGAAAGCAAAAAGACTTCGATGACGGGGTCTATCGCAAAGCCCTGAAAACCGCCAATACCGCGCTACTCAAATCCGGCGCGCGCGACGCCTTCAGTTTTCTCACGGAGCTGGATGTTGCGGAACACCGCAGCGGCTGGAAAATCCGGCAGGCCGCAGAGCTCGTCGAACACAGCCTGTACCGCGCCGACCAGCTGAAAAGTGAAAAAGACGATGCCCCCGCCCTGCGCAAAATCACTTTCGCCATCGCCAGCGCCCGCGAACTGAAAGAAGCGAAACAGGGACTGGCTATCGGTCAGGCCATCGCCGGCGGCAGCGCGCTGGCGCGCGAACTCGGCAACCTGCCCGCAAATATCTGCACCCCCACCTATCTGGCTGCGCAGGCGGGCAAACTGGGCAAACAGTCCGGCAAAATGAAAGTCCGCGCACTGGGACAGAAACAGATGGAAACACTGGGCATGGGCGCGCTGCTCTCGGTCGCCAAAGGCAGCCGCCAGCCGCCCCGCCTGATCGAAATGAATTATCAGGGCGGCAAAAAAACCGACAAGCCCATCGTGCTGGTCGGTAAGGGCATCACCTTCGACTCCGGCGGCATCTCCATCAAACCCTCCGCCGCCATGGATGAAATGAAATATGACATGTGCGGCGCCGCCGGCGTCATTGGCGCGATGGCCGCTATCAGCGAACTAAAGCTGCCACTGAATGTAATCGCCCTTGTCCCCAGCTGTGAAAACCTGCCTGACGGCGCGGCCAGCAAACCCGGCGACATTGTCACCAGTATGTCGGGGCAGACCATCGAAGTGCTTAACACCGATGCCGAAGGCCGGCTGATCCTCTGTGACGCGCTCACCTACAGTGAAAAATTCAACCCCAAAACCGTGATCGATGTCGCCACGCTCACCGGCGCCTGTGTCATTGCTCTGGGCAAACACGCCTGCGGCATGCTCAGCAATGATGACAAACTGGCCGACGCCTTACTCGATGCGGGTAAAGACAGCGGCGACCGCGCCTGGCGAATGCCGCTGTGGGATGACTATCAGGAACAACTGAAAAGCAACTTTGCCGACATGGCCAACATCGGCGGACGTGAAGCCGGCACCATTACCGCCGCCTGTTTTCTTTCCCGCTTCACGAAAAAATTCAAGTGGGCGCATCTGGATATCGCCGGGGTCGCCTGGGAAGGCGGCGCCAACAAGGGCGCCACCGGCCGCCCGGTCGCCCTGCTTACCCAGTATCTGCTTAACCAGTGTGGAAAAAATTATAAACTGACATGACCCGTATTGATTTCTACATTCTCGCCAACCAGAAAGCCGAGGCGGCCGAACACACGGCCTGCCGGCTGGCGGAAAAAGCCTACGGACTTAAACACAGTATTTATATTCACGCCTCAAGCCGGCAACAGGCGATGCAACTGGACAAGTTATTGTGGACCTTCCGGGACGGCAGCTTTGTTCCGCATCAACTGCACAACAGCGATGCCAATGCGGACAGTCCGATAATTATCGGCCACCAAACCTGCAGCGACGCCGAACTGGCCGCGCATCACCAGTTACTGATCAATCTGGATCAAACGGTGCCGCCTTTTTTCAGCCGCTTTGAACGCGTAGCTGAAATTGTCAGCGGCGATGAAACGCAACGTACTCAGGCTCGTGAGCGATTCAAATTTTATCGTGAACGCGGCTATGAATTACAAACCCACGAACTGGCGGGATAAATATGAGCAAACACATCGACAAGGAAAAAGAACTCCGGGAAATGAATGAATCGCAGGCCTCGCTGGTCAATGCGCTGGAGTCGATCCATACCCTGCTCGAAGAAAACGAAAACAAACTCAGCGCGGCCCGCGAAAGTCTGGAAGGATCGCGCATCGACAATCAGAAGCACTACAAACCCAGTGTTGGCAAACCACAGATAAAACCCCAGCAGGAATCATTACTGATGACCGATCTGCTGGCCGACGAAGACACGGATAGTGAAAATGAATTCTCCGTTCCCGTACTCGAAGATATCGTTATTCCCGGTAATGAGGCGGACAGTCTGCCGCTGTTTGAACAACTTGAAAACCCTGTAGAAAACACACCGGAAATCAGCCATGCCCGCAAACAGGAATTCATCGACAAAATTGAAGCCGTACAACTTGAGATGGATGATTACCTGAATGAAATGCTGGTGCGCTGCATGGCCGGTATTGAACTCGAATTAAAAGAAACCCTGTCGAAGAAATTGCAGGAATTACGTAACATCATCGAAAAATAAACTATTCAGCATTAAACAACCCCACCGCCAAAAACATACAAATAAAGTTACTTTTATTTGAAAGTAATTCTCCTATTATTAATGCTATCAATTAACAAACCAAACAGTATTCGAATATCGGCGCCATGAAAATTAGACCATATTAAAAAATCAGCTAACACGGCTATTAAAATGCAAATACACCCGGAGACAAGCGCATGAAAAAAAAGTTGCTGCGTGTATTGATTGTCGAAGACTCAGATGATGACGCCTTACTATTATTACGCCACCTGGAAAGCGGTGGATACCATACCCAACACCAACAAGTTATCAGCCGTCACTCTCTTAAAAAATCACTGCGCAATACAAATTGGGATCTCATAATAACCGATCATAATATGCCCGAGCTTGATTCAAGCGCCGTCCTTTCCGTTATAAAAAAACTCAACATTGATATACCGGTGATTATTGTCTCCGGAAGCATTGGTGAAGATCTTGCTGTCAAAGCTATGAAAGCGGGCGCCCATGACTACATAATGAAGGACAATCTGGCCCGCCTGATTCCCGCCATCCAGCGTGAATTACGGGAAGCGGCATTACGTCAGTCACAACGCAATGCCGAAGCCGCCATCCAGCATCTCGCCTATCACGACAGTCTTACCGGTCTGGTCAACCGGTCTGAATTTGAACATCGTCTTGGACGCGCTACGCGCCAGGCAAAAAACGGAAAAGCCGTTAATGCATTACTTTATCTTGATCTTGACCAGTTTAAGGTTGTCAATGACACCTGTGGACACTCCGCAGGCGATGAACTACTAAAACAATTATCCTCTTTACTATATACCCGAATTAGAGGAAGAGACACGCTTGCCCGTCTTGGCGGCGATGAATTCTGTGTATTACTGGAGAACTGTGATCTGAAACAGGCGAAAATTATTGCTGATGACTTGCATCAAATCGTCAATGACTTTCGTTTTGCATGGAATACACAAATTTTCAATATTGGAGTAAGCATTGGCGTCGTTGAAATCAACGGAATAGATATGAGTCCGGATGAAATTCTAAGTGCTGCAGATCTGGCCTGTTATGCCGCCAAAGATAAAGGCAGGAATTGTATTCAGGTTTATAAGCGTGAAGATATCGGCTTACGTCAACGACGCCGGGAGATGAACTGGGCAAACCGCATTGATGTCGCACTTGAAAATAATAATTTTCTGCTTTATCAACAACTCATTGTCCCACTTCGTGGAGCAGGTCCATCGTATTATGAATATCTGTTGCGCCTGAAAGACAAAAAACGCGTTATCCCACCGGGGGCCTTTATTCCTGCAGCGGAACGTTATCAGCGCATATCAGCGATTGATCGTTGGGTTATCAAGACTTCTTTTTCATATTTAAATCAGTTATCTCGAAACCGGAAAGATGGAAAGGTTTTTGTCAGCATCAACCTTTCAGGCCAGTCACTCGGTGATAACAGTCTATTCGATTACATTCAGTCCTTATTGGTAAAATATAAACTGCCGGCGGAGACTATCTGTTTTGACATAACGGAAACGGCAACCATTGCTAATTTTAAAACCGCCATCGAGTTCATCAACAAGATAAAGAAACTTGGAAGCTTGATTGCGCTTGATGACTTTGGTTGCGGACTCAGCTCCTTCTCTTATTTACAGAATATGGACATTGATTTTCTTAAAATTGACGGTTCGTTTATTCGCAATATGAATGAAAATCCGATTAACCGCGCTATCGTTGAATCCATTAACAACATTGGCCACATTGCCGGATTCAAAACTATCGCCGAGCATGTGGAAACAAAAAAAGTGTCACACATTCTGAAAGATATCGGCATCGATTATGCGCAGGGTTATGCATTTAACAAACCTCGGCCTCTTCAACCTTCCAATCCAGCACTTACTGAGGCTGTCAGAGTCGAAAAAAAACGACTCCGGCAGCTAAGAACTTAATCGCCAAACTGATGCACCATCGCATTCAACTTTTCAGCTTCTCTTTCCAGTATTTCGCTGGCTTCTCTGGCCAGCGTTGCTGAACTTACTGTCTTTTCCGCCAAATTACTGATATTGGTAATATTGCGATCAATCTCTTCAGCAACGGCAACCTGTTCTTCAGTCGCCGCCGCTACTTCCGTATTCATATCGTTGATGCCGGCTACCGCCCCGGATACTTCAGCCAACGCCTCCGCCGCTGATTCCACTAGTTCAGAGGCGGTATTTCCCCGCTCACTGGCCTTGCTCATCTCATCAACGGCTTCCACCGCCCGTTGCTGAAGCTTCTCTACTATTTTCTGAATCTCACCGGTAGATTGCTGCGTGCGACTGGCGAGCGTGCGCACCTCATCGGCCACTACCGCAAAGCCCCGTCCCTGTTCACCGGCCCGCGCTGCTTCGATCGCCGCGTTCAGCGCAAGAAGGTTCGTTTGCTCGGCAATATCTCGAATCACATCCACCATTCCACCGATGGCGTTGCTCTCTTCATTGAGTTTCTGGATCACTCCGGCGGCGGCCTCAACCCGACTCACAAGTGCATCCATTCCACCTAATGCTTCGGTTGCAATTAATGCGCCTTTCATGGAATGTTCTTTGGCTGCATCAGTATTTTCTGAAGTCTGGTTAGCGCGATTGGCAATCTCATGCACGGCAGCGGACATTTCATTCATGGCCGTAGCCACCTGTGAAACTTCACTCAGCTGATTTTGCGCATTTTCAAAATTATTTTCCGAAACCTCAATAGAAGTATTCGCCGCTTTCTCCAAAATATTGACCGCTTCACTCACTCGAACTAAAATCGTTTTGACTCGCGCCTTTAATGCAAGAATACTTAATTCCATATCACCCAATTCATCATCTCTTTTCGTATAAACCATTTTTGCCACGCCGTTGCTAAAAACGGAACGGGCGAAAGCCGCCGCTTTTTTCCATGGTCGCATAATCTGGTTCACCATTAATGCAGAAATAATCAGTATGAACCCCATTGCCGCCAGCAAGATCAGTGGATTATTGACTCCGCTAAACATCAGTCCAGTCACAAGCAGGAATGAAATCACCTGAATGCTCACCAATTTGCCTTTCATCCCCAGTTTCAACCAGGGGAGTTTATCCAGAAGCGACTGTTGGTTTTCCCGTATTTTTTTGTACAGCCTGTCTGCAGTTTTTACATGCTCACGATTGGGCGTGGTTCGCACTGACTGGTAACCGGTAATTTCTCCTTTCTCAAATATGGGCGTAACATATGCGTCCACCCAGTAATAATCCCCATTCTTACAGCGATTTTTGACAATCCCCATCCAGGGTTTACCTTCTTTAATCGTTTTCCACAGATCGGCAAAGGCAATTGGCGGCATATCGGGATGACGTACGATATTGTGATTTTTTCCATAAAGTTCCTCTTCGGAAAAACCACTGAGATTTATAAAATGCTGATTAGCGTAGGTTGTAATGCCTTTTTTATCCGTAGTCGAAACAATTCGAAGTTCGCCATCAAAAGTGCGTTCGGTATTCGTTACGGGTAAATTCTTCTTCATAGCCTGTCCCTTGAATTTTAACTGCGATAAAACCGCTCAAGGTTGCATTATCGATAACAAATACACACATAAAATTTATGCGCTGCAACCTGGGTATATTTAGTAAAAACTATCGGGAAAGCTCGGCGTAACTTTAATTTTTTTATTTTTATATCATATGCTTAGCAAATATATGGATTTAAACTTGAGCAGGCTTTAAGAGGGGTTTATTCAACCTGAATCGATTGACAATCCCGATTGCCCGCCACATAACAGGCAAGCAGGAAAATAGAATTGAGAACAAAAAGTTTTATCGTTTCGGAAAAACAAAACGGGTGTCTATATATAAATATAGACACCCGTTTTTTTCTGGCGGAGAGCGAGGGATTCGAACCCTCGATGGGCGTTAACCCATACACCCTTAGCAGGGGTGCGCCTTCAGCCACTCGGCCAGCTCTCCATTTGAGGGTGCAAAGGATACTAGGGCAAAGGGCTGAGGTAAAGAGGGATTAGCCCCCCTGTTGGGATTTTTCCCGCTCTTCCTGCTTGATGCGCTCGTAGATTTCTTCCCGATGAACAGAGATTTCTTTCGGCGCGTTAACGCCTATTCTGACCTGATTGCCTTTGACTCCCAATACTGTCACGGTCACTTCGTCACCAATCATCAGTGTCTCACCCACCCTGCGCGTTAATATCAACATTACTTTATCTCCTGTATTGCTTTTTGAAGTTTCTACTTGCTTTCCTTGCCATTGCTTCGGGCAGATTCGCCAAGTATATCGTCAAAAAGACTTAAAACTTAAATAATTCTCTAAATATATTCCTGCCCGAATTACTTGCGGGCAGTGTTAAACCGACTGCTTAAATGGCAGGCGTTTCTGCAAGTCCAAAGGCTGAATGCAGCGCCCGCACACCCAACTCAAGATATTTTTCTTCCACTACAACCGAAACCTTAATTTCCGAGGTGGAAATCATGCGAATGTTGATGCCTTCCTCCGCCAGTGTTTTAAACATCTTGCTTGCCACACCGGCATGGGAACGCATCCCGACCCCAACCAGTGAGATTTTAACAATCGCCCTGTCTCCACTCACTTCCCGCGCGCCCAGCGCTTTGGCTGTCTTTTCCAGAATCACCATCGCCTTGTCATAATCATTGCGATGCACCGTAAAGGTGAAGTCGGTAGTCGAATCCGCCGCAATATTCTGGATAATCATATCGATTTCAATATTGGCTTCGCCAATCGCACCCAGTATCGCATATGCCGTACCCGGTTCATCGGGCACCCCAAGAATCGTCAACTTGGCTTCATCCCGGTTAAATGCAATACCGGAAATGACGGGCTGCTCCATCTCATCTTCCTCAAAAGTTATCAGTGTACCCTCTCCACCTTCATCAAAGGAAGACAGTACACGTAATCTAACATTATATTTACCGGCAAATTCCACCGAACGGATCTGTAAAACTTTTGAACCCAGACTGGCCATTTCCAGCATTTCTTCAAAGGTAATACAATCCAGCCTCCGCGCCTCGGGCACGACGCGTGGATCCGTCGTATAAACGCCGTCTACATCGGTGTAAATCTGACATTCATCGGCCTTCAGGGCGGCGGCCAGCGCAACGGCGGTCGTATCCGATCCCCCGCGCCCCAGTGTGGTGATATTGCCCTGCTCATCACGACCCTGAAAACCGGCCACCACCACCACACGCCCGGCATCCAGATCGCTCCGCATGCGGGATTCATCAATATCCAGAATCCGCGCCTTGGTATGCGAATTGTCGGTAAGGATATGCACCTGCGGCCCGGTATAGGAACGCGCAGGGTAGCCCCGCTTGTTCAGGGCCATGCTCAACAGAGCAATGGTCACCTGCTCACCGGTCGCGACCAGTACATCATATTCGCGTGGCTCAGGGCTGTCTGTAATCTGGTTCGCCATTTCAATCAGGCGATTGGTTTCCCCGCTCATCGCCGAGACGACGACAACCACATCATGGCCGGCATCGCGGGATGCGATGATTTTTTCCGCCACGTTTTCGATCTTCTCGACAGTTCCTACCGAGGTGCCGCCATATTTCTGAACAATCAGAGCCATTAAACTTTTATTACATACGAAAAGTGGAGCGAATTAAACACTACTTTGCCCCTGATTGGAAGCAGAATGCGCGATAAAGCAGCAACTATTTCAATACCTTAAACTTCAGCTCAACTACTCAGCCTTGACGCCACCCAGTCCGGCACCCCGGCCAGCGCCGCTTCCAGGTTTTCCGGCTGATTGCCCCCGGCCTGCGCCATATCCGCACGGCCACCGCCACGCCCGCCGACCTTTTCCGCCACTACATTGACCAGATCACCGGCCTTGATGCGATCGGTGCAATCCTTGCTCACCCCGGCGATCAGGCTGACCTTGCCGTCTTTTACCGTGGACAACACGATAGCTGCGCTGCCCATTTTCTGTTTCAGCTGATCCACCGTGTCCCGCAGGGATTTGGGATCGGCGCCGTCCAGTTTTGCCGCCAGCACCTTGACGCCGGCAATCTCGGTCGCCTGCCGGGCCAGATCGTCGCCGCTGGAACTGGCCAGTTTGCCCTTTAATTTTTCCAGCTCTTTTTCCGCCGCGCGATTTTTTTCCAACAACTGCTGCACCTTATCGACCAACATCTCCGGCGGACTCTTCAGCAGGGTTGCGGCTTCCATCAACCGTTGTTCCTGTTCTTTCACGTGCTGCAGCGCGCCCGGCCCACTCAGCGCCTCGATGCGGCGCACACCGGCGGCCACGCCGGTCTCGGACAGAATTTTAAACAGGCCGATATCCCCCGTGCGCCTGACATGGGTGCCGCCACACAGCTCCACCGAAAAATCGCCCATGCTCAACACCCGCACCTTGTCCTCATACTTCTCGCCAAACAGCGCCATCGCGCCGCTGTTTTTCGCCGCCTCCTGATCCATGATGCGGGTGATCACCTCATGGTTGCAGCGGATCTGTTCATTCACCAGCGCCTCGATCTGATTTAACCGGGCCGGGCTGATGGGTTCAAAATGGGAAAAATCAAAGCGCAACCGATCATCGCTGACCTGCGACCCTTTCTGGGTCACGTGCTCACCCAGCACCTTGCGCAAGGCGGCATGCAGCAAATGCGTGGCGGAATGATTATAGGCAATCGCCTGACGGCGCTGACTGTCCACCTGCGCTTCAAGCTCGTCTCCCGGCCTCAGCGCGCCTTTTAACAGCCGTCCAATATGCACAAACACCTTGCCCTGTTTTTGCGTATTCTGAACTTCAAATTCCGCCGTCTCACTGACGATGCGCCCCGTATCGCCGACCTGTCCGCCGGACTCAGCATAGAAGGGGGTCTGTTCCAGCACCAGCATGCCTTCCTGACCGGCTTCCAGTTTGTCCGTAGCTTTGCCCCCGTGCAGCAGGCCGCTCACCACCACCGGCTCGCTCAGCCGATCGTAACCGGTAAATGCTGTCTGCCCCTCCAGTTTCAGATCCTCGCCATAATCAACCGCAAAGGCATTGGCGGAGCGGGCTCGTTCACGCTGCGCCTGCATCGCCTTCTCGAAGCCGGCCATATCCAGTTCCAGTTCCCGCTCGCGGGCGATGTCGGCGGTCAGGTCAACCGGAAAACCGTAGGTATCATAAAGCTTGAAAACCGTCTCACCGGGAATCACGCGCCCGGATAAATCCTTGATCACGTTTTCCAGAATGTTCATCCCCTGATCCAGGGTCTCGGCAAAGCGTTCTTCCTCCTGTTTCAGCACCCGTTCAACCCGCGCCTGCGCCTTGCTCAGTTCGGGATAGGCTTCGCCCATCTCGCCGACCAGCGCCTCCACCAGTTTGTAAAAGAAGGGATCGCGCACGCCCAGCTTGTGCCCATGACGCACGGCGCGCCGGATGATGCGACGCAGCACATACCCCCGGCCTTCGTTCGACGGCATCACGTCATCGACGATCAGAAAACTGCAGGAACGAATATGATCGGCAATGACTTTCAGCGAGTTGTTATTTTTATCCTTGCAACCGCTGACCTTCATCACTGCGGCAATCAGATGCTGAAACAAATCGATATCATAGTTGCTGTGCCCCCCCTGCAGGATCGCCGCCAGCCGTTCCAGCCCCATGCCGGTATCGACCGAGGGTTTGGGCAGTGGATGTAGGACGCCGTCCTTATCACGGTCATACTGCATAAACACCAGATTCCAGATTTCGATATAACGATCGCCGTCTTCATCGGGACTGCCGGGCGGGCCGCCGGGAATCGCTTCGCCGTGATCATAAAAAATCTCGGAACAGGGTCCACAGGGGCCGGTGTCGCCCATCGACCAGAAATTGTCTTTGGCGCCAATCCGGCCAAAACGCGCGGGATCGATGTTCATTTCCTTCAGCCAGATATCCGCCGCTTCATCGTCTTCTTCATAAACCGTCACCCAGAGTTTTTCCGCCGGCAGACCGAGGGTCCGGGTTAAAAATTCCCAGGCGAACTGAATCGCTTCACGCTTGAAGTAATCGCCGAAACTGAAGTTGCCCAGCATTTCAAAAAAGGTGTGGTGGCGGGCGGTATAACCGACATTTTCCAGATCATTGTGTTTGCCCCCGGCGCGCACGCAACGCTGGGCGCTGGTCGCACGCACATAATTGCGGGTTTCCTTGCCTAAAAAGACATCCTTGAACGGCACCATGCCGGCATTGGTAAACAGCAGGGTCGGATCATTGCCCGGCACCAGCGAGCTGGAGGGGACGACTTCATGTCCACGTTCACGAAAAAATTCCAGAAAAGCGGCTCTGATTTCTGCACTGGTTTTCATATCGGTTTTACACTTTGATTATTTATTTTTACTCTGGAAGCTCTGATTAATTCCGTTCGCCCTGAGCCTGTCGAAGGGTGAACCATATAACATTATGATTT
>WFVC01000049.1 GCA_015491815.1 Gammaproteobacteria bacterium | reverse complement strand
TCGGTGAACAACAACTGGCGCAGCGGCCACTGGTCGCCCTTGAAGACGTCGCCGAGGGCGGACTCTGGCGCAAGCTTGTTGACAACATCGTTCTTCTTTTCAAATAAGGCCTTAGGCAATGTCCCGCTCCTCAATCTGTTATCTCAACGGCGACTACCTGCCGCTTGATCAGGCGCGGGTTTCCGTCCTTGACCGGGGTTTTATTTTTGGTGACGGCGTATACGAAGTGATCCCCGCCTATGGCGGCAACCTGTTTCGACTCCGGCAACATCTACAACGCCTGCATAACAGCCTTGAAGCCATCCGCTTAAGCAACCCGTTGAGCGATACGCAGTGGCAAACCCTGTTACAGACGCTGGTTGAAAAAAATCAGCACGCGCCGGAAAGTGATCAATCCATCTATTTACAGGTCACCCGCGGCGTCGCGCAACGCGATCACCGTTTTCCCCAAAACACCCCGGCCACCGTTTTCGCCATGAGCCACCCATTAGCGCCGGTGGCGATGGAGGAATTACAAACCGGTGTGGCCGCGATCACTCTGGATGATATTCGCTGGCGCTACTGTTATATCAAGACCATTGCTCTGTTGCCGAATATTCTGCTCAAACAACAGGCCATCGAAAAACAGGCGACTGAAGCGATTCTGGTGCGTAACGGCGAGGTCACCGAAGGCTCCGCCAGCAATCTGTTTGTCGTTAAGGATGGCGTGATCAAAACCCCGGCGAAAAGTGAATACCTGTTGCCCGGCATTACCCGCGATTTGATCGTGGAACTGGCGCAGAAAAACAGGCTGCCCTGTGAGGAATGCCGTATCACAGAAACAGAACTGCATGCAGCGGACGAGATCTGGTTATCCAGTTCGACCAAAGAGATCCTTCCCGTTACCCGTCTGGACGATAAAACCGTCGGTAACGGGAAAGCCGGCCCCTTGTGGAAAAAAATGATCAGCGTTTATCAAGCCTATAAACAGACGCTGCGCAAGCATGCAGAAGGCGCGGCTTGAAATTTCATATTCAGGAACCCAGATCGCGCACATGAGTAACAAAGACGAAACCCTGTTTGAATTTCCCTGCGCCTTCCCGCTAAAAGTCATGGGCCATGACAAAGCCGGATTTGAAAACCATGTCAGGGCGATTGTCGCCCGCCATGTTGAGGAAACAGAAATACTCGATTGTACATGCCGGCCCAGTCGCAACGGTAATTTTCTATCGGTCACAGTTACTATTCAGGCTCAGTCAAAACAACAACTCGATCAACTTTATATTGAACTCAATGCCAGTGATGCGGTGTTGATGACCTTATAAATTACTTAGCCCGTGTCGCCTCCCTCGCCTCTTATTATTCGTGAACCTGGCCGGCAGAATTATGAGCCTGTCTGGCAGGCCATGCAGCGTTTTACCCGGCAACGCAGCAATGACAACATCGATGAACTCTGGCTGCTTGAACATCCACCCGTCTTCACGCAGGGGCTGAACGGCAAGCCCGAACACCTTCTGCAACCGGGAAGCATTCCTGTGATTCAGGTTGATCGCGGTGGTCAGGTTACCTATCACGGCCCCGGCCAGCTGGTTTTCTATCCCCTGCTGGATCTGCAACGTCATCATCTGGGGGTCAGGCAACTGGTGTCCCTGCTGGAACAAATCGTTATCGATCTGCTCGCGGCTTATCATATCTCCGCCCACAGCCGCGCCGATGCGCCCGGGGTGTATGTTGACGGCGCTAAAATCGCCGCGCTGGGGCTGCGCATTAAACGCGGTTGCAGTTATCATGGACTGGCGCTGAACATCGATATGGATCTCGAACCTTTCAGTCGCATCAACCCCTGTGGTTATGAGAACCTGCCCGTCACGCAATGCCGGGATCTGGGAATTCACGCCGGCGTGGATACGCTCACCCGGCAATTGCAGCAATTATTTATCGAGCAACTTAATTTCAGGCCGGGCGCAAGCGTATTCAGCCTGCCGGATGATTAACACACGGGAATATATTCAAACATGGCCTTTTATTTTGTAAAACTCATTCAACCCCTGCTCATGCCACCTGCGCTGATGATACTCATAATTCTGGCCGGCATCGTTGTGCTGCGCAAATCACAACGCTATGGAAAGATCCTGATCATCAGCGGGCTGGTATTGCTTGTTGCCTCAAGCCTCCCTGTTATCACAAAGCCACTGGTTATGGCTATGGAAAACACGCCGGCATTAACCCGTGAAAAAATGCAGGCCACTCAGGCGCAGGCCATAATCGTGCTCGGCGGGGGCAGTTATCTGAATGCGCCCGAATATGAAAGCGATACCGTGTCAACGCCGACGCTGGAACGTATTCGTTATGGCGCCTATGTTCACCGACAAACCCGGCTGCCCATGCTGGTCAGCGGTGGACGCGTTTATGATGACATAAAAGTATCCGAAGCCAGTCTGATGAAATCGGTTCTGGAAAAAGATTTTCAGACCCCGGTAAAATGGCCGGAAGAGCAGTCGCGCAATACCTGGGAAAACGCCGTATACAGTTATCGTATTCTGGAACAGGAAAATATCAAACGAATCATCCTGATCACTCACGCACTACATATGCCACGCGCCATCATGTCTTTCGAAGCCGCCGGGTTCGAAGTCATACCCGCACCCATCGCATATCATTCATACTCAACTGAATTTTTATCTCGTCTCATACCTAAAGCAGATAATATGTATGCAATGAGTCAGCTCATGCACGAAATAATCGGCAACCTCTGGTATCGGCTGCGTTATATGTAGGCGATAACAGGCATAAACAGTGAAGAACTTTTAGTTAATCACGCGGTCATTCAAAGACCCTTTTCATCTTCTACTTGCGGAGTACAGCATGACTGTTCGTCAGGCGTTTGTTTTTCTTTCCATCGGCACGTCGATACTCCTGCTCGTGCTGGCGCAATACTGGCCGGATTTCTACTGGGGTTTTGTCGTCGTTGTCCCGCTTGTTCTACTTGGCCTGTATCATATGATACAGAAAAAACACACCCTGCTGCGTCTCTACCCGGTAGTCGGCCTGCTGCGTTATCTCTTTGAAGCCATACGCCCGGAAATCCAGCAGTACTTTGTTGAATCAAACATCAACGGCCGTCCGATTAACCGTGAATTTCGCGCCCTGGTTTACCAGCGCGCCAAGGGCGTTAGAGATACTCGACCGTTTGGCACCCAGTTTGATGTCTACCGTGCAGGCTATGAGTGGATGGATCATTCACTAAAGCCGGTTGAAATTGAAAACAAACATCCCCGCATCAAATTCGGTGGACCGGATTGCACAAAGCCCTATATGGCATCACCGCTAAATATTTCCGCCATGAGTTTCGGCGCTTTAAGCAAGAACGCGATCCTTGCTCTTAACAAGGGCGCAAAAATAGGCGGCTTTGCTCACAATACCGGTGAAGGCGGTCTTTGTGCTTACCACCTTGAACACCGAGGGGATATTATCTGGCAAATCGGAACCGGCTATTTTGGTTGCCGGGATGAGCAAGGCCGATTTGATCAGGACAAGTTTGCCGCAAAAGCAACGCTTGACGCGGTAAAAATGATTGAGATCAAATTATCACAGGGCGCCAAACCCGGCCACGGCGGTATTCTACCGGCCGCCAAGCTTAGCGAAGAAATCGCCGCCATACGCCATGTGCCTATGGGTCAAGATGTCGTCTCACCTCCCGGACATTCCAGCTTTAACTCGCCCCGTACTCTGCTGCAGTTCGTCGCGCAATTACGAGAACTATCCGGCGGCAAGCCGGTCGGCTTCAAGCTCTGTGTCGGCAAACGCAGTGAATTTCTCGGTATCTGCAAAGCCATGCTGGAAACCGGTATTACACCTGACTTTATTACCGTAGATGGCGGCGAAGGCGGCACCGGCGCTGCACCGATTGAGCTAACCAATTCGGTCGGCACACCTCTGCGCGATGGACTGATATTTGTCAACAGCGCATTACGCGGTATTAACCTGCGTGACAAAATTCGCATTATTGCTTCGGGAAAAATTCTGACAGCCTTTCACATGGCGCGCATGATGGCTCTTGGCGCCGACACCATTAATTCAGCGCGCGGCATGATGCTGGCATTGGGTTGTGTTCAATCCCGAAGCTGTAATACCGACAAGTGCCCAACCGGCATTGCAACCCAGAACCCCGCCCGTTACAAGGTGTTGGACGTTGACAATAAGTCACTGCGTGTCGCGCGTTATCATAGCTCAACAGTTAATCATCTGTGCGAACTACTGGGATCATGCGGTCTAAACAGTCTTGAGGAATTAAAACCCTGCCATATCAATCGCCGGGTTAATGGCACTGAAATTCACAACTATGCCGAACTCTATCCGGGCATTGAATCCTGCTGCCTGCTCGGGTGTGACAATGTACCTGAAGACTGGCAGGCGGACTGGGAAAAGGCCGATCCGGATCACTGGTAAGCGTGGTCAATATTTTAAGGAAGCTCTGATTAATTCCGCCGTTCGTGGTGAAGTCCTGAGCCTGACGAAGGGTCGAACCATGAACGCTAAGCATTGTAAAATCATAATGTTATATGGTTCACCCTTCGACAAGCTCAGGGCGAACGGAATTAATCAGAGATTCCTTAAATATTCTGCGCAATCACAGAACGGAGATGACTTGACTTAATAACCTTCGTAGATAATTTTCCAGTTATTATTATTACGTTGCAAATACAGGCGCTTGCCCACATCATTATTGTAATTGCTGGACTGATAATCCTGCTGAAAGCGCGCAACCACAATTTCTTTTTTATCCGAACCTGTTTGCGGATAAGCCAGCAGAGAAATATCAGACAGTTTGATTTTCTGGTAGGACTTGTTCTTTGCGATCCGGCGTTTGCGTTGACTCCAGCTTTTCAGGTTATAACCTTTGCTCCAGAAGTCATCGCTATAGTGACTGAGATAGCGATCCACATCCAGACTTTCCCAGTCCTGCCGCCAGCGTTCAAGATCGCTTAATAGCCGGTTCCGTTCCCGCCACCACTCGTCCTTGCTTAACCAGTCTATATTTTCAACGATCACCACCGGCGTCGCGCCCGGTTGCATTTCTTTTTTCAGCGAATTGAAATCAATATTTGTCAGCACCATGCAGCCTTCGCTGTCCAGAGGTGGACGACTGTAATAGCGACTTTCCGTGCCATGCAGCCAGATCCCATAGCCGGTTTTACCCTGCCGCCGGTCAAGTTCATTCGGGTAGTTCAACGGAAAAGCGCCAACCCCATATTTATCCGGCAACTTTTCCTGCGGTATCCATGTGGTAATAAAATACACGCCTTCAGGCGTGCGCAGATCACCCCGCACGGATTTATTGCCTTCTTTCTTGCCGGTGCTGACGTAATAGCTGCGCACCAGTTTCGGCGGCTGATCCGGCTGCCGTTGATAAAGATAAAAGCGATGGCTGGATTTTTCCACCAGCACGGCGTATTCCACCGACTCGCCCAGTTTTAAAATCTGTTTCGGCAAGCGCTGCGCGGCTCGATCAAAGGCCATAATACTGGAACGCGCGCCTTTTAAACGCACCGTCGCTTCAAGACGCAGCGATTCAAGCTGACGACGCTGTTCGGGTTTTAACTGGTTCAGAAATTGATTATTGCCAATGCCGCGCAGAGGCGTAACACGCGACAACAGAATATCACCGCGAATCATCTGCGCAAGATGAAAGTCCGGCACTTTTTCCAGTAAGCTGTCCAGTTCATCCAGTGCGCGCGCGATTTCCCCTGCTTTAAAATAGACCAGACCGCGCAGCAATTGCGCTTCATAGTCCTGCGGATAATTACGCAGACGTAAATTCAACTGCGCCAGAACTTTATCAACGCTCCGCAGTGGCTCCTGCCCGGAAGTTAAGCGACCGGTTCCCAGACTCGCCAGCATCTGTGTCTGTTCAGACAATACCGAGCTTGTCAGCATCAACAGGAAGACACAAAGGGAATAAAACGTTTTTAACATATTGCGATGATCTCCAGCTTACCTTTACAGGGAGCGCTCGGAGAGAATGCGCCAGCCTTCATCCGATGACTTCAGTAATAATTCCTTCCGGGTTTTATCGCGATAGTGATCAGACTGGTAATACTGCATAAAACGCACTCGCGCGAAGCCTTCTTCAGCCGGTTCACGTTTAAAATCATTCAGCGTAATTTTAACCCAGGCCGGACGGCGCAGACGTTGACTGCGTTGCTGTTCCCAGCGACTGCGACTCATGCCTTTGGATGGCTTAAATTCTGCATCATAAAAAGAAAGATAAAGAGCCACTTCCTGCGCCGACCAGGCGCTGGCCCAGCCCTGCAAAGTCAGCAGTATGTCC
>WFVC01000048.1 GCA_015491815.1 Gammaproteobacteria bacterium | reverse complement strand
CATATAAAGTTCGTGGAACCATGCATTCATGCTCAATTCAATCACGGTTACGATTGAGGCGATGATCAGCACGAAAACCGGAATGCGTATTTCAGGGCGCACCCAGTGACGAATCGCGGAGACGGTGACATTGGAGCAGATCAGAGTCAGGGTGGTGGCCAGTCCCAGCCCGAGACTGTTGACCATGGTGTTGGTGATGGCCAGCAGGGGACACAGGCCCAGTAATTGAACGAAGGCGGTATTGTTGTTCCACAGGCCTTCGCGGGCAATATTGAGGTAGGGGTTGCTCATGCTGAGGACTCCTCTGCAAGCGTATTGTTAGGGAACCTCTGATTAATTCCGTTCGCCCTGAGCTTGTCGAAGGGTGAAGCATATAACATTATGATTTCACAATGCTTAGCGTTCATGGTTCGCCCCTTCGTCAGGCTCAGGACTTCACCACGAACGGCGGAATTAATCAGAGCTTCCTTAGAAAATATTTCGTCACGGTGCTGATTGAAATAAATGAGGCTGTTATGCACCGCTTTGACAACCGCGCGTGGCGTGATGGTGGCGCCGGTAAACTGATCAAAATAGCCTCCGTCGCGTTTCACCGCCCATTGCCCGGCTTTCAGGTTATCGAGAGACTTGCCGTTAAAAGCAAGAATCCAGTTGCTATGGGAAAGATCAATGGCGTCGCCAAGACCGGGTGTTTCCCGGTGATTAACGACGCGCACCCCGGCCAGTTGGCCATTATAATTAATCGCGACCAGCAGATAGATATTGCCGTTATAGCCATCTGGTGCGATGGTTTCAATAATCGCGGCAACCGGTTTTCCATTTTTGCGTGCGCGATAAATGTTAACGGCCTGCTTGCCGCCGGACAGCGCAGGATCACTGACCTGCAGGGTATCGCTGAACATATCATTGTCATGGCGCGCAGGGGGGATCAGTTCGTGCAGGCTTTTTAACAGGGTTGCGCGGTGATTGGCGGCGATGCGGTCAATCGTGCGTTCATAGGTCAGACTGACCATGCCCGTGCCGGCGATGGCAAAGACGCCTAACAGAAGCGCGCTGATCAGCATGTTTTTAAATAGCGGCATGCTTAATCGTCCCGGTGTCCGAACACCCGTGGCTGGGTGTAGTAATCGATCGTAGGAACCGCCATGTTCATTAATAAAACCGCGAAGGCGAAACCATCAGGATAGCCTCCCCAACTGCGAATAATATAGGTCAGGATGCCGATGCCCGCGCCATAGTAAAGACGTCCGCGTGGCGTGGTCGCGGCGCTGATGGGATCGGTGGCGATAAAAAAAGCGCCGAGCATGGTCGCGCCGCTGAACAGATGAAAAATCGGTGAGGCATGGGTATCGACGTCCGCCAGTTGAAAAGCCAGAGCGCAAAAAAACAGACTGCCGATAACCGCCACGGGAATATGCCAGCTGATCACGCGCATAAAGATCAGGCCGATGCCGCCAAACAGGAACATCAGGTTGACCCATTCCCAGCCGCGCCCGCCCAGCATGCCGAACAGGTTCTGAAACTGACTGTTGATTTCATGGATGGTCATATTCAGTCCCAGCCGGGTTTTAACCGTATCCAGTGGCGTCGCCATGCTGATGCTGTCCAGCGTGAGGCCATGGGGCAATACGTTTAAAAAGCTGTAACGCAGGTTATCCATGAATGCCAGTTCGTGAGTCTGGGCTGGCAGCCAGGTGGTCATCTCGCGGGGAAAAGCGATCAGCAACATGGCGTAACCGACCATGGCCGGATTAAACGGATTGTAACCCAGCCCGCCATAAAGCTGTTTGGCGATAATAATGGCAAAGGCGGTGCCGATAAAAATCAGCCACCAGGGCGCCAAAGAGGGCAGCGCAATGGCCAGCAGTACTGCGGTGAGGATGGCGCTGTAGTCAGACAGGAAAGGCGTAAGGGGACGATGACGCAAACGCAACATCAGCGCTTCACCGGCCAGCGCGGTGGGAATAGCAATGCCCAGATTAATGAGCAGTCCCCAGCCGAAGAAATACCAGTGGGCGAGCATGCCGGGGATCAGCGCCAGCAGCACCAGCCGCATAATGCGGGACACGCTGTTGCTGGAGTGAAGAAAAGGCGAACTGTGGATATGCCCCCGCCTGTGATCAGTCATTTTTTGCCTGCTCCTTTCTTCGCGCTTCAATTTCAGCAATCTTCTTTTTTTGCTCGGCAGTGAGATTGTCGGTGTTTTTCTTTTGCTGATCCTGTTCCGCGCGGCGCGCCTTGACGCGCGCCATGGCCGCTTCAATCGCGGCTTTTTTGGCGTCCTTGTCATCCGTCTTGTTGCTGGTTTTTTTCAGCAGTTCTTTTTTGCGGCGTTTGCGCTCTTCATCTTCTTTCTTTTTGCGTTCCATCCGGTATTGACGGAACTCGTGTCGCTGACGCGCCAGATCGGATTTTTTCTTTTCCTCTTCCTGGGCCCAGATTTCGGTTTTGGCGAAGCGATAATAATTCACCAGCGGAATATGGCTGGGACAGACATAGGCGCAGGCGCCGCATTCGATACAGTCGAACAGATTGTAATCCTGCACGCGATCAAAATCCTGCGCGCGGGCATACCAGTAGAGTTGCTGGGGCAACAGTTGCACCGGACAAACGCGGGCGCATTCGGCGCAGCGGATGCAGGGCAGGGTGACAGGTTTTTGAACCTGCCGTTTCAGCGTCAGAATAGCATTGCTGGTTTTAATCACGGGCACATCGGGATCAGCCACTTTAAAGCCCATCAATGGTCCGCCCATGATCAGATCAACCTCAGCCTTTTTATCGAAGCCGCATTCATCAAGCAGCGTGCGGAAAGGCGTTCCGAAGCGCACCCACAGATTACGGGGATGGTGCAGCGCCTCGCCGGTGACGGTTACGATGCGGGAAATCAGGGGCTGCCCCTGCAGGGCGTCATAGACTGCCGCGGCGGTGGCGACGTTGTGACAGACAATACCGACATTGAGCGGTCGACTGCTGGCCGGCACTTCTTTGCCGGTGACCACCTTGATCAACTGTTTTTCCCCGCCGGTTGGATAAAGGGTGGGCACCTGAACCACTTCGATATCATGGGGTTCGTGTTCTTCCAGCGCATTGACCAGCATGGTGTGGGCAAGGCGTTTGTTATCTTCGACGGCGATAATACAGTGTTCGGCCTGCAGGGCGTGTTTCATGATCAACAGGCCCTTGATAATCTCATGAGGATGTTCCTGCATGAGCATGGCGTCGCAGGTGATGTAGGGTTCACATTCGGCGCCGTTGAGCAGCAGGGTTTTCACTTTGTTTTCCGGTCCCGGATTGAGTTTGATAAAACTCGGGAAACCGGCGCCGCCGAGGCCGACGATGCCCGCATCGCGGAGCAGGTGGCGCAGCTCGGCGGGTTCCATATTCCGGTAATCATGCGCCTGTGCCTCAATCGCCTCATCTTTACCGTCGGCTTCGAGGATGATGCAGGGCGCATCGAGTCCTGAGGGATGAGGAACCGGGCGGTTTTCAATCGCGATGATCTGTCCGGAGGTGGTGGCGTGTATGGGCGCGCTGACAAAGCTTTTACTTTCGGCAATCATCTGTCCTCGACGCACTCGATCGCCGACGCTGACGATGGCTTCAGTCGGATGGCCGATATGTTGCTGCAGTGGCAAAACAAGTTGTGAGGGAATGGCGGCTTCGCGCACTCGCTCATGCATGGATATTTTTTTATGTCCCGGCAGATGCAGGCCGCCGTGAAAACGCCAGAGTCGATGGCTCATGATTCGTCGGCCTCCGCGTTTTCCAGCTCGGGTTCAGGCAGAGGCCACTTCCAGTTTGTGATGTCGCGTTTTACCGGCACGATATGAATACAGTCCACCGGGCAGGGCGGGATGCACAGGTTGCAACCAGTGCATTCGCTATCAATAATGGTGTGCATCTGTTTGGCGGCGCCGAGGATGGCGTCCACCGGGCAGGCCTGAATGCACAGGGTGCAGCCGATGCAGGCCTGCTCATCAATATGTACGATAGTTTTTTCCGTGTGTTCACCGCGCTCTTCATCCAAAGGCATGGGATCGCGCCCGAGTAGATCGGCGAGCGCCAGAATCACGGTTTCACCGCCGGGCGGACATTGGTTGATTTCCGCTTCGCCGTTGGCGATGGCTTCGGCATAGGGACGACAACCGGGATAACCGCACTGGCCGCATTGTGTTTGCGGCAGGATGGCGTCGATCTTGTCGGTGATCGGATCGCCTTCGACTTTAAAACGAATCGCTGAATAGCCAAGCAGCAGACCGAAGAGAATCGCCAGAATGGTCAGGACAACAATGGCTTCAAACATAGTCGCCTTACACCCTAACCTTTAACCAGTCCGGCAAAGCCCATGAAGGCGATGGACATCAGTCCGGCGGTGATCAGGGCGATGGAGGCGCCCTGAAAAGCTTCCGGCACATCGGCGGCGGCGATGCGTTCGCGCATGGCCGCGAACAAAATTAACACCATGGAAAAACCCACCGCTGCGCCAAAGCCATACAGGGCGGATTCAACAAAGCCGTGATGGGTCTGTACATTTAATAGCGCGACACCGAGCACCGCGCAGTTAGTGGTGATCAGCGGCAGAAAGATCCCCAGCACCTGATAGAGCAGGGGACTGGTTTTACGCACCACCATTTCGGTAAATTGCACCACCACCGCAATCACCAGAATAAATGTAATGGTGCGCAGGTATTCCAGCCCGAAGGGCGCGAGCAGGTATTGATTCGCCAGATAACTGCACACCGATGACAGGGTCAGGACAAAGGTCGTCGCCAGCGCCATGCCGGTGGCGGTTTCCAGTTTGCGCGACACGCCCATGAAAGGACACAGACCGAGGAACTTCACTAACACGAAGTTATTGACCAGAACGGTGCTTATCAGTATGAGGGCGTATTCTTTCATGAGAACAGATGCAAGATGCAAGATACAGGATACAAGCGGCGAGGGAGGATCCTTTTCTCTTGTATCATTGTATCTTGTATCTTCATTATTTTACTTTCATACCCGGCTGTGCGCCGTCGTGGGGTTCGAGGATCCATAAATCCTTGCCACCCGGTCCGGCGGCGAGCACCATGCCTTCGGAGACGCCGAAGCGCATTTTTCGGGGTTTAAGGTTGGCGACCATGACGGTAAGTTTGCCTTCTAAATCTTCCGGCGCATAGGCGGACTTGATGCCGGCAAACACATTGCGCGTCTCCGCGCCGATGTCGAGGGTCAGTTGCAGTAACTTGTCCGCGCCTTTAACGTGTTCGGCCTTGATAATTCTGGCGATGCGCAGATCGATTTTGGCGAAGTCATCAAATTCAATTTCTTCAGCAATGGGCGCGGTTTTATTTTCCGCAGCCGTCGTGGTCGCTGCGGTTTCCTGAAGATGTTCTTTTGAGGCTTCGAGCATGGCGTCGATTTTCTCCGCTTCGATGCGGGTCATCAGCGGTTTGAATTTATTAATCGTATGATCCGTCAATGGACTGGCGATGTCTTCCCAGTTCAGCGCTTCAATATTCAGAAAGGCTTCGGCCTGTTCGGCCATTTTTGGCAGCACCGGTTTAAGGAAAGCGATCAGGGCGCGAAACAGATTCAAACCCATGCTGCACACGTCCTGTACCTGTTGATCCTTGCCGTCTTCTTTGGCCAGCACCCAGGGTTTGTTGGCGTCGATATACTGGTTGGCCTGATCGGCCAGCGCCATAATTTCACGCACGGCGCGGCTGAATTCGCGTTGTTCGTAAAGTTCGGCGATGCGGATGCGAGCCTCGGCAAAGCGGGCGTAAAGCTCGGGCTCGGCGCATTCGCTGGAAAGTTGGCCGTCGAAACGTTTTTTAATAAAACCGGCGCAACGGCTGGCGATGTTGACCACCTTGCCGACCAGATCGGAATTAATGCGTAACTGGAAGTCTTCCAGATTGAGATCCAGATCTTCGATGCCACGGCCGAGTTTGGCCGCATAGTAATAGCGCAGGTATTCGGGGTTCAACTGCTGAAGATAGCTGCGCGCCTTGATGAAGGTGCCGCGTGACTTGGACATCTTCTGGCCGTTGACGGTGAGAAAGCCGTGACAGAAAACGGCGGTCGGCGTGCGGAAGCCCGCGCCGTACAGCATGGCCGGCCAGAACAGGGTGTGGAAATAGGCGATATCCTTGCCGATGAAATGATAGACCTCGCAGTCGCTGCCCGCTTTCCACCAGTCATCGAAGTCCAGATCCTCGCGCTGGCTGCAGAGGTTTTTGAAGCTCGCCATATAACCGATGGGCGCGTCCAGCCAGACATAAAAATACTTGCCCGGCGCATCGGGGATCTCAAAGCCGAAGTAGGGCGCGTCGCGGGAAATATCCCAGTCCTGCAGACCGGCCTCGAACCATTCCGTGAGTTTGTGTGAAATCTCCGGCTGGGTGTGATCGCCGGCCGTCCATTCTTTGAGCATGGTTTCAAAGTCGCCGAGCTTGAAAAAGAAATGCTCCGATTCTTTTTCGACAGGGGTGGCGCCGGAAACGGCGGACACCGCATTTTTCAGCTCGGTGGGGGAATAAGTGGCGCCGCAGACTTCGCAGTTATCGCCATATTGATCAGCCGCACCGCAACGCGGGCATTCGCCCTTGATGAAACGATCCGGCAGGAACATTTCCTTTTCCGGATCATAGGCCTGCTTGATGGTGCGCACGGCGATATGACCGCCATCGCGCAAACCTTTATATATGTATTCAGCCAGTTCGCGGTTTTCATCCGAGTGTGTGGAGTGAAAATTGTCGAAACCAATGCCAAAATCGGCGAAATCCGCGCGGTGTTCGGTGTCGGTGCGGGCGATCAGCTCTTCCGGCGTGATGCCTTCATTCTGCGCCCGCAGCATGATCGGCGTACCGTGAGCGTCATCGGCGCAGACATAAATGCACTGGTGGCCTTGCATTTTCTGGAAGCGGACCCATATATCGGTCTGGATATATTCCACCAGATGACCAAGATGAATGGAGCCATTGGCGTAGGGCAGGGCGCTGGTGACCAGAATACGGCGTCTGGGCCGGGAGGCGGATTCAGATTTTGATGCGTTCATTCAGTTTTCACAGGTGCTTGTTATCCCGGGTGTTTTTCGGGGACTGACGGGAGGCGATACCCTATCAGGAATGTCCGGATTGAGCCAGCCCCGATCGGTCTGGATTGGCGATCAGGGGGGCGAAAATTCCATCGATACCCGTTAAAATAGCGGGCTGATTCCAGTGATGGCGCTTTGCCGGAATAGCGTGTATTATGCGCCTAATACTTTATCAAATTACTCGGATATTAAAAACCGGTATTTTTCCAAGCTGACCGGGTTTTAGTTCAAATTCTATATTTTCAGGAGAAGCAAATGGCTGAGGTTTCACAATCACAGGTCGAAGATGCCATCAAGACTTATATCGATCCCTATCTGGAAGGCGATCTGGTTTCCAACAAGGCGGTAAAAAATATTGCGATCGACGGCGACAAGGTGACCGTTGATATCGAGCTGGGCTTCCCGGCCGATGGTTACAAAAAGACGCTGGCGGAAAAACTGAAAGAAAAAGTCGAGGCGCTGGAAGGCGTGGCCGAGGCGACGTTTAATATTACCCATAAAATTGTCGCCCATGCGGTGCAAAAAGGCGTCAAGGCCATCAACGGCGTGAAAAACATTATCGCGGTTGCCTCAGGTAAAGGCGGCGTGGGCAAGTCCACCACTTCGGTGAATCTGGCTTTGGCGCTGTCCGCTGAAGGCGCGACCGTCGGTATTCTGGACGCGGATATTTATGGTCCCAGCCAACCGCGCATGCTCGGCGTCTCCCAGCAGCCGGAATCGGCCGATGGCAAATCGCTGGAGCCGTTGAACAGCTACCACATTCAGTCCATGTCCATCGGTTACCTGATTGACGAAGAAACCCCGATGATCTGGCGCGGCCCCATGGTCACACAGGCGCTGGAACAGTTGCTCAATGACACCAAATGGAAAGACGTGGATTATCTGATCATCGATCTGCCGCCGGGCACCGGCGACACTCAGCTGACACTGGCGCAGAAAGTGCCGGTGACCGGCGCCGTGATCGTCACCACGCCGCAGGACATCGCCCTGCTCGATGCGCGCAAGGGTCTGAAGATGTTCGAGAAAGTGGAAGTGCCGGTGCTGGGCATTATCGAAAACATGAGTATTCACATTTGTAGCGAATGCGGTCACGAAGAGCACATCTTCGGTTCCGGCGGCGGTGAACGCATGGCGGAAGAAAATGATGTGGATCTGCTTGGCGCGCTGCCGCTGGATATGTCCATCCGCAGTGATACCGATGAAGGCAAACCCTCGGTGGTGGCCGATCCCGATAGCCGTATTTCTGAAATTTATCGGGACATCAGTCGCCGGGTAGCGGCCAAGCTGTCACTGAAGTCCCGGGATTACAGCGCCAGTTTCCCGAATATTGTGATTCAGAACAACTGATCAGATTAATTTTCGTGATGCAAAAAAACGGGGAACGCATGTTCCCCGTTTTTTTATGTCTGCAGTAAAGCAAAAATGATCCCGCTATAACCTTGTCTTCCGTCTATGACTAAATCCATATGGAAAATCATGTATTACTGGTTAGTATACAGATTAAGAGAAGACTGTGGCTTGGGCATATAAGTCTGAGATAAGTAAAGTCTGCACTTAATGAGGAGAATTAAACCAACAAGAGGATTTGGAAAATGTCTAAAATCAATAACTATAAACCCCGTTTGCTAGAGGGAATCATATTAACCGGCGCTTTGCTGTTTTCATCTCAGAATCCGACTATGGCGGCAAATATTGTGAGCTATGAAATGTCGGGCTACTTCATCACACCAGGTACACTCGAGCTTGAAGACTACTACAGTGGTGAAATTATCACTGATGCAGAGCTGCTTGATGACCCGTTTAACTACATGTTTACATTTAATCTGAGTTTTGATCTCGACCCGCATGTCAGCGGTTATGTGCCAATCTTTTCACCTTCCGCCATCTTTGATGACGCGGTGTCGAATATGAGCATGAGCGTCGATGGCAATCCCTACTGGTCATCAAACGGCCCAAGTTACGTGGCGCAGACCACCATGCTTTATGATCCAGCCGAGCCAGATCACTGGTCATGGAGCAATTCCAATGGCACTTTCACCACCCCTGATGAGCTGACTGTTATCGACCAATTTGGTTTTGAACTCGCCACCATGATACCCGATAGTGTTGGAATAAGCCTGGATGATGCTACGCGTACGTTGTACGACGGACAATCTCTGTCTGACTTATTAATCTTTGACGGTAGCGAGTTTACCGACATGCAGCTGTTTCTGAACTGGGAAATCCCGGAACTTTATGATACATACGGCGACCCCATTAATGAGTATTATGGTTTCTATGAGTTAATCGGAACCATTACTGATGTCCAGGTTTCCACAGTACCAGTGCCTGCCGCTGTATGGCTATTTGGTTCGGGTATGCTGGCGCTCGGTGGTGTTGTGGGAAGGAAGAGGCGTAAAGTAGACTGAAGTGTCGGGGTCAAACTCAGCCTAACATCTGAAAGATCAACAGCCCCTGGTGAGATCACGAAGAGCACAGCTTTGATTCCGGCGGCGGGGAACGTATGTTCCCCGTTTTTTTGCAGCTACGATTTCAGTCGTACGCGGTGGTGGTTTCATATGGGGCGGTTTATTTAAATGACTCCGCCCCCGTTTATTGGTTAAAATGCGCGCCAGTTAAAACAGGAAGCGCAGACATGAGTATCAAATCCGACAGATGGATCCGGCGTATGGCCGAGAACGAGGGCATGATTGAACCTTTCGAGGCCGGACAGGTGCGGGAAAACGGCGGCGGCCGGATTGTTTCCTATGGCACCTCCAGTTACGGCTATGACGTGCGCTGCGCGGATGAATTCAAGATTTTCACCAATATCAATTCAGCCGTGGTGGATCCAAAAGATTTTGATCATCAGAGCTTTGTCGATTTCAAGGGCGAGGTCTGCATCATCCCGCCCAACTCCTTCGCGCTGGCGCGCACGGTTGAATATTTTCGCATCCCGCGCAGCGTGTTGACCATTTGTCTGGGCAAGTCCACCTATGCGCGCTGCGGCATCATCGTCAATGTCACGCCGCTGGAACCGGAATGGGAAGGCCATGTGACTCTGGAATTTTCCAACACCACGCCGTTACCGGCAAAAATATACGCCAATGAAGGCGTGGCGCAGATGTTGTTCTTCGAGTCGGATGAAGTCTGCGATACGTCTTATAAAGATCGCGGTGGCAAGTATCAGGGGCAGCAGGGCGTGACTTTGCCGAAAGCGTGAATGAGGGGAAGAATACGAATTAACGCAGAGACGCGGGAAGAAAAAAGGGGTCGGAGTCATTTAATTTGCTAATTGATTTCAGGGCTGAATACAAATTGACGAATTAAATGACTCCGACCCCTTTTTTCGTTTATTTGTTTTTAGATATGCCTTCTGCGGTAGGTACGACTTCAGTCGTACCTGTTCGATTGAAATCGAACCTACAAGGTACAACTTATCGCAGTCTTAAAATAATTTTCTTTGCGTTCTTCGCGTCTTTGCGTCTCTGCGTTAAAAACACCATCAAAGAGGCTTGTCGATATTGATTGATTTCAACATCAGCGCACTGACATCGCCGTCTTTCTTTTTGGTGTACTCCACCCGAACCGGCAGGTAGTCGAGTTTTTCCGCGCACCAGAAAACAAAACGTTTGCCGCTGTCCGGATCGCGGGCGTCGACCTTGACCACCTTGAAGTCGCCTGCCGGGGTGCTGAGTGTTTCCTCGCCTACGACCTTTGCATGAAAGGTGTGAAGATTACGATGGTCGGCGACATGAAAGACAAAATGTTTATGTTGCTGCTGCAGTTCACGCATCAATGCGAGTTGAAAACTGAGCACATCGTAGGAATTTTTTTCCAGCGGGAAGGTTTTGTTCTCGCGGGTCAGGGCGACGATTTTATCTTTCTGGCGAAAGTTGACCTGTTCATCGGTTTCTTCATCACCACCACTTTGTATGTATCGATAATCACGCGGAGTGATGAGACCATCGCGGTAATCCATGTGACTGGTTTCGGTAATGATGTCAGAGACGAACATTTTCGCCAGCCCGTCAGGTTTGGCGACGGACTGGTAAGTAAGCTGTTTATCACCGGCGTCCAGTTGCCGGGTGGCGGTGCCGATGTACACGGTCATCAGACTGAGCTCATATTCGGCGGTAAAGCCTTTGTCGATTAGATCGGCGAGGGTGGACAGGGAATACAGGCTCAGACAAATGAATAATAAAAAACGGGGCATTGGCGGGTATTTTTCCGGTTGCTTGCTGATACTGGTTATGACCTCAAATACGTGAACAGTTCAATAATAGTAGAGATACAGGGGGAAGGATACAGGATACAACGGGGTTTCTTGTATCCTGTATCTTTTATCCTGTATCTCCCGTGTCCGAATTGTAGCGCAGTGATTCGACAGGCTTGCCATCCAGTCGCACCGTATCGTCATCGAGCTGCAGACGGCCTTCGGCGAACCAGCGAATCACCAGTGGATAGATGAGGTGTTCCTGTTGGTGGATACGGTCGGCCAGTTGCCCGGCATCGTCATCGGCATGCACCGGGATTTCGGCCTGCAGAATCACCGGGCCGCCATCGAGTTCGGGGGTGACGAAATGCACGCTGACGCCGTGAGTCGCGTCACCGGCGTCGAGCACCCGCTGATGAGTGTTGAGTCCCTGATACCGGGGCAATAGCGAGGGATGAATATTGAGCATGCGCCCGCGGTAATGATTGACGAAGTCTTCGCTGAGAATGCGCATGAAGCCGGCCAGCACGATCAGCGCCGGCTGGTAGTGATCGATGCGCGCCATCAGCACCCGATCAAAACTTTCACGGTCGGCATAATCGCGGTGGTCGATGATTTCGGCGGGGATGCCGGCTTCGCGCGCGCGGGTCAGGCCATAGGCCTGAGGCTCGTTGCTGAAGACGGCGCGGATCTCGGCGGGCAGCCCGGCCCCGATCGCATCGATAATGGCCTGCAGATTGCTGCCGCTGCCGGAGATCAGCACGACAACGGGCAGAGGCTGATGCGCAATCGCGCTCATGCCGGCGTGATCACGACCTGTTGATCATTTTCCTGACAGGCTTCGATGCGCCCGATCAGCGTGGCCTCGACCTTGTCCGCCTGCAGTTGCGCCAGCGCGCTGTCTACATCGGCGCCATCGACGACGATGACCATGCCGATGCCACAGTTAAAGGTGCGGTACATTTCTTCATCGTTGATATTGCCCTGCTGCTGCAACCAGTCGAATACGGCGGGACGGCGCCAGCTCGCTGCATCGATACGGGCGCAGGTATTCGCGGGCATGACCCGGGGCAGGTTTTCCAGCAGACCGCCGCCGGTGATATGGGCCATAGCGTGAACCTCGATACCGGCGATCAAATTAAGCAGCGGTTTGATGTAGATGCGGGTGGGTTCGAGCAGACGCTCGCCCAGCGTCGCGCCGTCGAAGGCCTGATTCAAATCCGCCTTGCAGGTTTCAATTACCTTGCGAACCAGTGAGTAACCATTGGAATGGGGGCCGCTGGCGCTCAGGCCAATGAGCGCATCGCCGGCCTTGACCTTGCCGCCGTCGATGATGTTGCTTTTTTCCACCACGCCGACGCAGAAGCCGGCAAGATCATAATCGCCGCCCTGATACATGCCCGGCATTTCCGCAGTCTCGCCGCCGACCAGTGCCGCTCCGGCCTGACGACAGCCTTCGGCAATGCCGCTGACGACATCGGTGGCGGCATCGACATCGAGTTTGCCGGTAGCGTAATAATCGAGGAAAAATAAGGGTTCCGCCCCCTGCACAATCAGATCGTTGACGCACATGGCGACCAGATCGATGCCGATGCTGTCGTGGCGACCCATATCCATCGCCAGTTTCAGCTTGGTGCCCACGCCATCGGTGCCGGACACCAGCACCGGTTCACGATAGCGATCCAGCGGCAGCTCGAACAGCGCGCCGAAACCGCCGAGTCCGGCCATCACCCCCGGGCGTTTGGTGCTGGCGGCCAGCGGTTTGATGTGTTCGATCAGTGAATTGCCGGCATCGATATCGACGCCGGCGTCCCGGTAACTGAGAGACGTCTTACTGTCTTTGGAGGATGAATGATTATCTGACACAAAAATCTCCTGCAAACCGGGATCAGAAACAGCATTTGCAAACTGATCGGTGCATAATACGAAAAATTTAATTATCCTGATCGGTTCCGGCAACAGAACCTCAGTTGAGACGACTATTGTATCAAGTTGAAGTCGGGCTTGGAATTGGAATGCAAACAGGAAGCGGATATTGTTGACGCCCCTGATAACTCAAGAGTAAATGAACGGTATGTGGAATCAAGTGATGCGCATTCTGCGCAGCTGTGTGCGAAGCGGGCCGCCCGGCCTTGTTTTTTTGTCCCTGATGCTGAATGCCGGGCTGGCGTCGGTGTCCCGCGCCGATGATATTCCCGGTCTGTATGAAACGGAAATCACGGTTGGCACTCAGGATGTGGAAGAACGCAGGGCGGCGCTGACGGCCGGGATGCGTCAGGTGCTATTGCGCGTCTCCGGCCGCAGTATTGTGCTGACCATTACCGCCGTTGAAGACGCGCTGACGCATCCGACCCGCTATGTGCAGCGTTATCGCTATCGCAATCAGACGGGGGCGGACGGCGCGCAGGAAAAAGTGCTGTGGGTGCGCTTTGATGAAAAGGCGATCAATAAATTATTGCGGGAGAACCGCATGCCGGTCTGGGGTCGGACCCGTCCGGCGGTGCTGGTGTGGATGGTGGTGGATGACCGTCAGTCGCGGATTTTGCTGGGCAATAATGATGAGCATCCGGCCAAGACTCTTATTTCCGAACAGGCGCGCCTGCGCGGGATCCCTCTGCGCTGGCCGATGCTGGATCTGAGAGATCAGTCCAGCATTACCGCCAGTGATGTCTGGGGCAGTTTTGAAGACACGATTATCCGCGCGTCGCGTCGTTACCAGACCGAAGCGATTCTGGTGGGGCGGGTTTACAAAACCTACGGCGGCAGCTGGAATGTGCGCTGGACGCTGTATGATCGCGGACACCGGGAAGACTGGAATGCGCGCGCGGAAAGCCTGATTGAGAGCCTGATCCCGGGAGTCGACAGAACCGCGAGTATTCTGGCGCAGCGTTTTGCCCAGGTTGAAAATGATGAGCAGAACAACAGCGTGCTGGTGCGAGTCTACGGCATTAACAGTCTGGCGGCGTATAATAAAACCCTGAAATATCTGTCCCGGCTTGCGGTGGTGACCCATGTGCAGGCGCATAGCGTATTTCCGGACAACGTGATTTTTCAACTGAACAGCCGTAATGGCCGGCTGGCGGTTTCGCAGGCCGTGGCGCTGGGACACACGCTGGTTGAGAAAAATACGCGCGCCCCGCTCTCTGCTCCGGCGTCGACAGGCTCGTCCGCCGCGGGACAGACGGCCACGCCGGTGAGGGCGGATCTGGTGTATTCGCTGATTCAGTAAGGCGTCATGCAAGCCCGCCATATTCCGAATTTGATCAGCGTTCTGCGAATCCTGCTTGTCGCGCCGCTGGCGTTCTGTCTGTTTTCGCAAAATTATACGGCCTCACTGGGACTCTTTTTGCTGGCCGGGTTTTCCGATGCGCTGGATGGCTATCTGGCGCGGCGTTTTCACTGGACCTCCCGCCTCGGCGCGCTGCTGGATCCGATGGGCGATAAGCTGCTGATGGTGACCACCTATCTGATTCTTGGAACCCAGTCATGGCTCCCCATGTGGTTGGTGGTCGTGGTGATTTTACGTGATGTGATTATTGTCAGCGGCAGCCTGTTCTACCGCCTGCTGGTCGGTGAGGTGGTGATTGAGCCGATCATTAGCAGCAAGATTAATATGGTTCTACAGGTATTGTTGATATTAGCGCTGTTGTTGTCCCTGTCCCTGTATTCCCTGCCGGACATCCTGTTGCAGGTGCTGATGGGGCTGGTGCTGCTGTCCACCCTGATCAGCGGCGGTTGCTATGTTTTTCAATGGGGCCGTCGCGCCTGGCACAGTCTTTTTGGTCAGCCGCAATGAACGTACAGCTTCCTCTGGGGGTTCAGCTGCGTGATTCCGCCAGTTTCGCCAGTTTTTATCCGGGGCAAAATCAGCACTTGCTTGGCGCGCTGAAAGAAAGCCGGGAAACCAGTGTGTATTTCTGGGGCGCGGCGGGAACAGGCAAGTCGCATCTGTTGCAGGCGCTATGCCATGAGAAGGCCGAAGAAGGTCGGCGGGTGGCCTATCTGCCACTGGCCGAGCCGGGCCTGATGCCGGCCATGCTTGAAGATATGGATCAGTTTGATCTGGTTTGTGTGGACGACGTTCAGCATGTGGCCGGGAAAGAGGACTGGGAGGTTGCCCTGTTTCATTTGTATAACCGGATTCAGGCTCAGGCGGCGCGGCTGGTGATCAGCGCGGACCAGGCCCCGTCCAGTCTGGCGCTGGGGTTGCCGGATCTGGCTTCACGCCTGAGCTGGGGGCTGGTCTTTCAGTTACAGGAACTGGCCGATGAGGACAAGCAGGCGGCGCTGCAATTGCGCGCGCAGGCGCGCGGGCTGGCGTTGAGCGATGACGTGGCCGCCTACCTGCTCAGACGCGCGCCGCGCAACATGAAAAGCCTGTTTGCCCTGCTGGATAAACTGGATGAAGCCTCACTGGCGGCGCAACGCAAACTGACCATTCCCTTTGTGCGCGAGTTTGTTTGAGCACTCGCCGCGTGTAGGTACGACTGTAGGTACGACTTCAGTCGTACCAGCACTGGTGCTAACACCAGTACGGCTGAAGCCGTACCTACAGCAGATACCCATTGCGGCGGGGCAGTTTATTCTTTAAGAATAAATAACTTTGCGTCCTTCGCGTCTCAGCGCCTTTGCGTTGAGAGCGTATTTTCGCCACTTTCCAGTTTCATCTGCCGCCCCCGGAGTTTGGCATAGGTAATCGCGGCGAGGTAAAACACCACGCTGAACAGAATTTCCAGCAGGGCGTAGAGACGCTCATCCGGGTTCACCCAGGCTTCCTGCACGCCATGGGCAAAATAGAGCATGATCAGGAAACTCGCCCAGGCATGGGTATAGGGCTTGCCATGCAGCAGGCCGCGCAGGGGAAACAGCAGTGGCCCGACCATGACCACCAGCACCAGCGCAATCGGGAAATGGCTGGACGGGGCGAGAACGATATTCCACAGCAGTAATAGCGCAAACAGCGCAAACCAGGCGGCGAGGGTGGTAAACCGGCTAAGTTGAATAAGCGTCATCCGTGCGCGACTCAGGTTTTAATCTGGCCGGCGTCAAGCTGGGCTTTGGCGATCTTGGCGAGTCGTTTTCCCTGCGCCTGACAGAGACGGACTTCTTCCTCACTCAGTGGCAGACGACTGTCCGCGCCGGCCAGATGACTGGCGCCGTAGGGAGTGCCGCCGCTGGTGGTTTTGAGCAGATCGGTTTCTGTATAGGGAATGCCCAGCAGCAGCATGCCGTGGTGCAGCAGAGGCAGCATCATGGAAAGCAGGGTCGTTTCCTGACCGCCATGTAGGCTGGAGGTGGAGGTGAACACCGAGGCGGGTTTACCGATTAGGGCGCCCTGCAACCAGAGGGGACTGGTTGAGTCGATGAAATATTTCAGTGCCGAGGCCATATTGCCAAAACGGGTGGGACTGCCGAGCGCCAGACCGGCGCACTCAAGCAAATCATCCGCTGCAGCATAAGGCGGACCGGAATCAGGAATGCTGTCTTCGATGGCTTCGCACTGACTGGAGATTTCCGGAACCGTGCGAATGCGCGCGGAAAAACCGGCGACGCTTTCGATGCCGCGGGCAATGTGTTGAGCCATGGCGGCCGTTGCGCCGTGACGACTATAATATAAAACCAGTATTTCATTCATTTGGCTATTCTAACGTCTTTTCTTGACAGCCTGTAGGGCGGGTGATAGTTTTCTTTCCACTACTCCACCATCGAGCGCATCCCAAGACGTATGCACCTTCAGACTGATTCTGTCGCCAGATTTTTCTTCAGTTTTCTTATTCTGTTGCTGATTAGCGGCTGCGCCGCCATGACGGCGCCTGTACAGGAAATGAGCAATGCCCGCCAGACTATTAAGGCCGCGCAGGATGCCGGGGCTAAAATTCATGCGCCAGCGATGCTGGAACAGGCCGAGCAACTGTTGCAGCAGGCCAGCGAGCAGCTGGAGGAAGGCGATTATATTTCTGCGCGTAACTCCGCTTTGAAAGCAAAGCAACAGGCGATGCTGGCCCGGCAGAACGCCTTGCAGAAAAAGCAGAACGAATAGGCAAAAATTGCTTGAAATACTTGCGTTTATGCAAGGAATGAGTAAACTTTCTTTAAATTCTGCTAATATTTTATTTTCACAGACCGCTAATAGATTAAGGCATTATTTTTAATTGATTTAGCCGGGCATGATGGGGTTTGGAACTAAAAAGATTTAGGTTTTAAATTCAAAGTTTTAAGTACACTATATTTTTTAAATAATCTCTAAAATCGGAGTCGATAACATGAAGATATTCCACTCGCTGAAACTGGCTGTGTTGCTGGTCTTGACAATCGGGCTTGCCGTTGGTTGTGCGAGCACAACTGAAGAAGTGGGTCAGGATGATGCCGCTGCCGCTATTGCCGCTGCCAAGCAAGCCAATGACAAGGCTAAAGCTGAAGAATATGAGTGGCGTGATACCGGCAAGCTGATCAAACAGGCCGAAAAAGCCATGGCTGACGGCAAGTATGATGAAGCCGTGAAACTGGCTAACAAGGCTCGTCGTCAGGCTGAAAATGCGGTTAAACAGAAATACAGTGAGCTGGAGAGAATCGGCGCGACAACAGCAACAACAGCGGCCGCGTCCAGCGATAACTCGGGGGCGATGGCCGCCGCCGGTGGAAGCATGCAGAAATATGAAGTCGTGCGCGGCGATAACCTGTGGGACATCTCGGCAAAACCCAGCGTTTATGACAACCCTTATGAATGGCCGCTGATTTATAAAAACAACAGCGATCAAATCAAGGACGCTGATTTAATTTATCCCGGTCAGGTGCTGGATATTGACAGCGCGCCTTCCGCTGCTGATGTCGATGCCGCCGTCGCTCATGCAAAATCTCGCGGTAGCTGGAGTCTGGGTGTGGTCGAAGATTCTGATACGGCATATCTTGCACAGTGATTTAAGCGCAATCAATGCTGTAATGATAAGGGCCCGCAACGGGCCCTTTTTTAATGGATATGAACATTAACAGGCTGTTGAAAAAAACTCTGGCGGCGCGAGCCGGCGTTAAACGATTGGTTATCCGGGCTCGCCGTTTTTTCAGTTTCTGCTGGCATGTTCTTGGCCAGTGCCGTCGCAACGACATCACTCAGGTTGCCGGCTCTCTCACCTTTACCTCCTTGCTGGCGCTGGTGCCATTGCTGTCGGTGGCTTTTTCCCTGTTCAGCGCCTTACCGGTATTTTCCGATTTACTGACAAACGTTGAAGAATTTGTGCTGGATATTTTTGTGCCGACGGTGGGGGAAGATGTGCAGGGCTACCTGCTGGGGTTTGTGCACAAGACCGCCGGACTCAGCGGCATCGGCAGTGCGGGGCTGTTTGTCACCGCCATTCTTCTACTCAATACGATTGACGTGACGTTTAACCGCATCTGGCGGGTTAAACGAACCCGGCGTAGTCTGATACGTTTGATTATACTCCTGTTTTTTCTGCTCATCGGCCCGCTGATTCTCGCGGCCAGTCTGGCGACCACGACCTTTGTGATGGCTCTGCCCTATGTTTCGGAAACTATGGACAGTTTTGGTCTGCGAACCACGATTCTGGCCTTGTTACCCATGCTGGCCACCGGCGCATTGCTGGCCTTTATGTATCACTGGATCCCCAACATCCCGGTATTGTGGCGACATGCTTTTACTGGCGGTGGGCTGGCGGCGATTCTGTTTGAAATCGCTAAATACCTGTTTGCCCTGTATATTGCCTGGTTTCCAACCTATGCCATTCTCTATGGCGCACTGGCGGCGATTCCATTGCTGCTTGTCTGGATCTATGTTTCCTGGCTGATTGTGTTGCTGGGCGCGGAAATCACCTACAGTCTGGAAACCTGGCAACCTTCGGCAAAGGCGCAGGCAACGGGGACGGAAATGTTGCAGGCGTTCAGGTTACTGGGTTATTTATGGCAAAATGATCGGCAGCAGAAGGGGGCGGGTCTGACACTGGCGACATTGAAACAGAAAGAAAACTGGGGGGAGATTAAATTGGTCTCCCTGCTGGAAAAATTGCGTGTTTCAGGTTTTGTGCATAAAGCGTCAAAAAATATATGGCGGCTGGCGGATGAGTTTGCTCAATTCTCCCTGCTTGATCTATACCGTAAACTCGGATTTAGTGCGCCGGAAACAGATGGCGCGTGGAGTAAACTTGATAGCTGGAACGTCAACCTGAACAGAGCGCTGAATGGCTTGCATGATCTTGAAAAACAACTGGCGGGAATTTCCCTGCCTTCACTCTATGATGAATAGTTGGAGAACAAATTGAGTTACCAGAACAATATGCTTGAACGTGTATTTGAATCACTGCTCTGGCGCAGTCGCATGATTGTGATTTTTGCCGTGATTGCCAGTCTGCTGGCTTCTATCGCCATGTTTTTTCTGGCGACGGTGGATGCGTATTATATGTTGTCGCATCTTGGCGAATATCTTTCTCCCGAGCTTGCGGGTGAGGCGCGTTCGGCGTTCAGGGCGCAGACTGTGACCCATGTGGTGGAAATTATTGACGGGTATTTGCTGGCGACTGTTTTGCTGATTTTCTCGCTTGGCCTGTATGAATTATTTATCAGCAAGATTGATGAGGCGGAAGGTGAAGAACGAGCGTCAAAAGTTCTGGTCATTCACAGCCTGGATGATCTCAAGGCGCGCCTGAGTAAAGTCGTGCTCATGATTCTGGTGGTCAAGTTTTTTGAGCATGCGATCAGTATGCAATTCGATTCCAGTCTGGAGCTGTTATATCTGGCTATCGGTATCGCCTTTATTGGACTGGCGCTTTATCTTTCGCATGCGGCGGATGGTTCGCATGCGAAAACTAAAAAAAATGAGCCGTCAATATGAGATGCTATATCAGTTTTTTAATGTTGTTCTTTTCTTTCCTGTTGCCGGGGAGTGCGTTTGCCGAGAGTAATGTTGCGCCCCGGGATCCGGCCAGTCATTTCTTTAATGAGACCTGGGGGGACTTTGCGGAAGAATTAAAGACGGCGCGCGAACAGGGCAAAAAAGGGATCATGATTTTTTTTGAGATGGATGAATGTCCTTTTTGCCATTACATGAAAACCAATGTGCTCAACCAGCCCGAGGTGCAGGAATATTTCAGAAAAAACTTTCTATTGTTTACCGTTGATATTGAAGGTGACGTGGAAATTACCAACCTGCAGGGCAAACAGATGCGTCAGAAAGATTTTGCCTTTCGCGAAAATCGGGTGCGGGCGACGCCGGTGATCGTATTTTATGATCTTGAGGGCAAACCGGTTTATCGGCATACTGGTCGTACGGCCGGGGTTGATGAATTCATGTGGATGGGACAGTATGTGGCGGAGGGCGTTTATAAAAAGCAGTCCTTTGTGCGTTACAAAAAAATTCGGCGCAAAGAAAAACAAAACAGGTAATGAAATCCACCATGCAGGATGATACACATTTCCGGACTGCAGGTTGGTGTTTGCTTGCGGGCTTGACGCTGTTGCTTGGTCGCCCTGTCTGTGCTGAGTCCTTACCGGAACCCCTGACGCTGGAATATGCCCTGTCCCGGGCGCAGCAGATGCATCCCCGCCTGCAACGAAGCGAGTCCCTGTTACAGCAGGCGCAGGCGCAGGCGCGCATCGCCGATGCCGAAAATGATACCCGGCTTCAGTTAGAAGCGCGACTGCGTTATTCCGATCCACTGATCAATTATGAAAACGCGAATATCCGCGAAGATCACCGCCTCGGATTAAGTCTGGATAAAACCCTGTATGATTTCGGTCGTTCCTCTTCACGGGAGAAATCAGCGGAAATTTTAGTGCAAAGCCGCAAATATGATTTTCTCGAAAGCCGGCGGCAACAGCGGCTGGAAATCATGCGCCGCTATTTCGATGTGGTGCTGGCTGATTTCGAGTTTGTTCGTTATAACGAGGATATGGCGGTGGTGTTTGTGGCGCTGGAGAAATTGCGCGAACGCCATGCGCTGGGACAGTTATCGGAAATTGACCTGCTGGAGAAAGAGGCGGAATACCGCCGGGTTCGCAGTTTGCAACTTGCCGCGCAGAACCAGCAGCGTATTACCCGCGCGCGACTGGCCTATGCGATGGATCGACCGGGCGAGTTGCCGGCAACCGTTGCCCGTCCGGGCAAACTCCCGCAGCTTGAAAAACCGATCCCGGAACTGGAAAAAATTCAGGCGCAGGCGATGTTGAACAATAACAGTTTACAGGCCTTGCGCGCTGAAATTGAATCGGTGCGGGAAAAGTTATCTGAAGTTCAGGCGGAGACAAGGCCGGTATTAATTGGCGGCGCGGAAGCCAATGCCTATTCGCGCGCGCGGGCCGGTTATGATCGCTGGCGGGTGGAATTGAAGCTGGAAGTTCCCCTGCTCAGTGGTGAGCGCGTCGACGCCGCCGCCGCGCAGCAGCGGGCAAAACTCTATCGTCTGCAGGCTGCGTTGGAGGATCGTTCGGAACAGATAAAACAGGAAATACTGGAGCTGTGGCTGCAACTTGAGAATCTGCATATTCAGCGCAAACAGATGCAGGTGCAATCGGAATACCGTGAACTCTATCTTGATCGCAGTCGGGCTTTGTACGATATGGAAATGACCACCGATCTGGGGGATGCGATGGTGCGCATCACCGAAGCGGAACGCGATGTGATGGTGACGGATTTCAATATCGCTCTGGTCTGGGAACAACTTCAGGTGCTGACAGGGGACACCTTAACGACGGTGGATGAAAAATAATGATCACGCAAAGGCGATTTACAGCAAGGAGCTGTCTTCTTCTGGCATTCATATTCTTGCCGGTGAATATGCTGCTTGCACAGGAATTATCGGGAACCACAAGCTGGGCCGGAGAAGTCGCTCTGAGCACGCCGGTTGCCGGAGTGATTGAACAGGTTCGGGTCAGTCCCGGTCAACGGGTTAAACAGGGTGAGCTGTTGCTCAGGCTTGATCAACGTCCGTTCGATAATAAAATTTTTGGGTTGCAGGCAAAAATCAAAAAGCTTGAGGTGTTGCGAAATGAGACACAGGCAGAGTTGAAACGCGCGGAAGAACTGTATGATCGCACCCTGCTTTCTGATCATGAACTGGAGCTGGCGAAAATCGATGCGGTTAGCGCTGAAGCTGATTACCGGTTAACGCAGTCAGAGTTGTCAACGGCGCAACTAAACAGGGAATACAGTCGCCTGACTGCGCCGTTTGATGCGCTGGTGCTCAAACGTCAGGCTGAAAAAGGGCAGGTGGTCAGCCCGACGCTGATGCCGCAGGTATTACTGGTTCTGGTCAGCAGCGAGACCATGAAAGTCCGGGTATTGCTGGAGAGTCAGGAACTTAAAAAGTTCAGGCCCGGGCAGGCGGTTAAGGTTAAAATTGCTGATCGAATTTTTCCGGGAACGATTTCCATGCTGGGGCTGGAACCTGAAGATGATGCAACGGCTTATTTTCTGGAAGTCGAGTTCAATACTCAGGGCAAACTCATTCGCTCAGGTGAAAAGGCAAAAGTAATACTGTGAATATTTGTATGCATTGTATAGTCGAAGGACGCGTGCAGGGCGTATTTTTTCGCGCCGCGACGCAGGAGCAGGCAAAGAAGTCAGGTCTGACCGGGTTCGCCCGTAATCGCAGCGATGGTAGTGTCGAAGTGCTGGTGTGTGGTGAAGAGTATGCGGTGACGCGTTTGTGCGAATGGTTAAAGCAGGGGCCGCCTGCGGCGCAGGTTGAAGAGGTGTCCTGTCAGTTAAATGATTTACTGGAGCCTGCCGGTTTTTCCATTGCCTGATTCAGGCCGGCAGCAATTGCGTGGCGGTTTCGATATGTTCTTCGAAATCAGAGATGGAACAGTTCATAGCCAGACCAAGACGAACAAAGGCGGAGACTTTCGCTTTAACCGTTGATATATCTTTTTGCGGATGCTTGATTTCATATAACAACAGGTTAGCGACAATCACGGTGTCGACCAGATCAGCAACACCGCAGCCTTTGCGCGTAAGCTGTTCGTGTTGCTCGGCGACGTCAATAAAATTGTTCGGAAATTTCCAGCGGGATAGAATTTTTGCGCCCATCTGTGGATGACTGTTTTTTAAAAACCGGGAAATATTTTTGTCCGTTTTATTTAACCGCTGTGATTTGCCGAGAACCTGAAGTAAAGGCAGGTAGCCAATATCATGGACAAGGCCGGCCAACAGGGCATCATCGGCGGACAGTGTTTTGTGATGCCGGGCAATTGCATAACTGAGCCGGGCCACCTCGATGCTGCGAGTCTGCACATCATTTAACAGTCGGCTGACCGGGTTATTGGCGGAAGCATTGTTTTGCGCAAATAACTGCATCATGGCGTGGCTGGTGACCAGCGTTTGAATGAGTTTCAGGCCGAGGCGGGAGATAGCCTGTTGCAGATTATCGATCCCATTTTGGGTTTTGTAGATGACACTGTTAGCGACTTTCAGAATACGCGCAGCCAGCGCGGTATCGGTGGCGATTAAACTGGCCAGTTGCTCGGTCGTGGCGTGAGGATTATCGAGTAGCTGACGAACGCGAACAAGTGTATCGGGAGCGGAGGGGAGAATAAGTTTATCATGTTCAATCGCGGCTTCAACGTCTTCGATGAGTTTACTGTAGTCGCCGCTATCGCCCATGTTTTTATTTCTTTATTGTTCCCTTTTTTTAAGACTAGCGTTTGCGCCAGCGATTGTCGAGCGCATAATAAACTTTTTTTGTATAGCGATGGCTACCGAGGCTGCCGTTATAACGCGCCAGCGCGCGAGTCAGATCGCCTTTTTCCTTATCCAGATAATAACGAAGAATAGTGCAGCCCATGCGCAGATTGGTTTTTAGATCAAACAGGTTGTCGCCGGGTTTACCGATTTCATCCAGCCAGAAGGGCATGATTTGCATCAGACCCATGGCCCCGGCGCGGGAGATGGCATAGCGATTAAAATTACTTTCGACGTCGATTACCGCCAGCACCAGTTCAGGAAAAAGTCTGGCGCGAGTGGCCTCATAATGAATTTGTTTGAGCATGGAAATGCGCTTTTCGGGATCATCCACGCGTGACGCCAGCCGCGCCGACATGTCCACCAGCCAGACCTCGGCTTCGAAACGATCGTCGAAACTGTCGCTGTCATTAATAGCATTAATTAACAGTTGGCGAAGTTCGGCGTCGGGTTCTGGATCTGATACGGCGTTAGCTTGCGCCCATGGCAATAGCAGAGGCAGCAGGGTGATAAGTAATAGAAGTCTTTTCATGGCGACATTATTACAACTATTGCTTAAAGATGAAATCCCCATAGATAGAAATGGAAGTGCCTTGGTTATCGTTAAAGACGTTATCCCACATATCTGTGTGCGTGATGATCCTGTAATAGATCAAGACAATCATTCAGGGGTAATGGTTTACTGAAATAATAACCCTGTAGTCGATCTACGCCTAATTGTTTAAGAAGCTCGGCGCATTCTGATGTTTCTATACCCTCGGCAACGATGGATAGACCCAGCGCCTTGCCCATATTTGTAATGGTTTCGAGTAAAATTTTCCCATCTCTGGTTTTGAATCGCTTTACAAAAGACATGTCGATTTTTAACTCATGGGAAGGAAATTGGTGCAAATAGGATAGTGATGAATAGCCGGTGCCAAAATCATCGATTGAAATGGTGAAGCCTGCATTCCAGAGCTCATCGAGCACTTCCTTTGCCATATTCGCGCCATCAAGCATAAGGCTTTCAGTGACTTCAAGTTTGATATTTTCCGGCTTGATGTTATTGCTGTTTAATAGCGCCAGCAATTGTTGCTGGAATCCTGTCGCCATTAATTGTCGATTTGACAGGTTGATGGACATGCATATGCCGGGATATGCGGCAGAAAGTTCTTTAAAATCAGTGAAGGCCTGTTCCATGACTTGCTGACTGAGTTGCCGAATAAAACCGTGATTTTCCGCAATGGGAATAAATATTCCAGGGCTGATCCAGCCATGATTTTTATCATGCCAACGAGCAAGCGCCTCAAAGCCTGTGGGTTGTTGCGATATGGCGTCAACGATGAGTTGATAATGAACCTGGATTCTATTTTCCTTGATGGCGGCACTTAATTGTTTGGTTATATCAAAATCATTGAAGCCTGCATCGAGCTTACTCATGGCGCTGAAGATCTGGATGTTATTCCTTCCCTGGGCTTTGGCGTGATAAAGTGCTTTGTCAGCCTGAACCAGTAAACTTTCTGTTGTATTGGCATCGTCAGGGTAAAGGGCTGCGCCAATACTGACGGTGGTGATATTATGCGTACTATGGGTGTGAAGCCTCTGGTTTATCTCATGAAACAGTTTTTTGGCGACCTGCTCGATATCGTCTTTTTGTTTTAAATCTGGCAGTAAAATAACAAATTCATCACCGCCCCAGCGCGCCAGAGTGTCGTCACTACGGATATGTTCCTTCATTATTTTACTAATGCTTATTAGTAAATTGTCGCCTGTCCTGTGTCCATATGTATCATTAATTTGTTTGAAGTTATCGACATCAATAAATAGAATTCCTGCCCGGGAGCCGTAACGTTTGGCATGCGCCAGAGCCAGTTGCATGTGATCTTCAAGTAGCAGACGATTAGGAAGACCGGTAAGCGCATCATGTAGGGCAAGATGTTTGATGCGTTCTTCCTGATGATAGGCCTCTGTGATGTCCTGCAGGACACCTTTAATGCGTAGACTGTTTTCACCGGGCTTTGGCCAGGCCAGCATGAATTTTCCACCGACCCATTTTTCGGTCTGGTTAAAATCGGCAAGACGAAAACGGATAGTATGGACACTAAGGTCGGCGCCACTGATGTTGGTAAGCATTTCTGTTATGCGATGAATATCATTCACATTCAGAAAAGTGCTAAGGGGTTTGCCAATGGTGGAGGTATAGTCGGTGTCATCTCCCAACAAGTTTCCCCAGCCATCAGAGGCGCTAAGTAATATCCCGTCTTCAGAAAGTTCGATGACAGCTTCATTTAGTAAACTAAGCGTGGCGGTATAGCTCATGTGTTCGGCAGCAGTTTTTCGCGCCTCGTCACCCAGTTTTCGAATTTCATCGATTTCACTTCGAAAACCAAGTTTTTTTAATATCTTTTCCATCAGGCACCATTTGCTAATGGCGGACTGAAACAGATTAAGACTGACAAACAACATGGCCCCAAGCCATAAAGTTTGATGGTCCTCATTGATATAAAGCAGGACTACGAGTGTGGTAATTATTATGCCGACAATCAGGCGGATAGTGGGTTCGATATAGGGCGCGTGCCGATATTTTTTTATTCTATTTGTTGAGATCATGCTGCTGTCCAGGGCTTCTCTGTTATTTATCGACCGGAAATAAGGAAGCTTTATCAGCGGCACTGAAAGTTAACGCGACTATACACCTGTTTTGGTTGTGGTTTTTGCATTCATAAATTCGATAATAGTTTCGGCAGGCAATTCCTGTTTTTCACTATTTTTTCGACCCTTGTATTCCAGTACCCCCTTATCCAGTCCTTTTTCGCCGACCACGATTCGATGTGGAATGCCGATCAGTTCCATATCGGCGAACATGACCCCGGGACGTTCTTTGCGATCATCGAGGAGCACATCAAATCCGGCGTTTTGTAATTCATCGTAGAGTTTTTCGACGGCTTCACGCACGCGTTCGGATTTGTGCATGTTCATGGGCAACAGGGCGATCTGAAACGGTGCGAGGGCTTCGGGCCAGATAATGCCGTTGTCGTCGTGGTTCTGTTCAATCGCTGCGGCGACCACGCGCGAGACGCCGATGCCGTAACAGCCCATGCTCATGGTCACGGCCTTGCCGTTTTCATCCAGTACGCTGGCTTTGAGCGCTTCGCTGTATTTTGTGCCGAGCTGGAAAATATGGCCGACTTCGATGCCGCGTTTAATGGTCAGCACGCCCTTGCCGTCGGGACTGGGATCGCCTTCGACCACGGTGCGAATATCGACGATCTCGGCTTCGGGCAGATCGCGTTCCCAGTTGACGCCTTTGAGATGCCGGCCATCGGTGTTGGCGCCGCAGACAAAGTCGGCTGTGATGGCGGCGCTGCGATCCACGTAAACAGGAATAGACAGGCCGACGGGGCCAATCGATCCGGGCGCGCAGCCGATGGTCTTTTTAATGCGGTCTTCATCGGCAAAACTCAGGGGACGGGCGACGGCTGGAATTTTTTCCGCCTTGACGGGATTGAGTTCATGATCGCCGCGCAGCACCAGAGCGATCAGTTGATCATCTTCGCCATTGACGATCAGGGTTTTCAAACATTGTTCGGCGCTGACGCCAAGCTGCCGGCTGACGTCTTCAATGCTGTGCTGATCAGGCGTGGCGACAGTGCTCATTTCTTCACTGGCCGCCGGGCGCGTTTCCGTCGGGGGCAGGGCTTCCGCCAGCTCGGTGTTGGCGGCGTAATCGCTCTGGTCACTGAAGGCGATGGCGTCTTCACCGGACTCGGCCAGCACATGAAATTCATGCGAGAGACTGCCGCCAATGGCGCCGGAGTCGGCGCGCACCGGCCGATAATCCAGCCCCAGCCGATCGAAAATGCGGCAGTAAGTTTGATGCATAAGCTGGTAGGTTTCATCCAGTGAGGCTTTATCCAGATGGAAGGAATAGGCGTCTTTCATAATGAATTCGCGCGCGCGCATGACCCCGAAGCGTGGACGCACTTCATCGCGGAACTTGGTCTGGATCTGATAGAAATTACTCGGCAGCTGTTTATAGCTGCGCAACTGCTTGCGAGCCAGATCGGTAATGATTTCCTCATGGGTGGGGCCGAGGCAGAAGTCACGCCCGTGCCGATCCTGCATACGCAACAGCTCGGGACCGTATTGTTCCCAGCGACAGGATTCCTGCCACAGTTCGGCGGGCTGCACCGCCGGCATTAATAGTTCCTGCGCCCCGGCGCGATCCATTTCTTCGCGCACGATGGCTTCCACTTTGCGCAAGACCCGCAGTCCCAGCGGCAGCCAGGTGTACAGGCCGGCGGCGAGTTTGCGAATCATGCCGGCGCGCAGCATCAACTGGTGGCTGATGATCTCGGCATCGGCGGGAACTTCTTTCTGGGTGGCGAGCAGGAATCGGGAGACGCGCATAGTGATGGTTTCTTCTGGTTGATAAAAGGAGGGATTTTAGCGGTTTATGTGGCAGGGCGTACAGGGGTAGATGGCATGGGACTGGAAAATAACGCGGAGTACGCAAAGGCGCGGAGACGCAGAGTAAAAAACTGTTTTTTGTCTGCTTTTGCCGGTATGAAAACTCACACCATATGGCTCAATATCTAGAAAAATATTTACGTAATATTC
>WFVC01000047.1 GCA_015491815.1 Gammaproteobacteria bacterium | reverse complement strand
GGGTGAACCATATAACATTATGATTTTACAATGCTTAGCGTTCATGGTTCGACAGGCTCACCACGAACGGAATTAATCAGAGCTTCCTTAATTTAGATTTTGACATAAGGTAAACAAGCATGAGTGAACAAATGGAATGTGATGTGGAAAATGTAAAATGCGGCGGCTGCGCCAGCGCGATTCAGGAAGGCCTGAAACCACTGCAGGGCGTCGACGAGGTTGAAGTGAACATCGAAAACGGTCACGTCAGCATACGCGGTGCGGCTCTGCCCGAAGAGGCCATCCTCGACAAACTCGCGGCGCTGGGCTTCCCGGCCAAATAACGGCGCCGCGTAATGGAGCAGGCCAAAATTATCGAAATGGGGCGGGCCGTCATTGATACGGAGACCGCCGCTATTCAGGCTTTAAAAGCCCGCATCGACGAACAATTCGTTCGCGCCTGCGAATACATGCTCAACTGCCGGGGTCGGATTGTGGTCACCGGCATGGGTAAATCCGGCCATATCGGCGGCAAGATCGCCGCAACGCTGGCCAGCACCGGCTCACCGGCTTTTTTCGTTCACCCCGGTGAAGCCAGTCACGGCGATCTCGGCATGATCACCGCGCAGGACGTGGTGCTGGCGCTTTCCAACTCCGGCGGCACCGACGAAATTCTCACCATTGTGCCCCTGATCAAGCGACTCGGCGCGCCCCTGATTGCCCTGACCGGCAACCCCGGTTCCCGACTGGCGAACGAAGCTGACGTGCATCTGGATGTCAGCGTCGAGCGCGAGGCCTGCCCGCTGGGACTGGCTCCCACCGCCAGCACCACCGCCACCCTGGTGATGGGCGATGCGCTGGCGATTTCCCTGCTTGAATCACGGGGCTTTACCGCTGACGACTTCGCGCTGTCCCACCCCGGCGGCCGTCTGGGGAAACGCCTGCTGCTGCATGTCGGCGATCTGATGCACCGCGACGAGGCGTTGCCGAAAATTAATCAACAGGCTCACCTTGCTGATGCCCTGATGGAAATGTCACAAAAAGGTCTGGGCATGACCACCGTTGTCGACGATGATGATCGCCTGTGCGGTATCTTTACCGACGGCGATCTGCGCCGCTTGCTGGATCACGGTAAAATCGACGTGCAGGCGATGAAAATCAGCGAGGCCATGATCCGCAACTTCACGACGATTGAAAAAGATCAACTGGCCGCAGAAGCCCTGCAACTGATGGACAGCAAACGCATCAACGCCCTGCCGGTGGTTGATACCGAAGGACGGCTGATTGGCGCATTGAACATGCATGATCTGCTGAAGGCGGGCGTGGTATAACTAACATAGGGACGAGTTACGAGGGACAAGGGACAAAAAGCCCAATGTCTGATCCTCTCCACTCGTCCCTCGTAACTCGTAACTAAACTCATGAAAGACATTCTCGAAAAAGCTAAACAAATCAAACTGGTGGTTTTTGACGTCGATGGCGTGCTCACCGACGGCAGCCTGTTCGTCGGTGACGACGGACAGGAATACAAAGCCTTCAATGCGCGCGACGGACTGGGCATGAAAATGCTGCAGCGTTCCGGGGTGGAAATCGGCATTATCACCGCGCGCAGCTCCCACGTGGTTGAACATCGCATGCACAACCTCGACATTCAGCATGTCTATCAGGGCAAGCTGGAAAAGCTGCCCGCCTTTGAAGAATTAGTGAAAAAGCTGGGACTGGATTTTGAGCAGACCGCCTATGTCGGTGACGATGTAGTGGATCTGCCCGTACTCAAACGCGCGGGGCTGGCCATTGCCGTGCAGGACGCCCATCCCATCGCCAAACAGCACGCCCACTGGCAAACCCCGCATAACGGCGGGCGCGGCGCGGCGCGGGATGTCTGCGATTTGATCATGGAAGCGCAGAATACGCTGGACACCCAGGTTCAGTATTTTCTGACATGAGCCGTCTGCATTATTTTCTTACCCTGCTGTTCGTGGTCATGCTTACCGCCTTCGCCAACTGGCTGCTGAACGCCATTGAACAGAAAAACGTTGCGGAAAAAACCGCCTTACGCCACGAACCCGATTATTTTGTCGAAAACCTTAAAACCACCGTTTTCAATGCCGATGGCAGTTTACATTATCGTCTGTTTGCGCGACGACTGGATCACTACCCTGATGATGACACCCTGCAACTGGCCGCGCCTGTGGTTAAAATGTTCAGTGAAGCGCAGCCCCCCTGGATCATGGTTGCCGATGAAGGCATTGTTTATGATGACGGTCAGCGGATACATCTGAACGGCTCGGTCGACATCACCCAGACCAATGGCGTCAATGACAGCATGCAGTTACTCACCCGGGATTTGCGTATCTATACCCGGCAGGATTATGCTGAAACCGATGCCCCGGTCAAACTGATCCGGGGCTATCACGAAACCACCGCCATCGGCATGCATGCCGACCTGCGTCTGGGGCGACTGGAACTGCTGGCGGATACGCGAGGACGCTATGACGTATTACATCCGTAAATTAATCACCCTGCTGTTATGCGCATGGATGCTCATGACGCCGGCCTCGCCGCTGTTCGCGCTGACTGCGGATCGGGAACAACCCATCCATATCAACGCCGACCGCATGGTCGCCGAAGAAGCCAAAGGCTACAGCCATTACATTGGCAATGTGCGCATGACTCAGGGCAGTCTGAAAATCGATGCTGACGAAGTTTATATTTATGTAGTGGATGGCGAACTGGACAAGCTGATTATCATCGGTGAACCGGCCAAATTACAGCAGCTCCCCGACAACAGCACCGAAATCGTTTACTCACGGGCAAAGCGAATGGAATATTTCGCCAGCACCGATCGACTGTTCCTGATGAAAGAAGCCGAAGTCTGGCAGGGCGCCAACCGTTTCTCCGGTGAACATATCGAATACGACACCCGCAACAGCCGGGTCTCAGCCAATTCACAGGGCAAGGAAGCCGGTCGCATTCGCGCAATTATTATTCCCAAAAAAGCCGCTGCGGAAAAACCCGCTGAAAAATCCGTGGACAAGCCATCCCCGGCTGACAAAACAGCCGTAGAAGAACAACCGGAAGCGACCACACCGTGAATCAGCCTTCATCTATATCGACCAGTGAACTCAGCGCCCGACATCTGGCCAAGCGCTACAAGGGCCGTGACGTAGTGCAGGATGTTTCCCTCGATATCAAAAGCGGGGAAGTGGTCGGCCTGCTGGGTCCGAACGGCGCCGGCAAAACCACCTCGTTCTATATGATCGTCGGTCTGGTCGCCGCTGACAAAGGCAGCATTCATCTCGATGGCAAGGACATTACTCCCCTGCCCCTGCACCTGCGCGCCCGCAACGGCATCGGCTACCTGCCGCAGGAAGCCTCGATTTTTCGCAAACTCTCGGTCGCCGATAATATTCTCGCCATTCTGCAAACCCGCGCGGAACTGAGCCGTTTTCAGCAGGAACAAAAGCTGGAGGAATTACTGGAAGAACTGCATATCACCCATATTCGTCACAATATCGGCGTCAGCCTCTCCGGCGGTGAACGGCGGCGGGTGGAAATCGCCCGGGCGCTGGCCACCGAACCGCGTTTCATTCTTCTCGATGAACCTTTTGCCGGCGTCGATCCCATTTCCGTGCTGGATATTCAGAGCATTATCAAACATTTGACTGAACGGAACATCGGCGTGCTCATCACCGATCACAATGTGCGTGAAACCCTCGGT
>WFVC01000046.1 GCA_015491815.1 Gammaproteobacteria bacterium | reverse complement strand
CCATTACATTTGTCTGTTATTTGTTAAACAGACCTGACCGCGCCGTTGAGAAATCAGCGGCGCGGTTTTTATTTGCCCTGCAAAGAGATTTATCTTTATATTTCTATAACTTGCAACTATCATTAGCCGTTCTGAAGCAGATGATGGCGACGGCTTGCGCCGTAGCGGTTTTTTCTCGAAGCGGGTTCATTTTAAATATCATGATTAAAGCAGGCATTGTTGGCGGCACCGGTTACACCGGCGTAGAATTATTGCGGTTACTGGCCGCCCATCCGGAAGTAAAACTTGACGTTATCACCTCTCGTTCCGAAGAAGGACTAGCGGTAGCGGATATGTTTCCCAATCTGCGCGGGCATGTGGATCTGTGTTTCAGCGCGCCGGATATGGCCGTGCTCAAAGCCTGTGACGCGGTCTTCTTCGCCACGCCCAATGGCATCGCCATGACCATGGCGGCGGAACTGCTGGATGCCGGAGTCAAGGTCATCGATCTGGCGGCGGACTTCAGGATTAAAGATGTGCAGGAGTGGACGCGCTGGTACGGCATGGAACACGCCTGTCCCGATCGGGTTGCCGAAGCGGTTTACGGCCTGCCCGAAGTCAATCGTGAAGCGATACAGTCCGCCCGGTTGGTGGCCAATCCCGGTTGTTATCCCACTGCGGTGCAACTGGCGCTGTTGCCATTAATTGAAAACGGACTGGTGGAAACCACCAATCTGATTGCCGACGCCAAATCCGGGGTCAGCGGCGCCGGACGCAAGGCCAGCGTGGGAACCCTGCTCGGCGAGGCCAGTGAAAGTTTTAAAGCCTATGCCGTACCGGGACACCGGCATTTGCCGGAGATCCGTCAGGGTTTGCAAAAGGCGACGAGTGATACGGTTGGTCTGACCTTCGTGCCGCATTTAACCCCCATGATTCGCGGGATCCACGCAACCTGTTATGCGAGCTTAAAATCCACCTCGGAGGATTTGCAGGCCCTGTTTGAAACACGTTATGCCAATGAACCGTTCGTGGATGTGCTGCCCGCCGGCTCCCATCCTGAAACCCGCAGCGTGCGCGGCGCGAATACCTGCCGGATTGCGATTCATCGTCCTCAGGATGGAAATACGGTGGTGGTGTTATCGGTAATTGATAATCTGGTCAAAGGCGCGGCCGGTCAGGCGGTGCATAATATGAATATTCTGTTTGGGTTCGCTGAAGACGCGGGTTTGCAGGGCATTCCCCTGATACCGTGAGCATGAGGTTTCGCATGACTATGTTGTTTTACCGGAAGTGGATTTTTCTTAGCCGTTTATGAATCTTGTCGTAAAACCACATCGCCCCTGGCTGGTTCGTTTTTTACTGGGACTGGGGATCGTCGCCCTGATCGTCGGCGGCTGGACCCTGTTCAATTATGGTCGTTATCTGGCCGGCTATAACAGCGCGGAATACGCCGAGGAGCGGGAAACCCTGTTAGCCATTAACGATGATCTGGAACAGGAGGTCGATCGCCTGCGCGAACAGAAAGCCCTGCTGGAGCGGGCCGCGCAAATTGAACGTCAGGCCTACGATGAGCTGGATACCACGCTCAAGGTGTTGCAGGGTGAAATTCTGGAGCTAAAGGAGGAACTGGCTTTTTATCGCGGCATTGTTTCCCCACAGGACGCTTCCAGCGGTCTGCATTTGCAGCGTTTTAAAATTGAAGCTAATGGAAAGTCCCGCAGCTACCGCTATAAGATAGTATTAACCCAGGTGTTAAAGAATGATCGTCTGGCCACCGGCCGGGTTCAGCTGAGTATCGATGGCATGATGCGCAATCAGCCACAGACATTGAGCCTGAAACAGCTAAGCGAGAAGCCGGTCAACGAACTGAGCTACCGATTCAAGTATTTTCAGAAACTTGAAGGTAGTCTTAAATTACCCGAGGGGTTCACCCCTTTCCGTGTGCACGTGAAAATTATTCCACGCAGCCGGAAACGAAACAGCATCGAGAAGACCATAAACTGGAGCGGGCAGGAGATAGAAAACCATGTTGGGAATGAAAAAGAAGCCGAAACAGACGGCGCAAATTGATTCACTCATCGGCCAGAACACCGAGATTCACGGTGATGTGATTTTCAGTGGCGGTCTGCATGTGGACGGCATCGTCAAGGGCAGCGTGATTGCGGAGCAGGGCAATGATTCTCTCCTGACCCTGAGTGAGCGCGGTACCATCGAAGGTGAGGTCAAGGTGCCGAACGTGGTCATCAACGGCAAGGTGATTGGCGATGTCTATGCGCTGGCCCATATCGAGCTGGCGGCTGAAGCCCGCATTAACGGCAATGTCTATTACAGCCTGATCGAAATGGCCATGGGCGCGGAGGTCAATGGCAATCTGGTGCACAAGCTCGATAAATCAGTGGTGCCGCTGAACAGCGGCGGCTCAAAGCAAACTGAGAAAGCACCGGCTGAAGAAAAAACCGCCAATAAATCTTGATAAAATTACTCGGGTATAGCATAATCGACACTGACTTATTCCCTTTGCGGGTGTAAAATTGATCTGATTTTGCTATTTGGAGAAGTATGAAATGACAGCAGCGAGTGACAGTGAGAGCCCGGTGGTATTTACCGAAGCTGCCGCCAACAAGGTGAAAACCCTGATCGCCGAAGAAGGCAACGACAAGCTGATGTTGCGCGTGTTTATTTCCGGCGGCGGTTGTTCCGGTTTTCAGTACGGGTTCAGCTTTGATGAAAATATTCAGGACGGCGATACCGAAGTGGAAAACTGCGGCGTGAAATTACTGATTGACCCCATGAGTTTTCAGTATCTGAGCGGCGCCGAAGTCGACTACAAGGAAAGTCTGGAAGGTTCCCAATTCGTTATCAACAACCCCAATGCGACGACCACCTGCGGTTGCGGTTCCTCTTTTTCCGTATAGCGGCTTGCATCGGCAGTTTATAAAAAACGCGGTTTTTACCGCGTTTTTTTATGGGCGTAAAATGGATTCTGGCGCTCACGTCGGCCCCGAAGTTTGCTATCCTTACGCCTTCACTACCCGAACACGGAGTCTGCCATGAATGAATATCTGCCCGGTCTGGCCGGGGTGCCTGCAACCCAGTCCAATATTTCTGATATTGACGGCGAGAATGGCATACTTTTCTATCGTGGTTATCCGATCGAAGAACTGGCTGAACACAGTAGTTTTGAAGAAACTTCGCGCCTGCTGCTGGACGGGCGTCTGCCGACTGCCGCCGAACTGGCGGACTTTACCAGCCAGCTAAAAGAAAACCGGCGGATCAAATTCCACACCCGGGGGATGATGAAAAATCTGCCGGCCAGCGGCCATCCGATGGAAATGCTGCAAACCGTGGTCGCCAGTTTGGGCATGTTCTATCCGGGCAGTGACTGCCTTACGGGAAGCGACGCCTGTGAAGATCTGGATTATATCCACAATACCACGGTAAAAATTATGGCGCGCATGCCCTGCATCGTGGCCATGTGGGAGCATATCCGCAATGGCTATGATCCGATTGAGCCGCGTATGGATCTGAGTTATGCGGAAAATTTCCTTTATATGCTGACCGGCAAGGAGCCGGATCCCCTGCTGGCGCGGATCATGGACGTGTGCCTGATTCTGCATGCTGAACACACTATCAATGCCTCGACCTTTGCCGTGCTGGTGAATGCCTCGACGCTGGCCAATCCCTACACAGTGATCGCCGCCGCCATTGGCGCGCTCTCCGGCCCCCTGCATGGCGGCGCGAATCAGCGCGTGCTGGGAATGCTCGAAGAAATCGGTACGCCGGATAAAGTTGAAGAATACGTGGATAGCAAGCTCGCCAACAAGGAAGTCATCTGGGGCATGGGGCATCGTGAATACAAGACCAAGGATCCGCGCGCGACGATTTTGCAGGGGCTGATGGATAAGTTTATGGCCGCCCGGGGTGGGGATCTCAATCCGATGTTCGAAGTCGCCAAGAGAGTGGAAGCGGTGTGTGAAGATCGGCTGGCGAAAAAAGGCGTTTACGCCAATGTCGATTTTTATTCCGGTCTGCTGTATTCAGAAATGGGCATTCCGGCGGATCAGTTCACCACGATTTTCGCCATCGCCCGCTCGGCCGGCTGGCTGGCGCACTGGCGCGAACAGTTGTCCGACAACCGCATTTTCCGCCCTACCCAGGTGTATACCGGCGAACCCCGGCGCAGCTATGTGCCGATAAGCAAAAGATAAACGCAAGGGCTGAACTTAGCTATTTCCCTTATTCACGCCCACATGGGTGTTGTGGATGTGTTTTTCCGCAACTTCGAAAATATTCGCGGTGCTGCCGACGATGAGTGGATCGGGGGCGGTGACAATGTGGGTGTCCTTGTTGTCATAAGGCAGGCTGTTGAGAATATGTAGCATGGCGTTGATGCGGGCGCGTTTTTTGTCATCGGATTTGATCACCGTCCACGGCGCATCCTTGGTGTCGGTATAGAAAAACATGGATTCCTTGGCTTCGGTGTACTGATCCCATTTATCCAGCGAATCCATGTCAATCGGGCTGAGTTTCCATTGCTTGAGCAGATCCTTGCGGCGTTTCTGAAAGCGCCGGAACTGTTCTTCGCGGCTCACCGAAAACCACAGTTTGAACAGGTGGATGCCGCTGCGGGTCAGCATGCGCTCCAGCTCCGGCGTCTGGCGCATGAACTCCAGATATTCCGCCGGGGTGCAGAAATTCATCACTTTTTCCACGCCTGCTCGGTTGTACCATGAACGATCAAACATGACGATCTCACCGGCGGTCGGCAGATTCTGGATGTAACGCTGATAATACCACTGACCCTTTTCCTGCTCGTTGGGTTTTTCCAGCGCCACTACGCGCGCGCCGCGGGGATTCAGGTGTTCCATGAAACGTTTGATGGTGCCGCCCTTGCCGGCCGCGTCCCGGCCTTCAAACAGAATCATGATTTTCTGGCCCGTGTCTTTCACCCAGTTCTGTAATTTCAGCAGTTCGATTTGCAGTTCCTGTTTACGTTTTTCGTACTGGGCTGTCGAGATGGGATGCTTGTAGGGATAGGCGCTGTGTTTGAAAATTTCCTCGCGGGTTAGTTTTTTACCGGGATCAGTTTTATCCAGAGCATGAACGCCGGATATATTTTTGACTTTGCTCATAAGTGTTCTTCAGCTAAAGGTTGGCAGGGACAGGCATGTTTCATGCAGAACAGGCGCCGGATGAAACACTCTTCTTTCAAGTATAGCGGCAAATGTTTATGAGGGCTGAAGCTGTTGCGAACATTTAAATCGGATAAATTGCACCCAGAATAACCGGGCGCCGGGCGCCGGTGACGGCGGGAAGATTTCCCGCCCGACCTTCCAGTGTCTGTTTCGCCAGCCAGGCGAAGGCCATGGCTTCCACCCAGTCGGGGTGCAGTCCTTTTTCTGCGGTTGAGCCAAGGTAATGTTGGGGCAGCGCGGCGGCCAGTCGTGAGCGTAAATAGGCGTTATGCACGCCGCCGCCGCAAATTAAAAGTTGCGAATAGTCCGGAGCATAGTCGTGGACAGCCCGGGCGATGCTAAGGGCGGTAAATTCAGCCAGCGTAGCCTGCACGTCTTCTGGCAGGGTGCTGTCATCGGTTTTTGTGGCCAGCCAGTCGAGATTGAAAATTTCACGTCCGGTGCTTTTGGGCGGCGGTTGCCGGAAGTAATCATAGTCCAGCAGCCGTTCGAGCAGAGCCTCATTGACTCGCCCGCTGGCGGCCCAGTCGCCATTGGCGTCCATCGGCGTTTGCCGGTGATGTTCCACCCAGGCGTCCATCAGGCCGTTGCCGGGGCCGGTGTCAAAGCCGGTAACCGCCCGCGCAGGATCAGCCGGCAGCAGGGTGAGATTGGCGATGCCGCCGATATTGAGCACCAGCCGGTTTTCCCGAGGACTACGCAACATGGCCGCATGGAAGGCCGGCACTAGCGGCGCGCCCTGACCACCGGCGGCCATGTCACGGCGGCGAAAATCGGCGACCGTGGTGATGCCGGTTAATTCGGCAATGATATTGGGATCGCCGATTTGCAGGGTGGAGGGACAGTCGGCATCAGGATAATGGCGCAGGGTCTGGCCGTGACTGCCGATGGCTTTTATTTGCGTGGGTGAAACAGCCGATGTTTCAAGCAGAGTATTTACCGCCTCGGCAAACAGACGGCCGAATAACACATCCAGCCGGGCCATGCGTTGCAGTTCGTTTTCGCCGGGCGTCAGTAAGGCCAGCGCCTGCCGGCGCATAGCGTTGGGAACAGGCAGGGCGAGTTGTTGCTGCAGTTCACACTGCTTATCGCTGAAACTTACCAATGCGGCATCGACGGCATCGAGGCTGGTGCCTGACATTAAGCCGATGTAATAACTCATAGAGGCGGGAAATTACGCTTGCCTGCGCGGTTGTCGTTACTGATACATGGCAAGCTGGGCCTGCTTGTGCATATCCAGCTGGGCCAGCAGGGCGCTGGCGGTGCGGGCAAAGTTGTCTTTATATTGTTTTTTGATCGGCGCGGCATTGGGCAGGCGAATGGTCAGCGGGTTACGGTGTACGCCGTTGACGCGGAATTCATAGTGTAGATGAGGACCGGTAGCGCGACCGCTTTGACCGACGTAGCCGATAATTTGCCCTTGCCTGACTCGTTTGCCGGCAACCATGCCCTTTTTGAAACGGGACATATGCGCATACAGAGTGCTGTAGCGACCACCATGCTGAATGATCACGGTGCGGCCATAGCCGCCTTTTCTGCCGCGAAAAATAATTTTACCGTCACCGGAGGCCTTGATCGGCGTGCCGGGTTTGGCGGCGTAATCCACGCCTTTATGCAGACGCATCTTGTTCAGCACCGGGTGATGGCGTTTGCCGAAGCGTGAACTGATGCGGCGAAAATCCACCGGGGTGCGCAAAAAGGCTTTGCGCATGGACAGACCTTCAGGAGTGTAATAGTCGCTGTGATTGTTGGCGTCGGTAAAGCGCAGGGCGCGATAGCTGCGTCCCTGATTAATAAATTCAGCCGCGAGAATCGCGCCGTCATTTATTTTTTTACCATCGAGAAACTGTTCTTCATAAATGATGGCGAACTGATCGCCCTTGCGGATATCCAGCGCAAAGTCGATATCCCAGCCGAAGATGTTCACCATTTTCATGATCAGCGTGTCGCTGAGACCGGCGTCTTTACCGGCTTCAAACAGGGAGGAGTTAATTTGACCAATGGCGTAACTGGTGCGTGTTTCTATATTTCGGGTTTGCATGGCGGCGACAAAGCCGTCCTGCTGGCGCTGTATATGCAGGCTTTTCAGCGGGCTGAGTTGATAAACAAGTGTTTGCAGTTGTCCCTGCTCATCGATCTTGAATTTAAATATATCGCCGGGGCGCACCTTTTTCAGGCTGGCGGTTGTTTTGCCCAGACGCATGATGTCATGCAGTTCGCGGGGTTTCAGGTGATGGCGTTTGAATATATGCGCCAGCGCTTCCCCGGATTTGACTTTTACCGTTAGCCAGTGCGCATTGCCATCTTCGGAGGATGTATTTTCCCGAGCGGGAATGTCACCTGTTTTATCGAAAACCTGCTCATGTTCAGGGAGCTGTGGAACGGACAGGGGCAGCGTGATCTGGACGTTTTCTTTCAAGGTGGTTTCGAGTGCGGTGAGGTTGGCTTGCTGGTTGCTGTTTTTATTAGCCGACGCATCCGCTGACATGAATATTAATATGCTGGAAATAACGCCAATTGCAACAATGAGTATAAGTACATGGATAGAACCAAAGCCCGGATGTTGAACCGGATCAGGCGTATCCAGCAGAGACTTATAGTCACGGTTTAAGAAAGAGTTGTAATTCACGGAAATTTCTCAAAATTTTAATTTGTCACCAAAAGATAGCCGGAATACCTGAGTAGGTCAAATATTATTCATATCGTGATTGTGGTGATGAAGCGTCTGTTTGCGCTCAGGCTGAATCAGGGGGATGAATTTAGGCAATGAATGGGGGCGCATTTTCAAACATCGGTGTGGTAATCTAGCCTCATTTTTCGTGGGAGAGAAGCAAAGGTGGCGGAGTTGACGGAAATATTGGCGCAAATTAAGCGAGGAACCGAAGAGATCCTGATTGAATCGGAACTGGTTGAAAAACTTGAGTCCGGAAAACGCCTGCGGATAAAGGCCGGATTTGATCCGACTGCGCCGGATCTACACCTCGGCCATACGGTGCTGATTAACAAGTTGCGGGTCTTTCAGGAACTGGGCCACGAAGTGCTGTTCCTGATCGGGGACTTCACCGGCATGATTGGCGATCCCACCGGCAAGAGCAGCACCCGCCCGCCGTTGACCCGGGATCAGGTAATCGAGAACGCGCGCAGCTATGAACAGCAGATTTTCAAGATCCTCGATCCGGAAAAGACCCTGGTGATGTTCAACTCCAGTTGGATGAACGAGATGAGCCCGGCGGATCTGATCCAGCTCGCTTCCCGGCACACGGTGGCGCGCATGCTGGAGCGGGATGATTTTTCCAAGCGTTATAAAGGTGGGCAGCCGATTGCCATTCACGAATTTCTCTATCCCCTTATTCAGGGCTACGACTCGGTGGCGATGAAAGCCGATGTGGAACTGGGCGGCACGGATCAGAAATTCAACCTGCTGGTGGGGCGTGAATTGCAGAAGCAGTATGGCCAGCCACAGCAGACCGTGATTACTCTGCCTATACTGGAAGGGCTGGATGGCGTGCAGAAAATGTCTAAATCACTTAATAACTATATAGGTATCAGTGAGGCGCCGGACGACATGTTCGGCAAGATCATGTCGATTTCCGATGATCTGATGTGGCGCTACTTTGAGTTATTAAGTTTTCGGCCGATAACGGAAATCGAGGGGTTTCAGAAAGAAATGGCGGAGGGGCGCAACCCACGGGACATCAAGTTCCTGCTCGGCGAAGAGATTGTCGCACGTTTTCACTCTCAGGCTGAGGCGACGGCCGCGCGTGAAAACTTTATTGCGCGCTTCCAGAAAGGCGCGATGCCGGATGAGATCCCGGAAAAAATATTGAACAGCGAGGGCGGGCTGGCGATAGCAAATCTGCTGAAACAGGCGGGACTGACGCAAAGCACTTCGGATGCATTGCGTATGATCAGGCAGGGCGCGGTAAAAATTGACGGTGAGCGCATCGAAGACAGCAAACTTGAAATCGCGGCGGGAACCACGCATATTTATCAGGTTGGCAAACGCCGCTTTGCCAAAGTCAGTGTTAATTAATATGGCTTGTTATTAATTTGAAAATAAAAAACTGTTTTACAGTAAAGTGAGCCTGGTACTGCTACAGTTTCAGGAATAAAAACTGAGCTGGAGAGCAAAAATGGACGAGGGGGGAGGAGTGTGGCTCAGAAAATTTTACTGGTTGAAGACAATCCTGATGATGAAGCACTGGCATTGCGGGCGCTGAAAAAAGGCGGTTTTGCCAGTGATCTGGTGGTTGCTCGAGATGGAGTTGAGGCGCTGGATTATCTACTTGATCAGAATCTAAGTAGGGATGAGATGCCGGGTCTGATCCTGCTCGATATCAATTTGCCCAAACTGAATGGTCTCGAAGTGCTTAAGCGCCTGCGGAAAAATGCAATGACCCGACGTCTGCCCGTGGTGATGCTAAGTTCGTCCAAAGACGCACAGGATATTTCCAGTAGTTATGACTATGGCTGCAATAGTTATATTCGCAAGCCGGTTGATTTCAGAAAATTTAGTGATTTTATTGTTCAGGTTGAACGTTACTGGCTGTGTTTGAATGAGGTGCCGCCGTATGCTGGATAGTTCAAGTTCGAATGTTTCTTTGCGTCTGTTACTGGTTGAGGACAATCCTGATGACGCCGAACTGATTCTACGAACTTTACGCAAGGGTGGTTACAACCTTGATTCTCTGCGGGTCGATAATGAGCAGGATCTGCGAAGCGCGCTGGAAAATTCAACCTGGGATATCGTACTTTCGGATTATGCCCTGCCCGGTTTCTCCGGCCTCGCTGCGCTGAATGTGTTGAAAGAACTCAATCTCGATATTCCCTTCATGATCATCTCCGGCACCATTGGTGAAGATGTCGCCGTCGAGGCCATGCGTCTGGGCGCGCATGACTACCTGATGAAAAATAACCTGATTCGTCTGGTGCCGGCGATACAGCGCGAACTACATGATGCGAATGAACGTTATGCCCGTCGCATTGCGGAGCAGACTTTGCGTCATCAGGCCTACCATGACGTGCTCACCGGCCTGCCTAATCGCTGGTTGTTGCGCGATCGTATGGAACAGGCGCTGGCCTATGTGCGTAAGAAGGATCTGCAAATGGGCGTGCTGTTTCTGGATCTGGATCGCTTCAAAAATCTCAATGATACCCTCGGGCATTTAGTCGGTGATCACCTGCTGCGGGCAGTGGCGGATCGCCTGAAAAAAGTATTGAGCGCCTGGGATACGGTTGCTCGTCTGGGTGGAGATGATTTTGTTTTACTGCTTCCGGACATCAGAGAAACCTCAATGCTCGAAGAAAAAGCCAGGGAGTTGCTCGCTCTGTTTGAGACGCCGTTCGAATTGTCAGGTAAGAGCATTTATCTGGATATCAGTATTGGCATTGCCGCCTATCCCGACAATGGTCAGGATTCAGATACGTTGCTAAAGAATGCGGAAGCAACCATGTATTACGCCAAGGAACAGGGCGGCAAAAATTATCAGTTCTGTTCGGGCGATATTCAAACCGCAACGGTGGACAGGTTCACCATTGAAAGTGAATTGCGTATTGCGATAAAAAACTCAGAACTGTTATTGCATTATCAGCCGCAATTTTCACTGGACGATGACAGCATCACCGGCGTCGAAGTGCTGGTGCGTTGGGAGCATCCAGAACGCGGTATGACCCCGCCGGATAAATTTATTCCTATCGCCGAGGATACCGGCCTGATTATTCCGCTGGGTGAATGGGTGTTGCAGAAAGCGGTCGAAGATATCACACATATGCGCGAAGCGGGAATCAGCCTTAAACGGGTCGCCGTCAATCTGTCGGCTCGTCAGCTTTATCATCACGAAACTCAGGACACACTGCGCAAACTATTTGCGACAGGGAATTTGGGCGACGAATTGCTGGAAGTGGAGATTACCGAAAGCGGCATTATGCAGAATCCGGAACTGGCGGCCGAGAACCTGATCGCCATGAAGAGCATGGGCGTTGGGGTGGCCATTGATGATTTTGGCACTGGCTATTCATCGCTCGCCTATCTGAAACGTTTCCCTATCGATGTGCTCAAGATCGATCGCGCCTTTGTTCGTGATATTACTCTGAACAGTGATGACGCCAGTATCGTTAAAGCGATTCTTGCCCTGGCCAAGGCGCTGAATCTGCATGTTATTGCGGAAGGAATTGAAACCCGAGAACAGTATGATTACCTGAAAGAGCTTGGTTGCGATGAAGGTCAGGGTTATATGTATGCACGCCCCATGCCCCTCGATGATCTGCTGAAATTTATTCGGGAGAAGCAACAGGGCGGCTTGTAGCCGGGAAAAGCCTCTTCTCGTCCCTCGTTCCCCGCAAAATAATTTACAATTATTTCGCGACAGGGTGTTGACGCTTGGAATGAGCTGCGTATAATGCGCCGCTCTTGAGACGGACATGACGCGAAACTCAGGTTCAGCAGGACAAATTAGTTAAATTTAGTTCTTGACTGAAGGTGAAATTCCGGTAAAATTGTTCGTCTTTGCTGAGGGGAATCAACTGATTTCAACCAGCCCGCTCTTTAAAAATTTAATCAGATAATTTGTGTGGGTGCTTGCGTCGATGAACGCTCTGTCAAAGAGACGTCGATGTAAGTAACCTGAATCACAAATCCATATATTTATATATGTTTTTTCGATTAAGGGGACCTTTTCATCGCAAAAGGTTTGGTTGCGCCTCAGCAACCACTATGATTAAAC
>WFVC01000045.1 GCA_015491815.1 Gammaproteobacteria bacterium | reverse complement strand
GGGCCTGTGTCCCCTGCTGGCCATCACCAACACCATGGTCAACAGTCTCGGGCTGGGACTGGCCACCACCCTGACTCTGATCTGCTCCAACGTTACCGTCTCCGCCATTCGTCACTGGGTGCGCCCTGAAATACGCATTCCGGTTTTTGTGCTGATCATCGCCTCAATCGTTACTGTGATTGAATTGAGCATGAACGCATGGTTCCATGAACTTTATATGATCCTCGGTATATTCATTCCCCTGATCGTCACCAACTGCGCCATTATCGCCCGCGCCGAAGCCTTCGCTTCCAAAAACAGCATTCCGCATGCCTTTGCCGACGGCCTGTTTATGGGGCTGGGCTTTACCTTTGTATTATTGCTACTCGGCGCGATGCGCGAAGCCATCGGCTTCGGCACCCTGTTTCAGCAAATTGAATTAATGTTCGGCGACGGCGCAAAATGGCTCACAATCACCCTGTTTGATCATTACCGGGGCTACCTGCTGGCCATCCTGCCGCCCGGCGCATTTCTCGGTCTGGGTTTTTTGATCGCAATAAAAAACATGCTCGACCGACGCCGCGTTCAAAAGACTCAGACCATCCATCTAAAACAGGCCGTACAGGATATGTAGGTTCGATTTTAATCGAACGGGGGCCAGCAAAACGGCTGAGGAGGCTCCGAACTTGTACGGCTGAAGCCGTACCTACAGGATCAAATTTGACTCTGGACATCTTTATACCCGTCATGAACAAGAATAAACGCCATGAAATTTTTACTCGACTTCGGGCGCATAATCCTGAACCGACGACCGAGCTGAATTACAACTCAACCTTTGAGTTGTTAATTGCCGTTATTCTCTCGGCGCAAGCCACCGATAAGGGCGTTAACAAAGCCACTGTCGAACTTTTCAAAGCCGCCAACACGCCGGAAAAAATCTATGCGCTGAAAGAAACCGGCCTGAAAAAATATATCAAAACCATCGGCCTGTATAACAGCAAGGCAAAAAATATCATCAAGGCCTGTAAAATACTCATCGATAAACACGGCAGTCAGGTTCCCGAGGATCGCGCCGCACTCGAAGCCCTGCCCGGCGTCGGCCGCAAGACCGCCAATGTGATTCTTAACACCGCCTTCGGTCAGCCCACGATTGCGGTGGATACGCATATTTTCCGCGTCGCCAACCGCACCGGCATCGCGCCCGGAAAAAATGTGGTCGAGGTTGAAAAAAAATTACTTAAATTTGTACCGGAAGAATTCAAACAGGATGCCCACCACTGGCTGATCCTGCACGGCCGCTATACCTGCATTGCCCGCAAACCCCGTTGCGGTTCCTGTATTATTGAAGATCTGTGTGAATTCAAAGATAAAAATATCGAATAGAAAACATCAATGAGTGAAGTCAGTCCCTTACAGGAAATCAGCGCAGGCATTATCTGTGCATTGATCTTTATCGGCGTCTCCTATTTCGTCAATCGCCGCCTGAGCGGCAGGCATTTCAAACTCGATCCCTATCTGCTGACTGTTTATGCCGTTACCGTATTCTGTCTGGCGATTTTTTTCGAGGTGCTGGTTAACAGCCTGTACGATTATTTTGTGGGGGAGAACCTGTGGGAATACCACGTCATGCCTTTATATAACCGTGATGTCTCGCTGCTCGCCCCGCTACTCTGGTCCGCCTATGGCGTGCACCTGTATTTCATCGAGCAAACCTACCGCGCGCGCCTGCCGCGTTTTATGCGCAGCCGCAAGGCTCACGCCCTGTTGCACGGGCTTGACGCGCCGCTGGTTTTCGAAGTCAGCGGCAATCTGATCTTTCTATTGCTGATAGGCCGCTACTACGCCTACTACCTGCCCGGCGATCTGTTTCATCTTACCTCGGTGCGCGTAATACCTATTTATATGCTCTGTATATTCTTCGGGCTGCAACTATTACACTGGATTGAACGACAGCCACGACGCTGGCGTATCCCGGGGGCTATATTCAGCGTGGGTATCGGTTTTTTATATCTGGCCTGAGGGGCCGTTGCACTAATTCAGGAGAAAAATCCGCTCATGTTTGGACAGGATCGAAACGCCATGCGCAAGGTTTTTTATGCGGCGTGGAAAAAGCATCAGGCGCAGGAAAAACTGGAGCCGATGGAAACGATGCTGGTGCAGATCATCACTCTGCATCCCGAATATCACAACCTGTTCGAGAATGAGGATAATTTACTTCGGGATTTCCCCGCCGATGCGGGGCAAAGCAATCCTTTCCTGCACCTGTCCCTGCATCTGGCGATTCAGGAACAGCTGTCCCTTCAGCGCCCCGCAGAGTTGCCCGCTCTCTACCGGCAACTAATCGAAAAGCACGCTGATGTTCACACCGCCGAACATAAGATCATGGAATGTCTGAGTGAGATGATCTGGCAAGCACAACGCAATCAAAGTATGGCTGATGAGAGCCAGTACCTGAGCTGTATCCGTAAAGATCTGTAGAACCATTAGGGCTACTGATCTTTCATCTGAAAATATTTCAATTCTCCCACCCAGATTTTATAACATCGCAATAAATCCACACCTTTTTCGTCATTTCTCCTGATTTGGCTCAAGTAGCCATATGAATGGCCGATAGTCCCATTTAGACATAGACCAACTATTATGGGATTTGTGTTCAAAAATTAAGAACAACCATTACACAAGGAAAATCCCGATGAAAAATTTATTTGCCCCGGCCATAATTTTAATGAATCGTCTGCGCTATCCGGTCAAATTTGGCGTCATTTTCGCCATTGTGATGATTCCGCTACTGATATTAAGCCTGAATTTAATACACTCCATCAGTGAGCAGGTTGCTTTTCTCAAACATGAGCACAGCGGACTCACTTATATCAAAAGCATACGCCAACCAATTGAATATCTTCAACAACATCGCGGCATGACCGCCGCCTATCTCAACGGCGCGACAGAATTCAAAGATCGCATTATGCAAAAGCGCAATAGTGTTGATGAAAAACTGGCCGAACTCAAGCAAGTCGATCAACAACTTGGGAAAAAGCTGGGTACGGGTGACAGCATCAGCAAACTAATGCAGCAATGGACGGCTATCAAAGCTAATAGCATGAACATGAATATCGCCGAAGCTATCAAGGTTCATAGCGCCCTAATTGCCGACATGCTGCGCCTGATGAGCCAGGTTGCCGATGCCTCAGAAATCACTCTGGATCCCAAACTCGACAGTTATCATTTAGGTGCTGCTCTAGTTTCAAATCTGCCTAATATGCTGGAAAATATGGGACAGGCGCGCGCACTGGGTTCCAGTGTTGCCGCCAAAGGCGGCTTTGCCAACCAGAAAATTTATACCAAACTGGCGGTGCTCTCCAATAATATTGACAGGTATTTCGAGAGCGTCCGTGATGGACTGCAGGCCGCCTATGATGAAAACCCCAGGCTTGGCGAGAAACTAAAAGGAGCAACAGAATCAAATAATAATGCGATTCGTGAAATGCAGACATTCCTCAATAATGAGCTGTTAAACAAGGATACTATCACCGTCAGCAGCGACGCTGTTTTTGACAAGGCCACCGATGCAATCAGCGGCTCCTATAAACTCTATGACGCGCTTGTCCCCGAGCTGGACAAACTGTTTGCTGAACGAATTGAATCCGATCAGGCTGCAATGTTCATGACCATCAGTATCGTGGTAGTCGTGCTCGGACTGGTCGCCTGGCTGTTTAGCGGTTTCTATTTTGCCGTACGTCAGAGTATTACCCAGATCAGTGACGCCACTGACAAACTGGCCGATGGCGATCTCACCGTACAGATCGAACTCGACAGCTATGATGAAATGCGCCAGATTGCTATGTCGTTTAACGCTATGAGCGAAAAATTCAATGCGCTGATCCAGCAGATTATTAGCGCCGCCAACCAACTGACAAGCGCTTCGGAAGAAGTCTCCTCAGTCGCCAGCGAAAGCGCCAGCAACGTGGAACGCCAACGGCATGAAACCGATCAGGTTGCGACGGCCATCAATGAAATGACCGCCACCGTACAGGAGGTCGCCAATAACGCCGGCAATGCTGCGAGCGCCGCCACCAATGCTGATAATGAAGCACGCAGCGGTAAATCCATCGTCGAAAATACCTCGCAGGTCATCGCCAAGCTGGCGCATGAAATTGAAAACGCCGCCGGCGTTATCAATGAGGTCGAGCAGGATAGTGAGAACATTGGCGGCGTACTGGATGTTATAAAAGGGATTGCCGAGCAAACTAATTTACTCGCCCTGAATGCCGCCATTGAAGCCGCGCGCGCCGGCGAGCAGGGTCGGGGCTTTGCCGTAGTCGCCGATGAAGTCCGCACGTTAGCCAGCCGCACCCAGGAATCCGCCAGTGAAATTGAAAGTATGATTGACAAATTACAGACAGGATCACACGATGCCGTGGAGGTTATGGAAAAAAGTCGCGAACAGGCGCAGGCCGGTGTCGAGCGCGCCAATGAGGCGGCGCAGGCGCTGGATGCGATTAATCGCGCCGTAACAACCATTACCGACATGAATACTCAAATCGCCAGCGCCGCCGAAGAACAGTCGGCCGTATCGGAAGAGATTAACAGGAACGTTACTAGTATTAGTCAGATTTCCGAACAAACCGCCAGCGGCTCGGAACAAACCACCCATTCAGCTAACGAACTAGCGCAACTGGCTTCTGAACTGCAAAATCTGGTAAAACAGTTCAAAATAAACGCTTAAGGAACCTCTGATTAATTCCGCCGTTCGTGGTGAAGTCCTGAGCCTGACGAAGGGTCGAACCATGAACGTTAAGCATTGTAAAATCATAACGTTATATGGTTCACCCTTCGACAAGCTCAGGGTGAACGGAATTAATC
>WFVC01000044.1 GCA_015491815.1 Gammaproteobacteria bacterium | reverse complement strand
ACCCTGATGTTTAATGGCTATGCGGATCAGGTCGCGTCTTTGTATCGCGGCATGGATTTGAAAAAGTATTTTTAGGCGATGATGTCGTTTGTTTTTGCTCCCCTCCCCCGGACAGGATAACGGTGAATATTTTTATCAAACTCAAACCGATTGTCTGGCTGGCCTGTCTGCTGCCGCTGGGCGGGCTGGGCTTTGCCTTTGTCAATGATGAGCTGGGCGCGAATCCCTTTGAAGTGTTGACCCGGGACAGCGGAGAATGGACCTTGCGCTTTTTGTTGCTGACCCTGTTGATGTCGCCCCTGCGCGACGGGCTGGGGCAGGGCTGGCCGCTGGCTTACCGGCGCATGCTGGGGCTGTATACTTTTTTCTATGCGGGCGTGCATTTGCTGACCTATGTCTGGTTTGATCAGTTTTTTGATCTGAATGAAATCCTGCTGGATATCATCAAGCGGCCTTTTATAACCCTTGGCATGCTGGCGTTTTTGCTGCTCCTGCCTCTGGCCCTGACCTCGACAAAAGGCATGATGCGGCGGTTGGGGCGAAACTGGAAAAAACTGCATCGGCTGGTTTATCTGATCGCCATACTGGGCGTGCTGCATTTTCTGCTGCTGGTCAAGGCCGACCTGCTTGAACCGATGATTTATATGGGTATTCTCATTCTGCTTTTGGCTTATCGCCTGCAACGGAACTGGAGAAATAAAGAGGGAATAAAATGGCCGTTTTTACGTCTATTGCAAAGAACCTGAATTAACAGCCCCTAGCAATAGACGGATGAGTCGTTCGCATTTTTAGCACTAAAAATCGTGAATATTTCAGAATTATTACCGCTCAGGTCTGCAAAGCCCGGCGGTTTTGTTATTATTGCGCTCGACTGTTTTTAGAACAGCCAGGATAGCGGGACGAAGAATCTTTTATAACAGATAGATAGCGCAGGATATGAGGAGAACAGAATGTCAATAAATCGCCGTGAATTCATACAGGTGATGGGAATGGCGGCCGCTGCCGGCATGTTGCCGGGTTGCGAGAGCAAACAGAGCGGCAGTGTTGCGTCAAAGGCAAAAGCGCCCCGTGATACCTATCAGGTGCCGAAATTCGGCAATGTGGCGTTGATGCACATGACCGACTGTCATGCGCAATTGTTACCGATTTATTTCCGTGAACCCAGCGTCAATCTGGGGCTGGGCAAGGCGCTGGGAAAGCCGCCGCATCTGGTGGGGGAAAAATTTCTTAAATACTTTGGCATTCAGCCCGGTACGCTGGCGGCGCATGCCTTTACTTATCTGGATTACACCGAAGCCGCAAAGACCTATGGCAAGGTGGGCGGTTTTGCCCATCTGCGCACACTGGTGAAACGTCTGCGCGCTGATCTGGGTGCGGATAAAACCCTGCTGCTGGATGGCGGCGATACCTGGCAGGGATCGGGCACTGCCTATTGGACCCGGGGCAAGGATATGGTGCAGGCCTGTAACCTGCTCGGCGTGGACGTAATGACCGGCCACTGGGAATTCACCTATAAAGATACCGAAGTCATGGACAATATCCGCGACTTTAAGGGCGACTTTGTCGGCCAGAATGTGTTTGTTAAAGATGACGCCGCCTTTGATTACAAATTCGCCGACTATAAGGGGTACGATGAGGATACCCAACGCGCCTTCAAGCCATATACCATCAAGGAAATGGCGGGTGGTATTCGGGTCGCCGTCGTCGGTCAGGCTTTCCCCTATACGCCGATCGCCAACCCCGGTCGTTTCATTCCCGACTGGACTTTCGGCATCAATGATGAAGCCATGCAGACGGTGGTCGATGATATTCGCGCCAAAGAAAAACCGGATGTGCTGGTCGTGCTTTCACACAATGGCATGGACGTGGATCTGAAAATGGCTTCACGAGTCAGCGGCATCGACGCGATTTTTGGCGGTCACACCCATGATGGCGTGCCGGCGCCGACGATTGTTAACAACAAGGGCGGCAAGACGCTGGTGACCAATGCCGGTTCCAATGGCAAGTTCCTCGGCGTAATGCAGTTTGATGTGCGCAACGGCAAGGTGCAGGGTTTCGATTACAAATTGCTGCCGGTGTTTTCCAACCTGCTCGAACCCGATGTGGAAATGGCCAACTATATTGAGGAAATGCGCAAGCCCTACCTCAAGACCCTGCGTGAAGAGCTGGCGGTGACGGATAGTCTTTTATACCGTCGGGGCAATTTCAACGGCACCTTCGATCAGGTGATTTGTGATGCGCTGCGTGAAGTCGGCGGCGCACAGATTTCCCTCTCACCGGGCTTCCGTTGGGGCACCTCGATTCTGCCGGGACAGACCATTACGATGGAAAATGTCATGGATCAGACCGCCATCACCTACCCGGAAACCTATGTGCGCGAAATGCGAGGTCAGGATATCAAGGATATTCTTGAAGATGTGGCCGACAACCTGTTCAATCCCGATCCTTATTATCAACAGGGGGGAGACATGGTGCGCGTGGGTGGTCTGGATTACACCATTGATCCAACAAAAACGATCGGCAAACGCATTACCGAGATGCGTTTGAATGACGGCGCCCCGATTGAGGCCGGCAAAGATTATACGGTTGCTGGTTGGGCGACGGTGGGAAGCAAAGCGCCGGGCAAACCTGTCTGGGATGTGGTCGCGGAATATCTGCGCGAAGAAAAAGTAGCGAAGATCAGCAAGCTGAATACGCCGAAGATTCTCAACGTGAAAGGGAATCCGGGCATCGCCTGATCTGTAGGTACGATTTCAATCGTACTGCTTGTTTAGATATTGTTTGTACGGCTGAAGCCGTACCTACATTATCTTCATCCAGTCAGCGCATTGCTGCTCGACAATTGTGCCGAGCATCTCGATATGCGTATCGCTGGCATTGAGCGCCGGGATGTAATCAAAATGTTTTCCACCCGCCTGTAGAAACCATTCCCGGTTCTGCACATTGATTTCTTCCAGCGTTTCCAGACAGTCGGTCGGGAAACCGGGGCAAATTACCTGCACGGATTTTATCCCCTTGCCCGGCAGGGCTTTCAGGGTTTCATCGGTGTAGGGCTGGAGCCATTCTTCCCGTCCCACTCGTGACTGAAAACTGATTTGCCACTGGTCTTCGTTCAGCTCCAGTTTTTCCGCCAGCAGACGGGCGGTTTTCTGACATTGATGAAAATAGGGATCCCCGGCAAGCTGATAGCGTTTGGGCAGGCCGTGAAAGGAGATCAGCAATCGATCAGCCTGCGTCCGTGTTTGCCAGAAGTCCCTGACGCTGGCGGCCAGCGTTTCAATATAGGCCGGGTGGTCATGATACTGGTTCAGCATGCGCAAGCTCGGAATCCAGCGCCAGCTCATGAGTTCAGCGGCCAGCGCGTCAAAGGTCGAGGCGGTGGTGGTGGCCGAGTATTGCGGGTAAAGCGGCAGCACCAGCAGCCGTTGTACATTCGCCGCCTGCAGTTCACGCAGGGCGGCGGCAATGGACGGCCGGCCATAACGCATGCCCAGCGTGACTTCGACGGCATGCTGAAAATGCGGCGTGATTCGGGCTTTCAGTTTTTCCGCCTGTTGTTCACTAATCGCCAGCAGAGGCGAGCCCTGTTCAGTCCAGATAGATTGATAGGCCGGGGCGATATGCGCCGGACGAAAACGCAGAATGACCCCATGCAGGATCAGGCGCCACAACCAGCGCGGCATTTCAATCACCCGCGGGTCGCTGAGAAATTCAGCCAGATAGCGGCGAATGGAACGGGCGTCCGGAGCCGCAGGGGTGCCCAGATTAACCAGTAAAATGCCGGTTTTATCGGGTTGCGGGTGAGCGCCGTCGGCTATGCCCCGGAATTTACGCATAAAAAATTCTCGAAATAAAAAGCCGATTATCCCTGAGTCTGTACATGAGTAAAACCCGTAAAGCCGGTTGCGGTGGTTTTATTCCTGATTTTATCTGAGGTTGTGTGTATTTCTGCGCGCATTGCTTTGTGATTGCTATCACGAAGTTGACATTTTGCCCCCGCTTATAAAGCGATCCAATGACGATAGTATTTGTAAATAGTGGCGTGCAGGATTAGATTGTTATTTTTATGACAGCAAACAATCCTCACAGGGGAAGGGAGTCAATGATGAAATTGAACAGCAAAGTAATCTGGGCCTTGCTTGCCGGCATGTTGCTGGGGTCGCAGGCCTGGGCGGAAAAAGGCATGACGCAAATGGAAGAGCGGGCGGATAGTGAACGCGAGATGCCGGCAATGAGTGAGCAGCATGAAATGATGGATAACCACGATGAGGCGCATGAAAATATGCAGGGCGCACAGCATGAAGCCATGCACGAACACGAAGAAGCCATGCAGGATGCCGTGACGAATGAACCGGTGCTGATGGAACAGAGTGGTTTTTCCCGTGGCAGCGTGGTGCGCTCGGTTTTCACCACGGCCGTGGAAGATCGCGAGCCGACCGACAACATCAAGGAATTGAGCACCGACTCGGACAAGGTAATCTATTATACCGAATTACGGGATATGGCCGGACAGACCGCCAAGCACCGCTGGGAACACAATGGCGAAGTGATGGCTGAAGTGGAATTCAAGGTGGGCGGTTCACGCTGGCGCGTCTGGTCGAGCAAGAGTTTTGTTCCCGGCTGGACGGGTGAATGGAAGGTCTCGGTGCTCAATGGCGCCAATGAAGTGATCTCCGAAGACGTGCTGACCTATGCGCCGGCGACGGCGGAACCGGAAGCCGCGCCCGCGCCGGTTGAAAATACACAGGTGCAATAAAGATATGCAGGCACAGCTGTCCCGTTAACCCCCTCTCCCTTCGGGTTGGGGTGAGGGGATGGCTCTGATTAGCTGCTAAGTTAACGGGACAGCCTGTAGGTGCGATTTCAGCCGTACCTGCAGCATTGAGAGGTCAGGCCTCATCAAAATGCAGGTTTCTGACCCGTTCCCGAATTTCCTCGAAACTCTGTTGCGTGTCTTCACGCGCGGAAGGCGTGAGAAATGATTCAAGTTTTTTCAGCAGACGTTGGGAATTCTGTTCCTGACGAATCGCGATCACGCCATCGGTGATCAATTTCTGTTTCATCAGTTCACGGCGGGTTTTGCTGCTGATGTTTTCCGCCATCGGCATGAGCAACAGGTTGCCGATAACAATGCCGTACAGCGTCGAAGTCAGGGCAACGGGAATGCTTTTTAAAATCACATCCGGATCGCCAATCCCCGAGAGCATGGTAATCAGGCCGATAACGCTGCCGGCGACGCCAAAGGCGGGCGCGAGTCGCGCCGCATGACGGAACAGGCGTTCATGCTGATTACGCCGCTGCTGGAAGTAATACATTTCGGTATAAAGAATATCGCGCAATTCATCCACTGAAAAATTATCCACCAGCATGCCCAGCGCGCGTTTGAGAAAACTAATGGTAGTTTCCTCTTCCGCGTTTTCCAGCGCCAGCACGCCCTTGCGGCGGGAATGTACGGAAAGATAAATCAGAGTATCGACAATTTCATCGGTGGTCGGCAGACGCTGGACACAGGCGTTGCCGGCAACCCGGAATGCCGCGCCAATACTGCGCGCCGGGTAGCTGAGAAACAGCGCGGCGAAGGTGCCGGAGAGGACGATGAGCAGCCCCAGTGAATTGATGAACAGGGTACGGTCGTCGCCCAGCATAAAGCCGGCGATAAACAGGGCGGTGAAGAACAGGGCCGCCAGCCAGTTGAAAAGAGTCATGGTGTGGTGTCTCCGCGTGCAGCTGTGTCGGGATGAAGGTCGCGGGTGATAATAATTTCCACCCGCCGGTTAAGCGCCCGCGCCGCATCATTCTCATTGGGCACCGCCGGCTGGTATTTTGAACGGCCCATCACGGTAAATCGGGCCGGATCGATGCCGCCCTGTTGCAGGATGAAACGCGCAACCCGGCTGGCGCGAATAAGCGACAGCTCCCAGTTGCTGGGAAAGGACTCGGTGGAAATCGGGTAGTCATCGGTATGACCGATAACATTGATTTGATAAGGCGTCTGCCGAATGATCACCGCCAGACGTTGAAGAAAATCCTTAACTTCCGGAAAAAGATCCGCCTTGCCCAGATCGAAAAACATCGGCCCCTGCACGCTGACCCTGACCGACTGATCTTCCAGCAGGGCAATCTCGACATTTTCCAGATTGGCGTCACGCACCGCCTGCTGACTGCGTTCAAAAACATTGATGCGCATCAGCGGTTCGAAACTGGGCTGGGGCAGGCCGGGCGTCTGGATTTCTTTTTCAGGCTCGCCCGACTCAGGCGACAGCTGTTCAGCCTGTTGCGCCTGCATCAACTGGGCGGTGAGCAGGGAAGCGAAAAGCACAAACATCACCATCATCAGATCCGCCCAGGGCACCGACCAGTGATTGCCCAGACTCTCCTCGTCCGGCTTTGACTCCGCGCTATCGTTAAACATCAGTTCATGATTGAATGAGGAGCAGATAATTGCAGCGGGGCGCACCATGCCCGCCGGCGTTTTCCGGGGCGTATCAGACGTTGAAGGCTGAGTCGATTTTTCGTTCATAAGCAGAGGCGGCGGTTGTTACCCGCCATAGCGTCTGCAAATGGGAATACTTAAGGGGGGATCCATATATTGCAGGTGCGGCTTGCAGGTACTGCCTGTAGGTACGACTTCAGTCGTACAAACCACCTCGGATGAAACCACCACCGCGTACGATTGAAATCGTACCTACAGATACAAGGTTCGGCTTTTACCCTTCGGGTGAAATGCCCGGCAGGGTGTACAGGTGAGCCGTACCTGTGCGACTGAAGTCGCATCTACAGGGAATTGCAGCCAAACGGACGTGACGCCCAACAACAGCCCCTGCTGGCTAAATTCAGTGTTCCAGCTTTTTATAGCGAATCCGATGCGGCTGGTCGCTGTCATCGCCCAGACGGCGTTTGCGATCCGCTTCGTAATCCGCGTAATTGCCCTCGAACCAGACTACTTCGCTGTCGCCCTCGAAGGCGAGAATATGGGTGGCGATGCGATCCAGGAACCAGCGATCATGAGAAATCACGATGGCGCAGCCGGGGAAAGTGAGCAGGGCTTCTTCCAGCGCGCGCAGGGTTTCCACGTCCAGATCGTTGGTGGGTTCATCAAGCATCAGCACATTGCCGCCGCTTTTCAGCAGCTTGGCCAGATGCACGCGGTTGCGCTCACCGCCGGAAAGATTGCCGACTTTTTTCTGCTGGTCGCTGCCCCTGAAATTGAAACGTCCGACGTAGGTGCGTGAGGGGACTTCGTAGCTGCCGATGGCGATGATGTCCTGGCCGTCGGAAATTTCCTCCCACACGGTTTTGCTGTCATCCAGCGCGTCACGGCTTTGATCGACGCAGGCGATTTTCACCGATTCGCCCAGACGCAGTTCGCCGCCATCGGGTTTTTCCTCGCCGGTGATCATGCGGAACAGGGTGGTTTTACCCGCGCCGTTGGGGCCGATGACGCCGACGATGCCGCCGCGGGGCAGGTTGAAATTCAAATCCTCGTAGAGCACGCGATCGCCAAAACCCTTGCTGATGTGATTGGCTTCGATGACCAGATCGCCCAGACGCGGGCCGGGGGGGATGTATAGTTCCTGAGTTTCGTTGCGCTTCTGGAAGTCCTGCGAGGACAGTTCCTCGTAGCGGGCCAGACGCGCCTTGCTTTTCGCGTGACGGCCTTTGGGATTGCTTCGCACCCACTCCAGTTCCTGTTTCATGGCCTTGATGCGGGCGTTTTCCTGTTTTTCCTCCTGTTCCAGACGCTGTTCCTTTTGCTCCAGCCAGGAGGAATAATTGCCCTCCCAGGGGATGCCGTGACCGCGATCCAGCTCCAGAATCCAGCCGGCGACGTTGTCGAGGAAGTAGCGATCATGGGTGACGGCGACCACGGTGCCGGGGAAGTCGTGCAGGAAGCGCTCCAGCCAGGCGACGGATTCAGCATCGAGGTGGTTGGTGGGTTCGTCCAGCAGCAGCATGTCGGGGGCGGACAGCAGCAACTTGCACAGGGCCACGCGGCGGCGCTCACCGCCGGAGAGTTTGCTGACATCAGCCTCCCAGGGCGGCAGGCGCAGGGCGTCGGCGGCGATTTCCAGTTTGCGTTCCAGATTGTGGCCGTCGGCGGTCTGCAGAATATTTTCCAGTTTGGCCTGCTCGGCGGCCAGCGCATCGAAATCGGCATCCGGTTCGGCATAGGCGGCATAGACCTTATCCAGCGCAGTCTGGGCGTCCTTGATGTGTTGCAGGGCTTCCTCCACATTGCCGCGCACGTCCTTGTCCGGATCGAGCTGGGGTTCCTGCGACAGGTAGCCGATATTGATGCCGGGCTGAGGACGGGCTTCGCCTTCGATCTCGGTATCCAGTCCGGCCATGATCTTCAGCAGCGTGGATTTGCCCGCGCCGTTTAAGCCGAGCACGCCGATTTTTGCGCCGGGGAAAAAGGACAGGGAAATATCTTTAAGAATCGTGCGCTTGGGCGGGACAATCTTGCTGACCTGATTCATTGTGTAAATATATTGCGCCATCTTGCTCTGTCATCCATCAATATTATGAGAAGCGGTATAGTTTAACGGGAATCGGGACGCTTGAATACTGAGCCGCGCCGGGATTGGCGAAAAGTTAAAGTTTGCTGTTTTTTATCCGATTTTATAGATGCTTAACCCGATTTTACTAAGGAACCTCTGATTAATTCCGTTCGCCCTGAGCCCTTCGACTTCGCTCAGGAGAGCCATGCCGAAGGGTGAACCATATAACACTATGATTTTGCAATGCTTAGCGTTCATGGTTCGCCCCTTCGTCAGGCTCAGGACTTCACCACGAACGGCGGAATTAATCAGAGCTTCCCTAACTGTGAGAAGCGCCATGCTATTTGACAAACACCCCAGTATTCTACGCCGCCTGTTTTTATCGTTTCTTGGCCTTGGCATTGCTGTGGGGATTATTTTTCCCTTTTACGCCCAGTTTTTCGTTAACTGGAAACCGGGCATGTATATGTGGTTTTTCATCGGCTGCATTGTCGCCGGCTCTTCTATCGGATTGATGAACTATGCGCTGGTTAAAATGATTTTGATCAAACGCCTGAGCCGTATTTCCGATGTCGCCAATGCGATTAGCAACAAGGATCTGACCCATCAATGCGAAATCGTCAGCCATGATGTGATTGGCGAGATCATTGTCAGTTTTAATCGGATGGGCCAAACCTTGCGCGATATTATCAATAAAATTAACGATAACGCCGGACGTCTCGGTCGCGCTTCGGAAAGTATGGATGATGTGACTCGTCACGCGACCGAGGGCGCCGAACAGCAACGACGTCAGGTTAATGAAGTTACGGCTTCGATGCAGGATATGGCGACCATGGCGGAAGATGTGGCTCAACACACCGAGGAAAGCGCTTCGGCCTCGACTCAGGCGGACGAACAGGCAGGCAAAACCGCACAGGTGGTGAATCAGGCGAAGCAGGCGGTGCAAACATTGGCGGATACCATGTCGGCGGCGGCGCAGGTCAGCGCCAATCTTGAACAGGAAAGCCAGAACATTGGCAGTGTCTTAACGGTGATCAACGATATTGCCGAGCAGACCAACCTGCTGGCGCTGAATGCAGCGATTGAAGCGGCGCGCGCCGGCGATCAGGGACGGGGCTTTGCCGTGGTCGCCGATGAGGTGCGTACTCTGGCCACGCGCACGCAGAAGTCTACGGAAGAAATCGGACGAATGATCGATCGTCTGCAGGCCGGTTCACGTGATGCCGTGAATGCCATGGAGCAGGGCAATGAGCAGGCCAGTCAGGGGGTGGAATATACAAACATGGCGGCGGCCTCTCTGAACGAAATTGCCGCCGCAATCACAACCATCAAGGGCATGGGCGATCAGATTGCCCATGCCTCCAGTGAACAAAATAATCTGGTGGAAACCATCACTCGGCATGTCGACGGGATCAACGACGTAAGTCAGCGTTCAGCCGATGATGTGCATCGTGTGCGTGAGATTAGTGAAGATATCTCGATCATGGCGGATGATCTGAACACGCTGGTTTCGACCTTCCGGGTATAAATTTTATCCATCTCCCCCACTTTTGCAGGAATCGCCTGCGCTTGAAATTTATTCTAACCGCCCAGATGAAGACAATGATTTGTCTTGTCATCGATGACTGTTATGATGTTAACGCCTGCATACGAACCTCGTTAACCGCATAGCAAAGAGGACTCCACACATGTTGCGTTTATTCCCCGTTTATCTTTTTTTATTGTCGCTCCCATTATTTACGTCGACCGCAATGGCGGCGCAAACGAAGTCGCTGGATTTGTTGACAGTTCAGACCCGCCCGGTTGCGGAAGAACGTATTCTGGATGCGGTTATTGAGGCGGTCAACAAGGCGACGGTGTCGGCGCAGACAACTGGCCGGGTGACAAAAATTAATTTTGATGTGGATGATTTTGTCGTGAAAGGCGACATTCTGTTGCGTATGCGCGATCGCGAGCAACGCGCGCGTTTTAATGCCGCCAAAGCGCGTTATGTTGAAGCCGAAGCCGAATACCAGCGGGTCAAGGAAGTGCATGCCAAAAAGCTGGTGGCGCGTTCACAACTGGACAAGGCCGAGGCGCGGCTGAAATCGGCAAAGGCGGAAATGGAACAGGCGCAGGAAAGTCTGGAGAATACGATCGTGCGCGCGCCCTACAGCGGCATCGTGGTCAAGCGTTATATTGAAGTGGGGGAAACTGCGCGGGTGGGTAAGCCGCTGTTTACAGGCCTGTCGCTGGAATCCTTGCGCGCCGTGGTTAATCTGCCGCAGGATATGATTGCGGTGGTGCGTAAATTAAAACGCGCACGGCTCATATCTGAAACAGATGCTAATCCTGAAAGCATTGCGGCTGAGTCGATCATCATCAGTCCCTATGCCGATCCCACCAGTCATACCTTTTTATTGCGCGTGAATCTGCCGCCGGGGCAGCATGGCCTGTACCCCGGCATGGCGGTGAAAGTCGCCTTCGTCACCCGTGAGGTGAATAAACTGTTGGCGCCGATAACGGCGGTGGCGCGACGCAGCGAAGTCAGCGCCGTTTATGTGATGGATAAGGACGGCAGGATCAGCATGCGGCAGGTGCGTCTGGGGCGTAAGTTTAATAATGATCAGGTTGAAATTCTCGCCGGTCTCGATGCGGGTGAACAAATTGCGCGTGATCCGCTGGCTGCGACCGTTTATCTCAAAGAACAGAATAACCGTCAGCATTCAGGTTCGACGCTATGAATAAAAAACTGGGTATCTCCGGGCTGACTGCGCGGACTTTTCTGAATTCAGAAATTACCCCCTTACTCGCCCTGCTGGGTTTTTTATTGGGTGTGTTTGCGGTGATGAACACCCCGCGCGAAGAAGAGCCGCAGATCAACGTCACCTTCGCCAATATTTTCATCGCCTTTCCCGGCGCCTCGGCCAAAGAGGTCGAAGAGTTGGTGAGCACGCCGGCTGAACAAATTCTGTCAGAGATTGAAGGCCTGAAGCATGTCTACTCGGTGTCAAAACCGGGGATGGCGGTATTAACGGTGGAATTCAAAGTCGGTGAAGATCGCACTCAGGCCATCGTGCGTTTGTACAATGCGGTGTATTCGAAACAGGACTGGCTGCCGCCGGGACTGGGCGTGGCGCAACCGATCATAAAACCCAAGGGCATTGATGATGTGCCCATCGTCGGCCTGACGCTGTGGACGGATGATCCGGCGCGCGGCGGTTATGAATTAAAACAGGTGGCGCATGCGATTGAGGCGGAACTCAAACGGGTGCCGGGAACGCGGGATATCTACACGCTGGGCGGGCCGGAAGATGTCGTGCATGTTGTGTTCGATGCCGCAGCGCTGGCTTCGTATAATCTGGTGGTGGATGATCTTCGCAATGCGCTGCAACTGAGTAACGTCACACAGGCCTCGGGGTTCATGCTGCGTGATAATCAGGAAGTCGCGGTGCAGACCGGTCTGTTTCTGAGTACGGTCGAAGATGTGCAGGATCTGATCGTCGGCGTGCATGATGGCAGGCCGGTGTATTTGCGTGATGTGGCGACGGTGCGGCGTGGTCCGGATCAGCCGGAAAGTTACACCTGGTTTGGAACCGGGCCGGCTGCGGCGGCGAAAAATATTAATCTCAAAGGTGAATTCCCGGCGGTCACTATCGCCGTGGCCAAGCAACCGGGCACCAATGCGGTGAAAATTGCCGATCAGATCATCGAGCGGGTGGAACAGCTCAAGGGTATTTTTATTCCTGAAGGCGTACACGTTACTGTGACCCGCAACTACGGTGTAACCGCTGATGCAAAATCAAAACAGCTCATCGGCAAATTGATCTTTGCGACCAGCTTTGTGGTGTTGCTGGTGCTGTTTGCACTGGGCTGGCGTGAAGCCTTTATTGTCGGCATGGCGGTAGTGATCACGCTGGCGATCACCCTGTTTGCTTCCTGGGCCTGGGGTTTTACGCTTAACCGCGTGTCCCTGTTCGCACTGATCTTTTCCATCGGTATTCTGGTGGATGACGCCATCGTGGTGGTGGAGAATATTCACCGGCACATGCAACTGGGCGGCAAGTCATTAAGCGAATCGATCCCGCTGGCTGTTGATGAAGTGGGCGGGCCGACGATTCTGGCGACCTTTACCGTGATCGCCGCCCTGTTGCCGATGGCCTTTGTGACCGGCCTGATGGGACCGTACATGAGTCCGATCCCGATTAACGCCAGCATTGGCATGTTGATTTCACTGGCGGTGGCTTTCATTGTCACCCCCTGGCTGGCGAACCGGGTGTTGCGCGTTTCCGCGCAGCATGCAGAGAGTGATAACCGGGACAGTTTTTTTCAGCGCCGCTTCAGCGCCTTCATCCGTCCGTTTTTACAGGGCGCAGGCGGACGTCGCCGGCGCTATGGATTATTGCTGCTGATTATTGTGTTGTTGCTTGCCTCGGTGGGGCTGGTGGCGACGAAACATGTTGTCTTAAAAATGCTGCCCTTTGATAACAAGTCCGAGTTTCAGGTGGTGGTGGATATGCCGGAGGGCGCGACCGTCGAACAGACGGCGCGGGTGATGGCGGCGCTGGGTCAGCGCATTGCGCAGACGCCGGAAGTGACGGATTATCAGATCTATGCCGGTGGTGCATCACCGATTAATTTCAATGGACTGGTGCGTCAGTATTATTTACGGCGGGGCGCCAATGTCGGCGACATTCAGGTTAACCTGCTGGACAAGCATGAACGCGAGCGCAAGAGCCATGAGATTGCGCGCAGTCTGCGCGCGCCCCTGCAGGAAATCGGCAGGCGCTATCAGGCTAATGTGAAAATTGTTGAAGTGCCGCCGGGACCGCCGGTGATGTCGCCGCTGGTCGCCGAAGTTTACGGGCTTAACGGATCGGGGCAGCGTGCGGTGGCGGCTGAATTGAAAACGGTGTTTGAACAGACGCCGGATGTGGTCGATATTGATGATTCGATTGAGGCGGAAGCGCCCAAGTTGATTATTAAAGTCGATCAGCAAAAGGCTGCGTTAAATGGCGTCAGTCAGCAACAGATCGTGAGCACCCTGTCGGCGGCGTTGAATGGTGAGGACGCCAGTTACCTGCATGTGGGCGATGTCAAATATCCGCTGCCGATACGCCTCGAATATCCGGTGGCGGCAAAAGCGCGGATGGATGATCTGCTGGCCTTGCGGGTGCGCAATCGTAACGGACAGCTGGTGGCCCTGGCTGACATTGTGCAGTTCATCGACAGTCGGCGTGAACACGCCATCTATCACAAGGATTTATTGCCGGTGGTGTTTGTGACCGCCGACATGTCCGGGCCGCTGGACAGTCCTTTGTACGGCATGTTTGAGATGATGGCGAAAGTCGGCGAAAAAGATTTCTCACATGGCGGGCGGCTGGAGCAATATCTGATCTCGCCGCCGCAGAACCCCTATCGCTACAGCATGAAATGGGACGGGGAGTGGCAGATCACTTATGAAACCTTCCGTGACATGGGCATCGCCTACTCGGTCGGATTGTTGCTGATCTACCTGCTGGTGGTGGGGCAGTTCCGCTCCTATATTGTGCCCTTAATTATTATGGCGCCGATTCCACTGACCATTATCGGCGTGATGCCGGGCCACGCCCTGCTTGGGGCGAAGTTCACCGCCACCTCCATGATTGGCATGATCGCGCTGGCCGGGATCATCGTGCGCAACTCTATTCTACTGGTGGACTTTATTAATCAGCAGATGGAAGAAGGCGCAGCCTTTGCCGATGCTGTGATCCGCGCCGGCGTGGTGCGCGCCAAGCCCATCGCCCTGACCGGGTTGGCGGCGATGCTGGGCGCGTTTTTCATCCTCGATGATCCCATTTTCAGCGGTCTGGCCATTTCGCTGATCTTCGGCATTCTGGTTTCCACCCTGCTGACTCTGGTGGTGATTCCGGTGATGTACTACGCCTTTATGCGCAAGCGCTTTGAAACGGGAAGCCGTTGAGTGGTTTAAGTTTTCCTTAATCCTTGTTACTATCGCCCTCTTAAGTTTTACCGATATAGCCATAGATAAAGATTATCCCTAAAGGGATAGATGGCGCGAATGTGGAGGCGTAATGGCCGATAGAAGATTACAGGTTTTTCAGACCGTTGCACGATTACTGAGCTTTACCAAGGCGGCGGAGGAGCTGCACATGACCCAGCCTGCGGTGACCTTTCAGGTGCGTCAACTGGAGGAACAGTACAACACCCGTCTGTTCGACCGCACTCACAACCGCATCAGCCTGACCGAAGCCGGGCGCAAGGTGTATGAATCTGCGGTGCGTATTTTTGAGCTCTATGCCGAAATGGACAACGCGGTGCGCGAGCTGACCGGCGATGTCGGCGGGGTGCTGATTCTCGGCGCCAGCAGCACCATTGCTGAATACATGTTGCCGGTTTTGCTGGGCGACTTCAAAAAGCAATACCCCGATGTCAGCATTCGCCTGAAGGTGTCCAATTCCGACGGCATCGTCAATCAGGTGGAAAACAATATGATTGATATGGGCGTGGTTGAAGCGCCGGTCAATAACAAGAACCTTGTGGTGGAAGTCTGTCGCACCGATGAGCTGGTGCTGATTGTGCCACCGGGGCACGAGCTGGCCGATCGTGAAAAAGTCTGCCCGAAAGAATTGATCAAATATCCGTTCATCTGTCGTGAAGAAGGTTCCGGCACCCGCGAAGTCATGCTCGAAAGCATGTCCGCCGATGGCGGCAGCGCCGGTGATTTGAATGTGGTGATGGAACTAGGCAGTCTCGAAGCGATCAAGGGCGCAGTTGAAGCGGGCATGGGAATTTCCGTGCTCTCCAGCGCCACTATCGTCAAGGAACTCAAACTGGGCACCCTGGTTGCGATTAAACTCGACCCGCCTGCGCACCGGCCTTTCTCCTTTGTTCACCAGAAACAGAAGTTCCGGGTTCGGGCGATGGATGAACTGCTGAACTTTGCGCGCAACTATTGCAAGGAACATCCATAAAAATCGATATGCAGGTTGGGATGCCGGTCTCTGCAATGACTGCAGAACATGGTAAATAATATCCCGTCTGTCGACTGAGATTGTCTGTTTTACTATTGAGTGAGTAATATCGAATGAGCGACAAGGAACAGCGTTTGATAGAAATTCTGCGCAACCTGCCAGAAGCGGAAGCCGGTTCATTACTGGACTATGCTGAGTTTCTGCACAGCCGTGCGCCGCAAAACCAGCTTCTGCAGGCTTTATCGTCTGCCGCCGCCATGAAAGGCGTTACCGTTGATACGCCGGTTCCTGTTTCCGCAAGCAAAACGGCGCCGGCTCCGGAAAACACTGAACCTGTCAATATTCCTCGTCCAAAAACAGAAAGCATCATCGGCGCGGTCAAGCGCCTGTCTGAAACCTACCATATGCTCAGTAAAGACAAGATGCTGCACGAAACCGCCGATCTGGTTGGTCAGAGTTTGATGGGCGCCCGGGATACGGAAGAAGTGATCGACGAGCTGGAAGACGTCTTTCGACGTTATTATGAAAAACAGTTCGGACAACCTGAGTCGACATGATCGATATTTTAAAGGACTGGTTTAACCGTTATTTTTCTGATCCGCAGGCCGTATTACTCGCGGCCATTCTGATCATCGGCGCCACCGTTATTCTGACCATGGGCAACATGCTGGCTCCGGTGCTGGCGGCGGTGGTCATCGCCTATTTGCTGGAAGGCCTGATTCGCAAACTCGAAAGAAGGGGAATGCGGCGCATTTTCGCCGTTATTATCATCTTCACCCTGTTTAATGTTTTTGTCGCCGTGCTGTTGTTTGGCGTGATTCCGTTGCTGTCTTCGCAGATCAGCGCACTGGCGCGCGAGCTGCCCAGATATCTGGAAATCGGCCGCAGCCTGCTGGTAGAGTTGCCGCGGGATTACAGCTTCATCAGTGAACGGCAGATTCAACAGCTGGTGGATCTCCTTAACCGTGAAGTCGGCAGCTTGGGACAGACGATTTTCACCTTCTCCCTGTCCTCGATTCCCGGCATTATCAGCATCATGGTTTACATGATTCTGGTGCCCATGTTGATCTTTTTCTTTCTTAAAGATAAAGCCGTCATCCTTAACTGGTTTGCCGGATTTCTGCCGCGCGATCACAGTCTCGCCAGCCATGTCTGGGAAGAAATGGATCTGCAACTGGGCAACTATGTGCGCGGCAAATTCTGGGAGATCCTGATCGTCGGCATTGTCACCTACATCGGCTTTGCCATCTTCGGTATGAAATACGCAACCCTGCTGGCAACGCTGGTCGGCATTTCCGTACTGGTGCCGTATATCGGCGCCACCATTGTCACCATCCCCGTCATGCTGGTTGCCTATTTCCAGTGGGGATGGAGCACCGACTTCGCCAA
>WFVC01000043.1 GCA_015491815.1 Gammaproteobacteria bacterium | reverse complement strand
GTTCAACAAGATTGTTAATAGAACCCATTTATCACTGATAATCTTTGGGTAAGTCATTCTGGCAAAGATCAGAATCTGGCCTGTCGAGTCCCGAACTGCGTTCGAGTCACAAAAAAGATTCTTTAATCAAAAGTTTTCTCTGCGCCTCCGCGCCTTTGCGTCCTCTGCGTTATTTACGAACTATCTATTTCAGGAACTTTTCACTGATCTGTCTTGCCGCTTCTTCAATATCAACCCGGCTCATATCTTCTTCTGCAGCCTCTTCCGGCGGGGAGAAGGCCAGTCTGCGATCTTCAGAGTTCAGCGTTTGCCAGCGCAGGGCGGTGGCGGAAGGGCGTCTGGTGTAGAAGGCGGCGGTTGGACGATTCAGCGCACCGGCAATATGCAGTGGGCCGGTCGAGCCACTGATAAACAGATCGGCAAACTGGATATGTTCGGCAAAGCGGCGCAGCCCTTCTCTGGAAACATAAAGCGTATGTGGGCAGTCGCCAAGCTGCCGATCTAATTCTTCCGCCTGTAGCACTTCACCGGGACCGCAGGATATGACAATATGCAGAGGCTGTGCTGCGTGAATCAAACGCGCCAGTCGGGCAAATTGCGTTAGCGACAGATTCGCCGCCGAGCCTCCGCTGCCGGGATGAATGAATATCAGCAGCGATTGCGTATCGATATGGTGTTCAGCGCAGAATTGTTGTTTGAGCAGCCTGACCTGTTTATTATCAAACTGCAGATAAGGGGGGGGCGGTAGCGCGGCGGGTTTGTGACCGTGAAGATGCAGGTAGTAATTAACCAGATCCTGGTTATAGGCATATTCTGGTTTTCTGGAAAGAGAGCGGCGTTGCGTGAGGCGTTTATTGTAGAATAGCTGCGCCAGTTTGGTCGCCGGCGCGATGCGTTCCGGGATGCCGGCAAACAGAACCGCCAGGGCGATACGGGTGGTGGAATAAAGCGTAATCACCGCGTCATAGCGCTGTTCGCGTAATTGCCGGGTCATATTCCAGAAATGCTTTCCCTTCCCCGGATCGAGTATGATCTGATCGATATAGCGGCAGGCATCGGCCAGCGGGCGGGTATATTCAGGAACCAGAACATGCAGCTCAGTATCAGGTAAATTCTGTTTGAGTTGGGCAAAAGCAGGAAAGGCCAGCATGAAGTCGCCGAGTTTATCGTTGCGTATGATTAATATTTTTTTCGCATTTGCCTGCATAGCTAAATCATATCGGTATTTCTCAGTGATGATAAGTAAAAAAAGGCAGAAAGTGTGGGACTAAAACTATGGTTTGAACGAGGCGCCTGGGCTTCCCGCTCTGCAGCCGACAAGGCAGGCGCGGTTGATCCGGAGAAAGTTACAAGCATTGCCGTGATTCGCCATGCAGCCTTTGGCGATATGGTTTTAACCCGGGCCTTTTTACTGGAGCTGCGACAACATTTTCCGAATGCAAAAATAACGCTCAGTATTGTCAGTAATTATCGTTTCTGTGTGCCGGAGGATCTGGTGGATAGAATACACGTTGCCCATGGCAGCGATCGGCGTGACACCTCACGCTGGGAACAGATTCGACAGTTACGCGCGCTGGGCTATCATGATCTTCTTTTTGATCTGGCCTCGACCAGCCGCTCTGCGTGGCTATGCCTGCTGAACCCGGCAAAGCTGAAACTGGGTTTCCCTTATCATCACCTGCAACGTCTTCTGCTCTACGATGCCGCCGTCCTGCGCTCCGATCTGAAATTTGAAGTAGAAACCATGCTGGATATGTTAAACCTGATCGGTTTAAAAACCGCCTGGCCTCCCCGTTTTGATTTGCCCGGCGAGGCGCTGAGGCGTGAGCGTCCCTATATGGTTTATTTCACCAGCGCCTCGATTGTTGAAAAATGCTGGGTCGCGGATCATTTTTCTGCGCTGATCGCCATGCTGGCTGACAAATATGCGGATTATGAACATATTGTGCTGGAAGGGGTGGCCGACTGGGAATCCATTGATGAGGTGATGGCGCCATTGAAAACTAAAAGCAATGTGACCGCTATGAAGGCGGGAAGTCTGGAGGACAGTATCGCACTGTTAAAAGGCGCGGCATTGCTGGTAAGTAATGATACGGGTACACGCAATCTGGCGATTGCCACGCAGACGCCAAGCGTGGGTATTTTCTTCAGCACCGTTCCTTATCGTTACTGGCCTCGCTACGATTACCATGATGTGGTTTTCAATACGGATGGCAGCCAGCCGCAGGTGGATGCGGTATACCATTCAGTAAACAGGCTTCTGCAACGAATCAGCGCCAGTTGCGAAACATGAAAATACTGGTTTTATGCACTTCTCCCGGACTCGGCGGACTTGAGCTATATGCCGAACGGGAATGGAAATATCTGCAACAGCAGGGACATGAATGCTATTTTGTTATTGCAAAGCATGGACGGCTGGCGCAAAGAAACCGGCAGGTTTCGAGAAATATTCTTTTTCTGCCCCGGCAGAGTAAACTGTTTCCGCTGATAAACGCGCGCAGGCTGGCGCGCTATATCGATCGCAATAATATCGATATTATGCATATGCACTGGGGCAAGGAGTTAAACCTTGCCGGGCTGGGAAAATGGTTTTCCCGACGTCAACCTAAACTTTTTTATACCCGGCATATGGGGATTACGCGCTCGAAAAAAGATATCCTTCACCGTTTTTTTTATCAACAGGTAAACAGGATGCTGACGATCTCAAAGCAGGTGGAAATAGAAGCGCATCAATTTTTACCGCTGGCTAAAGAACACATCAGCCTGTTATATCTCGGAGTGGCGGATAAAACCGTTGAACAGCCTGAATGTGAAAGCCTTCCTGAAAATATAATGAAGCGCTCGTTCAAAATTGCGCTGTTTGGCCGAATTGAGCATGGCAAGGGACAGCATATTCTGGTTGAGGCGATGGCGCAGCTTGTCGAACGTGGACTTGATGTCAGCGCCACCTTTATTGGCCAGGTTATGGATCCGCGCTATTTTGAAAAGTTAAAACAAACGGTAAAAAAATATAGGCTGGATGATAGAATTGCGTATAGGGACTTTGTTGATAACACCATGGCGGTGATGCCCTGCTTTGATGTGGTGGTGTTGCTGACCTACTGTGAGACCTTTGGTCTGGTGCTGGTGGAAGCCATGCGCGCAGGCGTGGCGGTCATCGGCACCGATGCAGGCGGGGTGCCTGAAATTATTGAACATGAGCAAACCGGCCTGTTGATTGCGCCGGGTGATGCATCGGCATTGAGCGATGCGGTGACCGGATTATATGAAAATCCTGAATTAAAAAACCGGCTTGCCCTGGCGGGCAAGGAAAAAGCGGACAGGGAATTTGATGAGAAATTGCATTTTAACCGGCTGGAAAAGCTGTTGATAGCGGGCAGGGCGTAACATGCAGACAGAATACATGATCTCGATAGTGGTGCCGGTTTATAATGAAATGGAAGTCCTGCCTGAGTTTCATGCGCGTATCAGTGGCGTGCTGGATCAACTGTCATTGGGCGCGGAAGTCATTTATGTCAATGATGGAAGTGATGATGACAGTCTTTCCTTGCTGAATGAAATCTATGAACAGGATGCGCGTGTCGCGATTCTTGATTTGAGTCGCAATTTCGGCAAGGAAATCGCGATGACGGCAGGCCTGCACAAGGCGCAGGGTGAGGCGGTCATCGTGATTGATGCGGATTTACAGGATCCACCTGAATTGATTCCACAGCTGATAGATGAATGGCAAAAAGGCTATGATGTTATTTACGCCAAGCGCGCCCGGCGTGAAGGTGAGTCCGCCTTCAAGAAATTAACCGCACATCTTTTTTACCGGCTCATGCGCAGCATTGGACAAATTAAAATACCGGAGGACACCGGCGATTATCGCCTGCTCAGTCGGCGCGCGGTTGATGCGTTGAATACGCTAAGTGAACAGCATCGTTTTATGAAGGGGCTGTTCACCTGGATTGGATACCGGCAAAAGGCGGTAATTTATGAACGTGATCCCCGGCATGCCGGGGAAAGCAAGTGGAACTACTGGCATCTGTGGAATTTCGCCATCGAAGGTATTACTTCCTACTCAAGCGCGCCGCTGAAACTGGCCAGCTATCTGGGCCTGTTAACCGCTTTGGGCGCTTTCAGCTATGGTATTTTTATTATTATCCGAACCATGCTGTATGGCGATCCGGTGCAGGGTTATCCTTCAATGATCGTTATTATCCTTTTCCTTGGCGGTGTACAGCTAATGTCAATTGGTGTTCTGGGCGAGTACGTCGGCCGCATATTCACTGAAACCAAGCGGCGCCCCCTTTATTTTATTAATAAATTCAGCCTTGCGCGTACGACACAGAAAAAAAATGACGCAGGACAAGCGGCTGAATAAATACAACCACAGACAGTTTATTCTGTTCGCAGCGATCGGCGCGGTCGGAACGGGGGGGCATTTCCTGACACTCATTTTGCTGGTTGAGTGGGCGGGACTGTCGGCGGTCTGGGCGACGACGGCAGGATTTATCGTTGGCGCACTGATAAATTATTTTTTAAATTATCATATTACGTTTAAAAGTGACAAAGCGCATCGTGAGGCAATGTTGAAATTTTTTATGGTGGCCTTGCTCGGCGCGGGGATGAACACGCTGATCGTCTTTGTCGGGGTTGATCTTATGGCGGTACATTATTTAGTGGTTCAGGTTGTCGCCTCATCGCTTGTTCTTATATGGAATTTCAGTGCAAACAAATTCTGGACATTTGCAATCAATGATTAAAAAAAATATTCCCATGCCTGTGTAGAGAACAATAATGCAAACAGGACATAAACTCTACGAACAAATTGATAATCCATCTTCGCGGCTTCATTTATTGCTACTTTTGCTTACGCTAGGCGTTGGTTTCTTTTTACGCTTTTACGCCTACTGGTTTGGCGAAAGTTTTCATATTTTTGCGATCAATGACGAAGTCTCCGCTTTTCGTGTGGCCATGCAGTTTCTGGCCGGTGAAGAACGCGCCTATTATATTGGTCAGCCTAACTTTTCCGAGGGTCACGCCCCCGGCCCGGTCTGGACACTGTTCTGGGTGGCGATGTATAAACTGGGCGGTGGCGTAGTTGATCATGCTCTGTTTTATCTCGCCCTGCTCAACGCCTTGCTAATCGGGCTGTTTTATTTATTTGCGCGTCAGTTGCTCAAACCGAGGTATGCTCTACTCAGCTGTTTTTTACTGGCGATATCCCCCTGGCCGGTATATTACTCGACCGGATTATATAATCCTATTCCGCTGGCCTTTTTCGGAACCCTGTTGTTCATGTCTCTGTGGCGGGTAACGCAGATAGAAAAAAGCCATGCGGTTTTCTGGGTATGTGTTCTCAGCGCCATACTGCCGCACTTTCATATGATCGGAGTTTTCTATTATCCGGCAATCTTGCTGATCCTGTATCTGAGTCCGGTAAAGCTGAATCGTGGCTGGTTTATAGCGGGCATCATTGCAGGATTATTGATCTACGCGCCTTATTTTATAGGTGAGATGCGACATAACTGGGAGAACACCCGTCTTATTTTAAGCGGCAAGGATGATTTTACCTTTGGCGTGATCAAAGTCATTTCAGGGCCGGTTACTGTTTTGTCCAATCACCCCGGTCGCTGGTTGGGGGATGGGCTGGAAGGTCTGTTCGAACTAGGGGATACCTGGTTTGGATCTCATTATCTGTTGCTTGCGGTGAATCTGGTTTCATTATTACTGGCATTGGTGATTCTATTCTGGTTCGCCCGTTATTTTGTAATCCTGCTCAGACGCTATGGTAAACATCCTCGGCATATGTTTGAAAATGATCCCGTTGTGTCCTTTATCGGTATTCTATTATTTTTTCCACTGCTGTTATTTGTTTTGACCGGCCATAATTACAGCACTCGTTACGCAATACTGATTTTTCCCCTGTTATTTATTCTGCCTGCCCTGTATCTGGCATTGGCGAAGCCGGGAAGAATAAAAAGATTTTATCTGGCCAGTTTGCCGTTTATGTCAGTGTTTAGTATTTATCTTTTATTAGCATTCTTTACTCACCTTTCGAGGCAGGCTGGGGGCGATGAGTATTTTATTAACAGTTTCAGGAAAATGGAATTGATTCGAGAGCAGGTTGAACAACATGCCGGTGAGAATACGCGGGCTAAACTTGTCGTCGATGAGTATACCCGGCAGGCGCCGGAACGATTACGGATCGCGACGCTTGCTATGTCGGACTACATTGGGGTTTATGAAAATTATATTGAAACAAAAAATAATGCAAAAGAAAAAACCTATGTCATTCGATATGCTAATGATGCGCATGTCGATCCATCCGCCATTGCCTATGAGGGAAATGGCATCGTTGTCTATTCGGTTGAGTAGACCTTATGCGTCTCTCCCATCTTTTTGATGCGCTTGTTTGCCGGCTTTATCTTTCAAGGCGGCCAGATAAAAAATGCGCGTCTCAGACGAATCGTATTCTGGTTATAACCTATGACGCCATCGGTGATATGGTGATGACAACCCCGGTGCTTGAATGTCTAAAAAAAGTATTTCCAGACAGTGAAATGGATATATTATGTAGTCCCCGAAATGCGGACATTATCCGTTATTGTGACTATATTTCCGAACTATTTGCACTTAACCTGAATAGTGGAAAATCGTTTGCGGAGTGGCGCATCCTGAGTTTGCTCAGAAAAAAATCGTATACTCGAATTATTAATTTGTTCGATGAGGCGGGCGATTTAGCGCTGGCGAAAATATCAAGCCTTTCAAATAAAATCTATTCATTACCGATCGTGTATAAAAATCAGCGCCAGCAGAGGATTCTCTCTTATGTTGACAAATATTTTAAATTCAGCAGGGAAAATAAAACGAACAGTTTTACTGAACGTATGTTTTGCATATTGAATCTGTTTGAACAAAATATTCCTGATATTTTCAAGTATAAAATTTGTATTCCCAGTCAGGTGAAGTCCAATGCTGTAAAAAGACTGGGTTTGTCTAAAGGAAAGGGAATTGTTTTTAATCCAGATGGCAGCAGAAAAGATAATAGTCTTTCTGAATCAATGATTATAAATATATTAACTACGCTGTTAAAGCAATATGAGAGAGTGATAGTTTTTCCTTATGGATTGATGGGGCAGGTTCTTAATAAAAATACAGAACTTTCCAAAAATAAACGGCTGGCTATTATTGATACTGAAAACATTATTGATGTGGTTATCACTGTTGAATATGCGGCTGAGGTACTGACTACCGATACGGCGCTGGCTCATTTTGCCATTGCCTGTGAACGACCGGTCACCATTATCAAAGCACGTTCGGATGAAGTGTTGATATTTGATCCGCCCTATGGTGATTTTGGGATCGTCCCCGCTAAAGTAAAGGGTTTTCTTGGCGGTTTTGATGTGAATGATGTCATGAATAAATTACGCCTGAATAAACCGGAAGCAAAGGGCGGGACTAAGTGATGGAAAGGTTTTATGGCTATCGGATTGATGTGCATGAACTTGATGAGATCGAAGAAATTTGCGTACTCTGCTGGGGTCTGTTGGGGGATGTGTTGTTGCGCGTTCCGGTTATCGAGGCGCTGAAGCAACGTTTCCCACAGGCGAGAATTACAGCCGTAGTCGATCCTGCTGGCGTGGCGGCGCTGAAAAATCATCCTGATGTGGCGCAGAGGCGAGTTTTTTTCCGGCAAAAAAAACCGTTATTTAAGTATCTCATCAGCTTTGTAAAAAATATTATTTATTTACGTTCACGTCAGTTCGATCTGTGTGTAAATCTATATTCAGGTGGCTCCAGCCCATTTATCACTCGGCTTATCGGCGCACGTATTCGACTGGGTTTTGATCATACCGCCGCCTTGCGCAAGGCGAATAATCTGCTGGTGAAGTATCCGGGTTTTTGCGGTCACTGGACAAAGGCGCTGGGAACCAAGCTGGAACCGCTGGGCGTAGCAGCCGATCAGATCCGGCGTGGCAGTTCATTTTATTGTTCTGATGAGGCGATAGCTTATGCTGAAAAATTATTGCCCGCTACGCCCAATGGCTATGTTGCTATAAATCTTGGCGCCGGGGTGGAAGCCAAGCGCTGGCCGGTTGCCAGGTTTGTGGAACTGGCGGATAAGATTCAGGCGCAATACGGTATAAATATTCTGGTGTTCACTAATCCGGGGATGGAAGCTCTGGCTGATGAGTTTCGTCAACTGTCAAAAACTGACAGGCATATTGTGTTGCCACTGATGTCGCTGGATCGCGTCGCCGCCGTGCTTCAACGTTGTCGGGCAATTATTACCGGCGATACTTCGATCATGCATCTGGCCTTCGGGGTCAAGTGTCCGAGTCTGGTGCTGTTTACGCATACCCGCCCGGAACATGTAGAGCCTGAAGATTGTGTGCATATTCCCTGTTTTATCGAAGATAAAGAAAATATTAATGCTTGCGGCAAGCCTTTTGGAACAAGTGATCTGCCGGTTGATTTTATATTCTCAAAATTTGAACTGCTGCTACTGACATTGAATAAAGACAAATAATTATGACATTCGTATTTTCTTATCGTAAATATCTTTCCATTTCTGTTGCGGTTTTTCTGTTTATTCTGCTGGCCACGCTGCCGGGTCATGTTATTCATATTGATGATAGCTGGTTCGCCGAACAGGCATACTGGTTGGTGAAAGACGGGGTGGTTCGCTCAGAACTGTTTTCAGGGCTGCTGGGATATGAGATTCATCAACTTGCCTATCACAAGCTGCATATCTGGCAGGATGCGCTGTTTATAAAACTGTTTGGCTTTTCAGCCTATTCGGTTAAAGTGATTCCGCTTATTTATCTGACCGCCTTTTTTGCTCTGGCGTTTTTCTATTTCAAACGTTACTTCCCGGAAAAACAGCGGGAAGCGTTCCTGTTTCTGTTGGCCTTTTTATTGGTCAACGCTCTGATTGTTGAGCATGCGTTTGTCAACCGCCCGGAAATCATCGTGATGTTTTTCGGCTTTGCCTCCTTTTTTATGTTGAGACGTGCGATAGCATCGCAAAGTTTGCTATGGATTAGCGGTTCAGGAATATTGGCAGGGCTGGCGGCGCTGACCCACTTAAATGGCGCCTCTTTTATTGGTGCAGGATTTTTGTTTCTGCTGTTTCGAAAGAATTACCGACTGGCCCTTGTTTTTATGCCGGCTGCAGTATTTTCATTTGCTTTTTACTTTATTGATATTCTGCCCGGCGGGCATTTTTCCGAGTTTTTATTCCAGTTTCGAAATGATCCGGCGCTGGCCTCCTCTGATTTTAGTATCTGGGATAAATTGCTAAAGCTGTTCGAAGAGCACAAACGTTTTTTCCGGCATCCGAAGGAAATCACGTTTAGCCTGTTATTTTTATTTGTGTTCTGGATAAAAAGAAAAGCGATCAGCGCTGATCCTGAATTGAGAACGGTTTTTCTCTATTTGCTATGCCTGTTTGTGGTCATGGGGATCATTTCTCCCGGGCAGAAGGATTATTATCTTATTTATGAAATGCCCTATATTGCAATTATCATGGGTGTAACCCTTGCTGATCTTGGAACCGGGCAGTGTTCAATAAAAATCAAGCAACAGCGCTGGTTGTTCGGCCTGATGTTTCTTTATGTGGCGGTTAATGTGGGCCATACGATCGGTGTGATGAGAAAACAGGCGCCAACGCCGGAATTTAATGCGCAGGTGGTTGAGCGCTTCGGTATTCGCAAAGGGGAACGAGTGATTGCGCCGATATCAATGGTTTTCAATCAGTTAAAGTATTTGCAAATAAGAGGCGTGGGCAGCTATTTTCTTCGCGCCCGCAACGGCAGTTTCGATCTGTCACAGCAAAACTTTTTTGCTGCGGCGGCGGACGATGGCCGGGCCTTTATTCTGATAGAGAAACAACCGCTGGCGGAACTGGGAATTGTCGATCCCGCCATCGGTGATTCGTTTTACGGTTACCGTTATCTTGGCAATATGCCGCCTTACTGGGTGTTTAAAAGAATATCGAATTGAGAGATATAAACCGTTATCCTGACTATGCGTAGAAGTGTTGCAGCATGTGTATGACCTCTTCAACCTTGATTCTCTCCATCGTGCCCGGATCTCTGACCCGGGTTCCCCAGGGAACTTCGTCGACGGATTTTGAAAATTTATCTCTGACTGCTTCAGGGTAGTGGCTGATGACAAGTTCTGCGCTGAGATAGGGACGCGCCCGATCGGGATTGGTGCAGGCATAGAGGCCGATGACCGGGGTGTTGACGGCGGTGGCCATGTGCGCTGGGCCTGAATCGGGGGCGATGACGACTTCGGCCTCATCAATGATTGCGAGTAATTCTTTCAGTGATGTTTTGCCGATCAGGTTTATGGGTTTATGCCGGCAACGCGCGCTAATGTTTTCAGCGTATTCTTTTTCGATTGCGGAGGGGCCGCCGGTGAGAACAACCGTTTTGCCATATTCAGCATGAATATGATCGGCAGCCGCCGCATAGCCTTCGACTGTCCAGTTACGGTAGGCCATGCTGGAGCAGGGGCTGATGACAACATAGGGCGTTTCCGGGAGAAGGCTTTTCACCTGTTCACGGGTTAATTCGTCGATGGGGATGTCCCATTCCATAACACGTTCATGTATTCCCAGTGTTTCGATAAAACCGAAGAAGCTGTCGACGACATGTTGTTTTTGTTTATACGGGATCTGTTGGTTGGTAAACAGCCATTGCAGATCGTGGGCGCGTTTTCGATCGAAGCCCAGTTTGATTTGCGCGGGGATCAGCAGGCTGGCGATACTGGCGCGCAGTGACATTTGCATGTGCAGCAATACATCGAAACGTCGCCCACGCAACTGTTGATAGAGTTGCGGATAGGCGGAAAAGCCCTTTGCCTTGTCAAAGATGATAAACTCGATGCCGGGGATGTCGCCAACCAGACTGTGCTCCAGTTTGCCGATAACCCAGCTGAGTTTCGTCTCTGGCCAGGCGTGCTGTAAGCTGCGGACGATTGGCAGCATGTGACAGATGTCACCCATCGCTGAGAGGCGTAGAATACAGAGACTGCGCGGGCCTGAACCCGTATGGAATATCATGTGTTATGAAATTAACCGAAACTCAGTTAAATAAAGAATACATCCTATACGATGCGGAGTTGATTGAAAATCCCGATCCGTCATATTTTGAAGTGGAAGGCTGGCGTCAGCGCGGGGGCTTAAGTGGCGAAGCGCAGGGTCGGGGGACAACGGTGTTTGTGCAGGAGGCCGGACAGGAATATGTTTTACGCCATTATCGCCGCGGAGGAATGATCGCCCGCCTTGTTGCCGATCGGTATTTCTGGACAGGGCTGGCGCAGACGCGCGCCTGGCGTGAGTGGCGTTTACTGGCGGAGATGTGGAAAAGAAGGCTTCCCGTTCCTCGACCGGTTGCGGCAAGGGTGACGCGGGAGGGGCTGTTTTATCGGGCGGATATTCTGATGCGCCGTATTCCCGGAACTCAGACACTGGCGGATGTGTTAATGAATACAGCGCTGTCTGCCTCGAACTGGAAAACACTCGGAGTATTACTGAAACGTTTTCATGAACAGGGGGTTTTTCATGCGGATCTCAATGCGCGAAATATTTTGCGGGATGAGCAGGGAAAATTTTATTTAATCGATTTTGATCGGGGACGTTTGCGTAAACCGCAGAGGCGCTGGCAAGAGGCCAATTGTTTGCGCCTTCAACGTTCACTGCACAAGTTTGCCGAACAGGCGGCGCAGAGCCAGACAGGTTTTTATTTTAATGAGGCGGACTGGCAGGTTTTTTTACAGGCTTATGCCGGGAACAGTTGAGGATAGAGTTTGCTGATTTCCGCCAGATAACGTTCAAGCATGTTCTGATTTTCCCGCATGAGCGCGTGGCCGTTATCGCCCAGTCGGCGGGGGATGGCGGGATCGGCCAGCCATTGATTGATCAGTTCGCCAAGTTGTTCTTCATTTTCCGCACAGGCTGCGGCCGCGTGCTGTAGAAACAGACGGGCCTCGTCGCGGAAGTTGTCCATGTATTTTCCGAAAATGACCGCCTTTGCCTGTTGTGCGACTTCAAGAATATTCTGTCCGCCTTTATTAACAAAGCTGCCGCCCATAATGACGAACTCCGCGCCGGCGATAAAGGCCGGCAATTCACCAAAGGTATCGGCGAGATAGACCTGCGTGTCCGCGTGAACAGGCTCGTTTTTGCTGCGCACGGCGATGCGCAAGGAGAGTGAGGCCAGCGCCTGCTGAATTTCTTTGCGCCGCTTTGGGTGACGAGGAACAATGACAAGCAGCGTGTCCTGTTTATTCTGTTTCAGGTATTGGCGGGCAATTAATTTTTCTTCCCCCTCACGGGTAGACGCTGCAAGTATATAGGGACGATCAAGCTGTATGGGCGTCACCCTGTTTTCAGAATTTGCCGCAAATTTGATATTGCCGATCACCTTGATGCGTTCTTCGGCAACCGACAGCGAGACAAATCCCTGCGCGTCTTCTTCTGATCGAGCCAGCACCGCATGTGTATTTTCCATGGCTTTACAGTAGAGCGCGCGAATCCACGGCTTTGTATTTAAGGTGCGGGATGAAAGCCGGCCATTGATGACGGTTAAGGGAACGCCGTATTGAAAACAGGCTTCATACAGATTGGGCCAGATTTCTGTTTCCACGATCAACGCGCAGGCGGGGTTTACCCGGCGCAAAAAATGTGTCACTGACCACCATAGATCAAGCGGGAGATAAGCGCAGTCAACCGTATCAGGCAGGTTTTTTCTCGCGGTGTTCTGACCGCTGGGGGTGGTCGTGGTCAGGCAGATAGAAAGCGCGGGATTTTTTTCCAGCATGCGTTGAATCAGCGGTCGCACGGCATTGACCTCACCCACAGAGGCGGCGTGGATCCAGACGGGCGCAGGCATTTGCGTCTTGTATGCCAGGCCCAGACGTTGCTGCAGATAGCGTTTGTCTTTGAATCGCCAGCTCATCCAGCCGGTATAGAGCAGGGCCGGCAGGCTCAACAGGGCCAGTAGCCGACTGTAACGGCGCAGGCGTTTATCCCGCCGCAGCGGATAGAGTTGGGGCTGACCAAAAGGTCGGGTTTTAAAGCGACGATGCACCCACAGATATTGTTCCGGCGCGAGGCGCACGCCGGCTTCAATGGCCTGATTAACGCGCGTGGCGTCGGCAATATCATCCCCCGCAGGAAAGTTCTCCAGCGGCGCCTGCAGCGTAATGGCATAGCCCTGCTTATCCGGCAGACGCCGCGAGGAAAAGGGGATGACGATTGCGCCGGATAATTGCGCCATGCGCGAGGTTACGGTCAGGCTGGCGGCGGGCACGCCCATGAAGGGGGCGAACACAGTGCCCTGTCGACCGAAATCCTGATCCGGCGCATACCAGCAGGTCTGTCCCTGTTTTAGGGCGCGGATAATTTTGCGCATGTTCTTGCTGGGAATTAAATCGGCAAAGGTTCGTTTACGCGCATGCGCCATCACCGCTTCAAACAGTTTATTGTGCGCGGGTTTATAAATGCCGATGCCATGCACATAGCGGGAAATAAGCCGACCGCCCAGTTCCAGCGTGGTGTAATGACCGCCGAGCAGGATGATGCCCTTGCCGGTATTCTGCGCGTGGCGCAGGTGTTCCAGACCTTCGATGCGATGCATTCTTTTTAGGCGCGCATCACTGGCCCACCAGGCCAGCGATGATTCAAACAGCCCCATGGCAACCGAACGCAGACAGGCGCGGAGGCGTTGGCGCTGTTGTGCGGGTGTTAGTTCAGGAAAACAGAGGCGGATATTAATTTTTGCAATACGTCGTTGTGACAGGGGTAAATAATAAAGCAGCATGCCGAGGCTTTTTCCCAGCAGTTGCAATACCGGCAGAGGCAGGTAACTGCACAGGCGTAAAATGCCCAGCCCCAGCCAGGTCGGCCAGTAGCGGGGGGCAATGAACTGCTTTACTGGAAAGGCGGTTTGCTGGCTCAAGTTTTTTATCAGCTGGTCGAATGGGCCGGGTTTTAATTCTAACCACAGAGGACGCAGAGGTACACAGAGGATTTTTTTGAAGTCTTAATAATAGAGGATTTAAAATCCCACGCCTTCAGATGGTCTGGTTGTTTTCCCCCTCTCCCCTTGAGGGGAGAGGGGATAATCGGCCGTGCAGTAACCGGTATGTTATTGCAGCCAGCGGCTAATGGCGTTTATGGCATCATCGCTGAGGGTGCCGGCCGCCTGCCGTAAACTCAGGGTTTCCAGAATATAGGTATAACGCGATTTGGCGTAGTCGCGCTCGGCGCGGAAAACTTCACGGCGTGAATTGAGTACGTCCACGGCGGTGCGCGTGCCAACCTCGTAGCCGGCTTCGGTGGCTTCCAGCGCGGTGCGGCTGGATTTTAAGGCCTGCTCATAAGCCTGCACCTGACTAATGTTGGCCAGCACATTCAGGTAGGCGCTGCGCGTCTGGTTTTCCGTGCGTCGCCGCTGGCGTTCGTAAAGTTCTTTGGCCTGATTATATTGATAGGCGGCCTGCGAGGTTCGTGAATTGACCAGTCCGCCCTGATAGATCGGCAGGTTGAGCTGCAGGCCGATGCGGGTTTCTTCCTGATCCCGGCCGGTAAAGCCGATAAAAGCGCCGCCATCGGATGAGGAATAGGTCTGGCTGGCGACCAGATCGAGAGTCGGGTAATGACCGGCGCGATTAAGATTGATTTGTTCGCGGGCGATCTGCATGGCTTTCTCCGCAGCGATCAGGCTCAGGCTTTGTTTATTGGCGATTTCCATCCATTGTTCAATATTTTCTGGATCGGGTCTGACCAGCGGGGTTTTTGCTGACAGCCGAGCAATGTTCTGCGGAAGCTGGCCGGTGATTTCACGCAGATTTTCGCGGCTGATAGCGAGTAGATTTTCGGCGGCGATGGTTTGTGCGACCGATTGATCATAACGGGCCTGAGCTTCATGTACATCGGTGATGGCGGTGAGGCCGACTTCAAAGCGCTGTTTGGTCTGATTCAGTTGTTCTTCAATCGCTTTCTTTTCGGCATTGGCAAAATCCAGATTATCAATGGCGCCGAGCACCTCAAAGTAGCGTTGTGAAACGCGCAAAATCAGTTCCTGCGCGGCATTGTTAAAGTTGGCGGAAGCCCGCGCGACCTGATAATCGGCCTGTTTGTACTGGACAAAATAATCATGTCGGTAAATCATTTGCTTCAGGTTAAGGCCATAACCGTTAGTATTATAACTGTATTTTGTATCCGCGCCGGCTACGGTGTATTTTTGTTTCAGATTAGTATAGTTAGCACTGAAACTGAGCGCCGGCAGGAACAGGGCAAAACTTTGATTTTTAATTTCCTGCGTGGCCAGAAATTCCTGTTTTGCGGCAGCGAAGGTGGGATCATTTTCCAGCGCCAATTTGTAGATGTCGGCCAGGTTTTCAGCGCGTAGCGGTGAGCTGGCGAGTAGACAAAAGCTCAGACAGATTAGAATTTTACGCATGATAAACACTCTTGTTTGGTTTATTACGAAAGGAGCGGGCAGGCTCACTTTAAAATTTGAGGAAACGTTTTTCGTGAATCTGGGAAACGCTTAGAGAATAAAACGATCAGGCTGTTGCACATTTTTCAGTGGCGGCAATTCCGTTTCAAACAGGACATCACGCGACCAGTCATTATTTCCGAGTCGGGTAACCAGGGTGGCTTCCATCACCGGCGCATCGCCAATGATGGCGAATAAACGGCCGCCAATGGTCATGGATTCGAGAAAGGCGCGGGGCAGGACGGGCAGCGAGCCGGTGATCGCAATGACTTCATACATGTGGTGGCTGTTCCAGCCTTGCGCGGCATCGCCTTCTTCGAGTTCGGCATTGCGAATATTGTGCGCTCTGAGTTTTTCGCCGGCCTGCTTCAGCAGGCGCGGCATGATCTCAACGCTGTAAACTTTTTTTGCCTGTCTGGCCAGCAGCGCGGTGACATAGCCGCTGCCCGTGCCGACCTCAAGCACTTCTTCGTTGGGCTGAACCGCCAGCGCCTGCAGCATACGGGCTTCGACCTTGGGTGTCATCATCACCTGTCCCTCATCCAGAGGAATATTCATGTCGACAAAAGCCAGATTGCGCATGGCGCTGGGAACAAAATCTTCGCGTGGCAGCTCGTGCAAAAGTTCGAGTAAGGGTTCGTCCAGCACTTCCCAGGTGCGAAGTTGCTGTTTGATCATGTTCTCTCTGCATTGTTCAATATTCATTTTTTAGTCCGGAATGTGGAGTGAAAACCCTGTGTTTAAAAGGATAAAATGTTCATGCTGACTGCGCAAGCGGCAGGCTGAGTATGTCATCACAGCTTGCATATTGCCGATCTATCATATAAGTTAATTCATCACGCTAGGGGTGCCCCATGTCGAGCGGCCGGATCGATAATCGAACGGCGAATTCCGGGCTGAGAAAAACCCTTTGAACCTGAACCGGCTCACACCGGCGTAGGAAATGCGTTCATTTCCTGCCGTGGCCTGCTGGTCTAACACCCCAATGAAATTACAGGACAGCGACCATGAATGCAATCCCCGATGAATTCCTGAGCAAGACCGCCAAATTAAACCAGGCTTCGGTTGAGTCTTTTCCCAATTCCAGAAAAATCTATATTGAAGGCAGCCGTGCGGATATCCGCGTTCCCATGCGTGAAATCCAGCTTTCTGACACACCTGCCATCGAAGGCGGGCAGGCGGAAAGTAACCCTGCGGTGACGGTGTACGATACGTCCGGGCCTTATACTGATCCGAACGTTGACATTGATATTCGCAAGGGGCTGGCGGATGTGCGCAGCGGCTGGATTGATGAGCGCAACGATACTGAATTATTACAGGATCAGAGTTCAGAGTATGGTCGCCAACGGGCGGCCGATACGACGCTGGATCATCTGCGTTTTGAACATCATAAACGTCAGCCGCGCAAGGCAAAGCCCGGCTGCAACGTGTCGCAAATGCATTATGCCCGCAAGGGTATTATTACGCCGGAAATGGAATACGTGGCCATTCGTGAAAATCTGCGTCTGGATGAATACCGCGAGCAGCTGAGTGAACAGCATCCCGGCAACAGTTGGGGTGCGAACCTGCCTGATGCTATCACGGCTGAGTTTGTGCGCGATGAAATCGCCCGCGGGCGCGCGATCATTCCCGCCAATATCAACCACCCTGAATTGGAACCGATGATCATCGGTCGTAATTTTCTGGTAAAAATCAACGGCAATCTGGGCAACTCGGCGGTCACCTCCAGTATTGAAGAGGAAGTGGACAAAATGACCTGGGGGATACGCTGGGGCTCGGACACGATTATGGATCTGTCGACGGGCAAAAATATCCACGAAACCCGCGAGTGGATTATTCGCAACTCCCCCGTACCCATTGGTACGGTGCCGATTTATCAGGCGTTGGAGAAGGTCAACGGCAAGGCCGAAGATCTGACCTGGGAGCTGTTCCGCGATACCCTGATCGAACAGGCTGAACAGGGCGTGGATTACTTCACCATCCATGCCGGGGTGCTGCTGCGGCATGTGCCGCTGACCGCCAAACGGGTGACCGGCATCGTTTCCCGCGGCGGCTCGATCATGGCCAAGTGGTGTCTCGCCCATCATCAGGAAAATTTCCTGTATACGCATTTCGAAGACATTTGTGAAATCATGAAAGCCTATGACGTGGCCTTCTCACTG
>WFVC01000042.1 GCA_015491815.1 Gammaproteobacteria bacterium | reverse complement strand
ATATTTTTGTTGATAAATAAAGCAAGGTTTCTTCTCCATATAAATAGATTGATTAATCAGATTCATATGTGAGAAAAGAGAGGGGAAAACAAAAAAAGGGGGTGCGAAGCGGTGTTCGTTAACCGACCTGCTTTCAATAGCCCCACGCTATCTCACAGCATACTGCTTTCAGGCCGGTATACGGACTTATGATGCGAACGGATCTAAACCTGACGGCTTAGTTTCGTTCTGCTGTCTCGCCTTCCCATGAAAAAACACAGTGGCTGGAATATTCCTGAGACAGCTTGGCATCAATCACCGTTGCGTGGGCAGTACGGGATTAACGCAAATGCACGCACCCGTTTCCCGTTTAACAATGTTATGCACCTGAAAACTGTGCGGCAGCTTATCTTAATGCTTATATGCTTGTCAATTAACGAAAACGGCGGGGAGGGATGGTGAAATATGGAAAAATTGACCGGGATGAGATACATCCCTGCTGGGAAAAATACAAAATAAGCCGATTATTTAAGTAGCCCATATACGCCCAGCGAATAGGCGCGTTGTTGTTCTTCACCTTCCAGCGAGGATGGGCTGATGCTGGAACCGGGGTGCAGATCGCGGTTTGTGTAACGGGTGTCACCGGTGCCTTTATCAAAAGCGACCGTGGCGGGTCTGGGAAAATAATAAGCCAGCACATCGCCTTTTTCCACGCCGACGCTAACGTGAAAACGGGTTTTGACCAGCCCCGCCCTGTCAATCTTCAGCTTGCGACTTTCCCAGACGACGACCAGCTTGTCTTCAATTTTGCGCAGTATTTTGACGGTCATTTCTGTAGGTTTGATAAAGTATGCGCCGATACCGGTGAGCACGCCGGGGCGGGGGATTTCGTTTTTTAGATCGACCAGCATCAGTGGCCGGTTGTCATATTGTTTGCGCCTGACCAGTTCCCCGCCGACGTAGTCGAGCAGGTTGTTGTTAACCAGAAAGGATTTATATACATCGATCTGAGTTTGTGCGAAGTGACGCACCTGACTGCGAAGTTGGGTGGCTTCCGTAAAACGGGAAGACTTTTCCTTGCCGATAATTTGCAGTATGCGGTTGGATTCATTCAGTGCGTTTTTCAGTTGTTGTTGTTCGGATTCCAGCGTGCGGATTTTTCCCTGAGCCAGATCCAGTTGCGTTTGCAGTGACTGATTGCGGCTTTCAAGTTCCTGAATGCCGGGAGGGGTTTGACAGGCGCTGAGGATGAGTATGCAGGGCGTCGCCAGCAGACACAGTTTTCGGGACATGCTTGTACTCCGGATGAATCAGGGTTGAATGATATTACCGACCAGAAATGATTGATTCAAGAGCAGTTTGTCTCCCAGTCGCACTTCCAGAATATAGCTGCCTTCACTGAAACCTTCTACCGGCAGGTCAATCTGGAAAAAATGATCGCCTTCACTGGCTGAGAGGATAACCGGTTTTTGCGCGATTTTTATTTGTCCCGCGCCATCCAGTAATATCGCCTGTAGCAGGGTGGGTGAATTTTCCATGTTTTTAAAATGAAATCCCACATACAGGGTGCGCCCGGGTTGCAGTGGTTTTTGCGGCGAGGACTCCAGTGACTGCAATGGCGTAGCGCTTAAGCGGAGGCTTTCAATTTTGGGTCGGCGGGCTTCGATAGCCTGTTCAAGCACCGCTTCAATTTTTGCAAGCCAGTCCGGGCGACCATAAACGGACTGTATCTGTTCAAAGAATAATGTCGCCTGCGTTAGGCGATCTTCATTGATAGCCTGGAGGATCTGTTCGCCGAGTTGCGTTTCTATCGCCTTAAGTTTTTCTTTTGCCTGACGGTTATGTGGATCAATCGCCAGCACTTTCTGATAACGATAATAGGCGTTATTGTTTTCCGGACTGATGAGTTGACCGTTGTTAAAATCCGCATCGGCCTGTTGCAGGAGATTCAGAATTTGCGCAAGCCGGCGAATCGTCTGTTGCAGTTCCTTTTGCTGGGACAGGATGATGGGCTGCCGGATGCGGGTTCGACGTATCAGTTCATCGAGCTGCTGCAATTCCTTGCGCAATCGCCAGGAGACGGCCTGCTGTTTTGTTTTATTCAGGATTTTACGGTTAATCTTTTGCAGAAGATCCAGCGCATCAGGATTGTCCGCTTCCAGCATCAGCGCCGCTTCCAGTTCCTTTAGCGCGTTGTTTCCATCGTTTGTGATAATCGCACCGGCCTGAAAGTATTCTTTTGCTTTAGTGATATGCGTTGTGATGGTTTGCGTCCGTTGCAGTTTTTCCCGGGTTTGCATAAATTTCTTGTTGTGGGCTGACTGGGGAAACTGTTGCTGCAGTTGCGCCATAAGTCTGAGTGCTGATGTCGCATCGCCTGAATCGATGGCGGTCTGAATTTTGTCGATATATTCCAGTTTCAGTTGTTCCTTTGTGTCGCTTATTTTTTTAGCCGCATCCGTTGCGATGGGCGTTTCAGAAATTTCAGGTGTGACTAGCGGTGCGCGCTCATTCTTTTTGCGCGGTATCAGTGCTTGCATTTTTTCGATGATCGGATTTAACCAGGGGATATTGGCGCTTTCTGCATAGCCGAGTATTTTATGCTGCTGTTGATAAATCAGCGCGCCACTAATCAGCAAAACAAGCAGGATGAGAAAGCCGCGAAATGATGTTCGCTCACGGGTAGTTGAGCTGGTATTATCAGCATGAATTTTTGAATCGACTTCGAGACTGATCAGCGTTTCCGCATGATGATTTTTTCCCTGCTGTTGAAAAGCGGCGCTTCTTTTTTCGATAGCGGCAAGATCGGCATCGGTAATTTTATCCAGCGCCTTAATCAGTTCGGCCGCAGTCTGGTAGCGATCATCGGCTTCTTTAGCCATGCAGGTGTTGATGATGGGCTGGAATATCTGCAGTTCATCGGAAAGTGTGGGAATGTTTGCGGTGATATGTTTAATGCCAATCGCGACTGCGGAGTCGGCGTCATAGGGAACATAGCCGCTTAACATATGAAAAAATACTACGCCGAGGCTGTAGATATCGGAGCGATGATCGGCGGGCAGTCCCTTGTTTTGTTCCGGACTCATGTAATAGGGCGTGCCCAATGCGCTGCCGACTCTGGTTAGACCGTGATTGTTCTGATAACTGCGGGCGATGCCAAAATCCATTAGCAGAACGCGGCCATCGGTTTCCAGCATGATGTTTTCCGGTTTTACATCACGATGCACATAGCCTTTTTTGGCGGCAAAATCCAGCGCCCGGGCAATGTCCCTGATAATATCGATTAGCTCTCTTCTGGATAGATCGGCGCAGGCCTGTTTGAGATCGCGCCCGTCAATATATTCCATTGACAGGTAGTGATACCCCTCATGCACGCCGACATCGAAGACGGTAACGATATTGGGATGCATGAGTTGGCTGACGATGCGGGCTTCGCGTAAAAAGCGTTCGGAGAAACGTTCACCCTGCGCCTGATTGGGATCCAGCACTTTCAGCGCGACTTTGCGCCCAAGACTTTCCTGCACCGCCAGATAAACAGTCGCCATGCCGCCACGACCAAGCACTCCCTTTATGCTGTAGCCGGGAATTTTGATCAGAGAGGAAGTGTTATTTGCTGTGGCGTCTTGTCCGTTCACGCGGTGTTGTTTTGCCTTGAACCCGGCTTGTTATCCGGGTTTGAGAATAAAGGAGTGTCCATGAACCAATTTTAGGATGGAAGCCTGCTGCGCGCAAAGGTTTTTACCTGTGCAGTCAACGCGCAGCTAATCTGATATTTTATCAAAAACCTGAATATGCAGCCTTAACCGGACTGGCGGGTGACATCCACATACAGCGTTAAACGCTGGCCGGGCTGCAGGTATTTATTTTTGTTGATGCGGTTCCAGCGGCACAGTTGATCGATGCTGACCCGGAATTTTTGTGAAATGCGCGCAAGGGAATCGCCCGGACGCACGCGATAGCCAATGCGTTTGGTGATGTTGCGCGACGGTGGCGGGGTGAACATGGAGGGATCATTATGCGATACCGATTTGCCCGTGCGCGACCAGATCACCAGTTTTTGCCCCGGCATTAAAGGATCGCGCGGCGCCATGCTGTTCCAGCTGGCCAGTTGCCGGACGCTGACCTTATGCCGGCTGGCCAGATCCCAGAAGGTATCGCCGGGTTGCACAATATGGGTCAGTTTAATGCCCTTGCGGGGAATATTCTGTCGCGCGCTTTTACGCTGGCTGGCGCTCAGGCGGTAACTCTGCGGGCGCTTGCTGGCGACCGGAATGGTCAGGCTGCGCCCGGCGCGCAGGCGGGTGCCGCGGATATGGTTGACCTGTTTAATGGTTTGAATACTGGTGCGATATTTCAGTGAAATGCTGCTGAGGGTTTCGCCCGGGCGTATTTTGTGCCGCACCCAGGTGATGTGCGCATCCGCAGGCAGCTTCGCCAGTTTTTCCCGGAAAATATCCGCTTTATCCAGCGGCAGCAGCAGATAACTGGGACCCCTGGGGGAGGTGGCCCAGCGGTTGAAAGCCGGGTTGAGCTGATAAAGGGTATCGAGTTCGATTTCCGCCAGTTCAGCAGCCTTGGCCAGATCGAGCTGGCGCTCGATTTTCACCCGGGCAAAATAGGGCGCGTTGGGGA
>WFVC01000041.1 GCA_015491815.1 Gammaproteobacteria bacterium | reverse complement strand
CCCCTGCACAGTCATATCCTGAGCATGTATGAACCGGATAATTTAAAAATTGAACTGTCCGTATCCGAGCTGCTGATCGGTCAACTGAAAAAAGGCGATGCGGTTCAGGTGCGTATCGATGCGCTCGGCAGTCAGCGTTGGGCCGGACAGATACAGCGTATTTATCCCGATATTGATCCACGTACGCACAAAGGCAAAATCGAGATTCATCTGCCACAATCCATCCCCGGTGCGCGCCCCGGCCTGCTCTGTCGCATCAGCCTGAAAATTCCAACCCGTCCCCGGCTGGTGATGCCGTTTGCCGCGCTGCGCCATGACAATCAGGGCCAGTACGTCTTTGTCGTAAAAGATGATAATAAAGCCCGCCTCAGTCGTATTCGCACCGGCCTGCTCATCGGCAAACAGATTGAAGTGCTGGAAGGATTGAGTCCCGGTGATCGGGTTGTTACGCGCGGCTTTCAGGGGCTGCGTGATGGCAAAGTGGTTATTCCGACCGGATCCTGATGATGCGTGATCAACTTAGAACCGGCGGCCTCGCGGCCTGGTCTATCCGCCGTCCTGTCAGTGTGCTGATGCTGGCTCTGAGCGTGCTGGTGCTGGGGCTGTTTTCCTTTGACCGGCTTGGCGTGGATCTACTGCCGCATATTATTTATCCCGATGTGCGCGTGCGCGTCACAGATCCCGGCGTACCCGCGCAGATCATGGAAGACAAGGTCACCCGTCAGCTGGAAGAGCAACTGGCGATCACCGAAGGCGCGATTTCCGTTCAGTCGAATACCAGCGAGGGACGCAGCGCCGTCAACCTGAGCTTTCCCTATGGCGCGGACATCGACAGCGCTCTGCGTGACGCCAGCAATCGGCTGGATCGGGCCAAGCGCTTTCTTCCCGATACGATCGAGCCGGTCACGATATATAAGCGTGATCCTGCGCAAATTCCGGTGCTGGAGCTGGCGGTCAGCTCCACGCAGCGGGATATCGTCGCCCTGCGCGACTGGGTGGATTATCGCTTTTCCAACTGGTTCCTGAACCTGCCCGGGGTCGCCTCGACCGAAGTCGGCGGTGGACTGATACGGGAAATCCAGCTCATTGTCGATCAGGAACGGCTGGCGGACTACGGGCTGGATTTTCGTGATCTGACTCGCATCATCCAGTCAGAAAATCAGGAACTGGCCGGCGGTCGCTTCAATCTGGCTCAACGTGAACTCAGCAGCCGCACCAATGGCCGCTTTGCCAGTCTTGAGGATCTGGCGCAGTTGCCTCTCCCCGCCAGCAACGTGGCCAATCCGCCCGGCCTGATCAGCAATCTGCATCTCGATGATGTCGCGCAGGTGATGGATTCCCACGAGGATGAGCGGTTGCGCATTCGCCTCAACGGCGCGCCGGGGATCAAACTCTCGATTCAGAAACAGCCGGACGCCAATACCGTCGACGTGGTTGAAGCGGTCAAGGAGCGGATTCGCTGGCTGGAATCACAAAACCTGATCCCCGATGATATCGGCCTGGATACGGTCAGCGATCAGTCGCTTTATGTGCGCCATGCGCTGCGTAACGCCAGCACCGCCGTGATCAGCGGCGCGCTGCTGGCGATGCTGGTGGTGTACCTGTTTCTGGGCAATTTACGTCGCACCCTGATCATCGGCAGCGCGATTCCGATGGCGATTTTCTTCACCTTTACCCTGATGGCCTTCGGCGGCCTGACCCTGAACATCATGACCCTCGGCGGGCTGGCGCTGGGCGTCGGCATGCTGGTCGATAATACGATTGTGATGCTGGAAAACATTTCCCGTCACCAGCGGCTTGAGACTCAGCGCGAGGCGGCCATTAATGCGGCAAAAGAAGTTAACAGCGCCATTCTTGCCGCGACCAGCACCAATCTCGCCGCGATTCTGCCGTTTCTATTTATTGGCGGGCTGGTCGGCCTGCTCTTCAACGAACTGATATTCACCCTTTCAGCCGCCATTCTGTCGTCCCTGTTTGTCGCTCTGACACTGGTGCCGGCGCTGGCGGCGCGGGTGCGCGACAGGGCGCAGGAAAACTGGCTGCAGCAGCGTATGAACAGGCTGATGAGCGCGCTGCAGTCCGGTTATCGCCGTTTGCTCGATAAACTGCTGCGCCACGCCTGGCTGGTTGCACTTGTCCTGTTGCCTTTTCTACTGGCTTCCGGCTACAGCCTTAAAAACGCCAAACAGATCTTTCTCCCGGCCATGGATGAAGGCCAGATCTCCATCAGCGTCAATGCCGATTCCGGCACCCAGTTGAATGATATGGACGCGGTTGTCCGGCGTCTGGAAGCCCTGTTTCAGGCCGATGAAAACGTCGCCAGCGTGTTCACGTCGTCGGGTGGCTTCGTTTTCGGACGTTCAAGTTTCGAGTCCAGCAATCACAGCGGCATCACCGTACAACTGTTGCCGCTGGAGCAGCGCAAGCTCGGCAGTCAGGCCTGGGTGAACCGGATGCAGGCGCAGATTCAGAAAATGCAGCTGGTGGGCTATCGCGTGTATATGCGGGTGCGCGGGGTGCGCGGTATGCAAATGAGCCGGGGTGATGATGATATCAGCCTGCGCATTCAGGGCGAGGATCTGGATACCCTCGCCCGACTGGGGGATGAGGCGGTCAGCCTGTTGCGCGGCACGCCCGGCATCCGCAATATTGAACATAATTATGAGGAAACCCGTGAAGAGCTGATGGTCGAGGTCGATCGTGAACGCGCCGCCCTGCTCAACATCAGCGCCGAAGATATCGGCCGCGCGGTACAGGTGGCGCTGGATGGACGTATTGTTTCTGACTATCTTGAAGGCGACCGCCAGTACAATATTCGTCTGCGCCTGCCGCGCAACAGCATTACGACGCCGGATCAACTCGGCAACGTGCTGGTCGGCATTTTCAACGGTCAGACCATTCGCCTGCACGAAGTGGCGCACACCCGGCTGCTGCTCTCGCCCGCGCGCATCAAGCGGGATAACCAGCGCCGCATCGTCGAAATCAGCGCTTCACTCAACACCGACGCCAGCATTAATCAGGTGATGGATGAGATCGATGCGCGACTGGCCAGGCTGCAACTGCCGGAGGGCTATACGCTCTATGACGGGGGCATTCGCAAGGTTTTGCGCGAAGGTCAGGATATGTTTTCTATATTGCTGGCGCTGGCGCTGTTTCTGGTTTTTGTGGTCATGGCGGTGCAATACGAATCCCTGCGTAACCCGCTGATCATTATGCTCGGGGTGCCGTTTGCGCTCATCGGCGTGGCGCTGGGACTGGAAGCGATGTCGCTCCCCGTCTCCATGCCCGTATGGCTGGGATTAATCATGCTGGCCGGCATCGTGGTCAACAACGCCATTATTCTGGTGGAACAGATCGAGCTGCAACGTCAGCAGGAACCCGACTTGCGTCAGGCCATTGTTCAGGCCGCCGGCCTGCGTTTGCGTCCCATTTTAATGACGGTGCTGACCACGGTTATCGGCATGCTGCCGCTGGCGCTGGGCATTGGTGAGGGCGCGGAAATGCTAAAACCGCTGGCGCTGGTGATTGTGTTTGGCCTGAGTTTTTCCACATTGGTGAGTTTAATTGTGATTCCCAATATATATCATATAGTTAACAAGCATAGTTAAATAAACCTTGAAACAACATGAGGTTTCTATTTAGGCAAATTTTAAAATTAGTTGCGCATATTTTGTTAATATCCCCCCCGATAACAACAGCTGTTTAAACAGATGTGAAGAAAAAATAGCGGGGACAAATAAATGCATAACCGGTGTGGATATTTTTATGGCCTGATTTTGTGGATGGCGGGCTTAACATCATTACCGGCAACGGAACTGTCCGAAGATGATTTTTTAGACGAATTACCGGTTGTGCTCAGCGCCACCCGGCTGGTGCAGGATAAACGCGATGCGCCGGTGGCGACCACGGTGATTGATCGGGAAATGATCGACGCCTCCGGTTTCACCGAAATCGTCGACCTGCTGCGCTATGTGCCCGGCTTCGTTGTCAATTACGACAGCGGCCATGTTCAGGCCGCCAGTTATCACATGCTCAATAATAATCTGGCCCGGCGCATGCAGGTGCTGGTGGATGGGCGCTCGGTGTATATTCCCTCCCTGCTCGGCGTACAGTGGACGTCGCTTGGCATCACCATCGAAGACATTGAACGCATCGAAGTTATACGCGGACCCAATGCCGCCAGTTACGGTTCCAATTCCCTGCTCGGCGTCATCAGCATCATCACCCGCCATGCCTCACAAGATCGGGGAGTCATGGCGAAAGCCAATGTCGGGGAAAACAACCTGGCCGAAACTTATCTGCGTCTGGGCGGTGGAACTGAAAATCTTGATGTTAAAGTAACCGCCGCCTACCGGCAGAACGATGGTTTCATTAAGCGTTATGACAGCGCCCAATTTCGGCAGATCAATGCGCGTGCGGATTATCAGGCCGGTTTTAATGACACGCTGGTGTTTCACGCCAATGTCAATGATGGCGAGGTGCAGGAAGACAATACCTTTGACAGCGCCATCCCCAATCATCCCTCGAACGTGGTTTCCCGCTCCTTTCAGCTTGGCTGGACGCACAGTTTTTCCGCCAGTGAAGATTTCAAGTTTCAATATTACCGGCAAACCCACGATAAACAGAATCGCTATGAGTACGCAGGAACAGGCCTTTATCTTGATCAAAGCCATCGCTCGGAACGCGATGATATTGAATTTCAACACACGCTCTCCCCGCTGACTAATCTCAGTATCGCCTGGGGCGCCGGGATACGAAATGACAAAGTTATTTCTGACTATTATCTCGGACAACAGACACCTGCGGACACCAATAAAACCTACCGGCTATTCGGCAACCTCGCCTGGAATATAACCGACAGCACGCTATTAAATGCCGGCGTTATGCTGGAAGATTACGAGATTAACAGCACCGAATTATCCCCCATGATGTCGCTAAACCACCACCTGACGGATACAGATACGCTGCGTATTTCTGCGTCTACAGCAATTCGCGCCCCGGGAATTATTGAGGAACTTACCGATGTCAAAATTTTTACCGTCCCCATTGTTTTTGATGCGGGAAATCTGGATCCAGAGAGAACCAATGCCTATGAAATCGGTTATATTGGGCGCTTTCCTCGTTATAACACCGCATTGGATTTAAAAATGTATCGGGAATATATTCGTAATCTGATCACGCTTGCGGCTGCCGATGCGGATGGCAATCTGCCCTACCATTTCGCTAATCTGGATAATGTCAAAACCCGGGGCGTTGAAGCGACCGTCAGTTTTAACCCAAATCGGAAATTTCGCATCGAGCTGAGTTATTCACATGCCCGCATTCAGGCCAGCGATGTGCGCAACACCACTCAATACGCTAACAGTTCCCCCGATAACAGTTTCAGCCTGCAAGTTATTCAGCATTTTGCACGGGGTTATCAGGGCAGCCTGAATGTTTTCTATAATTCACAAATGAAACAACTGGCGACAGAAGAAATGCGTTCAGACAACACACGTGTTAACCTTCGACTGGCTAAAACATTCAAGCTTGCCGACAGCAAGGCTGAAGTAGCGGTTTCAGTCCTGAATCTTCTTGATGAATTCGAAGAAACACGACTGAAAAATGTAGCAGGGAGACGGAGCTATCTTTCTCTGAAACTGGAATTCAAATAATCCTATGCACCATGCCAGTATTAGACAAAATTAGGTCGCCTTTTCGTCTGCTCTGCCTGTTACTTTGCTTTGTCATCACTCTGACGTCACATGTCTACGCACGTGAAAAGAATAACATCAATATTGCTGTGGTATTGAGCAAAGATACTCCACCCTACCATGCATTTTCTGAACAATTACAAAAAACCCTGACCGCCACGCAAATACAGAAGGTTAAATTTCACACTATTGATTCAGATATCAATGATTCAATATCAACATTATATGTCTCTGGCAACGCACCTGATTTTATTGTTGCCGCCGGCGCTCATGCTTCAAAAAAAATACTAACATCCGATAACTCGATCCCTACTATATTTTCACTCATACCCAGCTCCTATTATAAAAACAGGATACAAAACAGCCCCTACTGCAAGAGAAAAAAATATTGCAGCGCTGTTTATCTTGACCAACCTGTTGAACGGCAATTTTCGATTATAAAAAAAGGTCTACCTGACGCCAAACATCTGGGCATCATTTTGGGTCCCTCATCAAAAAATATAAAAAATGAAATTTTACGTGCAAGTAAAAAATATGGCATTAATGTCATACTTGAATCGGCCAAAACCGATGAAAATCTGATTGTTCTCGTCGACCATTTGGCTCGATCAAGCGATGCGCTGTTGGCCATTCCTGATCACGATGTTTATAACCGAAAAACAGCAAAGGGAATTTTACTTAACAGCTATAAAAATCATATTCCATTTGTTGCCTATTCACACAGTTTTGTTCGCGCAGGCGCATTGTTTAGTATTTATTCCACACCAGAACAAATAGGCGAACAAACAGGCAGGATGCTGATGGAAATGCTGACGCACTCTAAAAATACACTTCCAGAACCTGAATTTCCTGACGCCTATAAAGTTGAAATCAACCCGGCGGTTTTACGCTCCTTGCGTAGCAGAATTCACTTTAACGATTCAATATTAGACAAGCAATGAGATTGTCATATGAATAACCTAAGCATAAAATCCAAAGTTATTTTAATTACGATTATTCCCGTATTTATAACCGCGAGTCTGCTTTCGTCCTTTTTCGTAAAGGAACAATTGAGTGATACAGAAACGGCTTTAAATGAGAAAGGCCAGACTATTGCAAAGTATCTTGCTCCAGCGCTGGAATATGGTCTGTTGTCAGGCAATCAGAGCTATCTTGACGCGCTAATTAAAAACACCCTTTCTATCCCCGATGTTAATTCAGTTACTATTCTTGATGCTAACCAGCATATTATTGCGCGCCAGAGCATCAAAAGCACAAAGCCGGATGACTCTGCAGAGGTCGATTCCGAGGGCATGTTCTTTTCGAGCAATATATATCACACAGAAGTTGACATCGATGACATCGATGATAGCGGGACGATGGATAAAAATGGCTCTAAAGATGTGCTTGGTGTGCTTGTTGTCGAGATTTCACGCAAAGGAATAAATCTGGTGCAAAAAGAAATTATTCGAAACGGAATTTTAATCACGCTGGCGTCACTTTCCTTAACCATAATTCTGGCGTTATATTTTTCGAATACCGTCGCCTCCCCAATCAAATTACTCACCAAAGGCATTAACAAAATCCGAGAAGGTGTTCTGGGAGAAAGAATTTATACCGGTGCAGGAGGGGAAATCGCCGTCCTTGAAATTGGAATCAATAACATGTCGGCTTCTTTGCAACTTGCTCAGATCAGAGAAAAAGAACGTGCTGACGATACCTTGTTCATTGAGAAGTCGAAAGCGCAGATTACGCTTGAGGCAATTGGTGAGGGTGTGATTACAACAGATATCAATGGTTTTGTATCATATATAAATCCTGCGGCTGAAAATCTTCTAGGAGCAACCATGTCTCATGTCGAAGGAATGCATCTGCATGAGATATTTAAGATTAAAAATTTTACTGAAAAAGAAAATATTAATTATCCTGTCGCCATCTGTCTTGAAGAGGGAAGATCCATTCGCCATGACGAACCAATGATTCTGTTTGGCGCAAATGATGCGGAATTCATTATCCGTGATAACGCCACGCCGTTACGCAACCGCAATGGAAAAATAACAGGTATGGTGCTGGTGTTTTATGATTACACCCACATTCAAAGGATTTCAGATCAATTAACCTTTCAGGCTACTCACGATGAATTAACCGGCCTTAAAAATCGACGCGAATTTGAAAGGAGACTCAATGAGCTTATTGAAACCTCTGATTTTGACGCTCAGGAACATGCACTCTGTTTTCTTGATCTCGATCGCTTCAAAATAGTCAATGACACTTGCGGGCATGTTGCCGGCGATGCTCTTCTAAAACAGGTTTCCCGGCTTATTCATTCACAGGTTCGTCATAACGATCTGGTTGCACGGCTGGGCGGGGATGAGTTCGGAATTATTCTCGTTAACTGCCCCATCAAACAGGCTGTGCTTATTGCAGAAAACATAAAAGAGACGCTTAAAAAATATCGGTGCGAATGGGAACAACATGTTTTTAATGTTGGCGTTAGTATTGGACTAATACCTGTTTCATCGGCAAATCAAACCTCCTCTGAATTAATGATCAATGCGGATACGGCCTGCTATATCGCCAAAGATAGCGGTAAAAATCAGGTGCATGTTTATCAGCCAACTGATCATAACTTCCTTCACCGTCACAATGAAATTCACTGGCTACAGAAAATAAACAAGGCATTGGAAAATAATGGCTTTGAACTTTATGCGCAAACAATCATGCCCGTTGATACGGCTGTTAATACACCTAAATATGAAATTCTACTACGATTAATTGATTCTGAAGAAACAATACTGCCAGGTAATTTTATACCGGCGGCTGAACATTACAGTTTGATGCCCGAAATTGATCGATGGGTAATAAAATCTTTTATTTCTCTGTTGGAAGAAAACAGCTGTGAAAGTTTAAATGATAATCGACATATTTTCAGTATCAATTTATCAGGCCAGTCTATATGCAGTGACGACTTCCATGATTTTGTTATTTCCACAATTGAATTGAGCTCGATTAATCCTGAATTAATTACATTTGAAATTACCGAAACCGTCGCCATTCATAATTATGAGGCGGCGACTAAAATGATCAAACGTCTGCAGATGCTTGGTTGTGCTTTTGCGCTTGATGATTTTGGCAGTGGTCTTAGTTCATTTCGTTACTTAAAAGAATTGCCGGTTAATTATCTGAAAATAGACGGGCATTTTATTCGTAATATTGAGATCAGTCAGATTAACCAGTCAATTGTCGATGCAGTCACCCGCATTGCAAAAGCGTTAAAACTTGAAACTATTGCGGAATATGTGGAAGATGATGAGTCTTTGCCATTATTGAAAGCATTTGGAATTGATTACGTACAGGGAAGCGCTGTTGATATGCCTCTACCGTTTAAAAAAGTTCTCTCCCAACTTGCCCGGAATAAATCCTGATCAGGGCTTGTACCAGTCAAGTTTTTCGTGCAGTTTAACCACTTCACCAACGATGATCAGGGTGGGTGGTTTGACTTTGTTTTCCTTTACCAGTTGCGGTAATGTTTTCAATGTGCCGACGTGAACCCGCTGATCCGGGCTGGTGCCTTTTTCAACCAGGGCGGCCGGCAGTTCTTCAGGCATGCCGTGTTCGATGAGTTTCGCGCACAGATTATTTACGCTGTGTAATCCCATATAAAATACGATGGTCTGATTGGGATGGGCGATCGCTTTCCAGTTAAGATCGCTGCTGCCGTCTTTCAGGTGGCCGGTGACAAACATGCAGGACTGCACATAGTCTCGATGCGTCAGCGGTATGCCCGCATACGAGGCGCAACCTGCGGCTGCGGTAATCCCCGGCACCACCTGAAACGGGATGCCCTCTTCCATCAGGGTTTCAATTTCTTCTCCGCCGCGACCAAAAATAAAGGGATCGCCACCTTTCAGTCGCAATACCTTTTTGCCCTGTCGAGCCAGACGCACCAGCAGGGAATTAATATTTTCCTGTGGAATGGTATGCTTGTCGCGTTCTTTGCCGGCATAAATAAACTCGGCATCACGGCGCACCAGATCCCGGATGCCCTGTGAGACCAGTCGATCATAAACCACGACATCCGCCTGTTGCATTAAACGCAAAGCTTTGAAGGTGAGAAGATCCGGATCACCCGGCCCGGCGCCAACCAGAAAAACCTCACCCTGCATATCCGGCGCCGCGCCCTGTTCAACCGCCTGCTCCAGTAATTCGCGCGCTTCACTGTCCTTGCCGGCAATCAGTCTGTCGGCCACCGGTCCGGCGAGAATCGTTTCCCAGAACCGTCGAATTTCATTACTGCTGGAAAAACGCTGTTTAACCCGGTCACGAAAACTTTCCACCAGTTGCGCCAGTCGACCATAGGCGGCGGGAATATAACTTTCCAGACGCGCGCGCAACAGACGCGCGAGCACCGGTGACGCGCCACCGGTGGAAATTGCAATTTGTACAGGGGAGCGATCAATAATGGAGGGTGTGATGAAGCGGCAGAGTTCCGGATCATCCACTACATTGACGGGAATGCCCCGGGCGCTGGCCGATTCTGAAACCTGCCGGTTAACTTCACGATTATCTGTCGCGGCAATGATCACGACTCGATCATTGACATCATCCAGATGAAATTCCCGGGCTAGATATTCAATCTCTCCCGCCTCCGCATGGGTTTGCAATTCAGCGCACAACTCGGGGGCAATCACCGTAACCCGCGCATTGGCGCGTTGCAGCATAAAGACTTTACGAGAGGCAACCTGTCCACCTCCCACGACCAGACAGGACCGGCCTTCGACATTCATAAAAATGGGCAGGAATTTCACAGCAAACCTCTATTCAGGAAAGAGAAATAAACAGGCGTCATTATCCGGAAAAAAGCGGCACTGAGCAATGCGAAGCGATGCCGCCACGCCGGGCGCCAAACAGATTCCGACTTATCCGGCAAATATAATTTATCCGCTAAAAGACTGAGTGAACTTCTCGACGAAATCATCGTACATTTCCGCCGGCAGATTATTTATGCCGGCGGCGGCGGCTCGTCCGCCGCCGGTTGGGAAGGCCATGCACAGGACTTCCGCGCCGGCGCGATTATTCAACGGCGCCCGCACACTGACGCGCAAACTGCCGTCGGCCATCGTATTCACCAGTGCATGCGCCCGATCCGGCGCGCTGCGCGCCATTTCATTGGCCAACACGCCGCTAACCCGGCGCGCCCAGGGGGCATTCGGCAGGCGCAGCAGTAAATGGCTATCGGTTTGAATCTCGGCTTTCGCCGCCCGGCCCTGCGCCATATCTTCCGCATAGCCGTTTTTCAGGGTCACGAAGGCCTCGTCACTGGCGATAAAATCCAGTGGCGAGGCATAGGGTTTGACTCGCAGGAACAGTTGATCCGGCGTGAAATATAAATCCTCCAGCGCACTGCCATAGCCATTGTAATTCAGATAGGTGCCCAGCTCTTTCAGGGCTTCGGAATCATCGACACAGAGACCGGTTGCTCTCGCCAGCCGATCCGCGCTTTCATACAGATTATCACCGTAAGCGCCGGCCACCGCCCAGGCGGAATATGCGTTATCCAGGTAAGCATTGACCAGCAGGCTGGTGCAAACCGTCGCATCCGTATCGATATGCGCCTCAAGATTATCGTGTCTGGGGATCTCACCGGCAAAGTGGTGATCAAAATATTCAACCTGCGCGCCCTGCGAGAGCACCCGTTCCAGTTCCTCCCGGTTTTTGTCCAGCGAAATATCCAGCACGGTGACATTATCGCCTTTCCCGGCCTTAACTCTGTCCAGTAGTTTAATATCCCGCTTCACACCGGTAACAAGCGTGCTCGCCTGTGGGCTGTGCAGGCGTAATTGCTGCAGGGCGCAGATGCCATCGGCATCACCATTAAATACATCATACTGACTCATACACGACTTTCCTTCTGAACCGGCCATGCTGCAGGATCTATGCATTTCTACATACTATTCCTGTCGCAAAATTGGTGTATTATAGCATCCTAAATTTTTCCGCGCCTGTGTAGACAGGCTTAAGGAAGCTCTGATTAATTCCGTTCGCCCTGAGCTTGTCGAAGGGTGAACCATATAACATTATAATTTTACAATGCTTAGCGTTCATGGTTCGACCCTTCGTCAAGCTCAGGACTTCACCATGAACGGCGGAATTAATCAGAGCTTCCTTAAATTATTGAGTTAATTCATGCGCTTGCATGAATACCGTTTTCAGATTAGTCACAGGGGTATTCGATGTCGAAAAAAGGAGTACTGGTTTCCGGCGGCGCCGGCTATATAGGCAGTCATGTGGTGAGGCAATTGGGTGAGGCGGGCGAACACGTGGTCACGCTGGATAATTTATCCACCGGCTTTGCCGATGCGGTGCTCTACGGTGATCTCATTGAAGGCGATACCGGCGACAGGGAACTGGTCAGCCGCATTCTTAAGGACTATGACGTTGATACCGTCCTGCATTTTGCTGCGCACACGATTGTTCCTGAATCGGTGACCAATCCGCTGAAATACTATGGCAACAATACCTGCAACAGCCGCAATCTGCTGGAATGCTGTCAGAATCATGGCGTGAAAAATTTCATCTTTTCCTCCACCGCAGCGGTCTATGGCCTCCCCGAAGACGGCGAAGCCCGGGAAGAGAGTAAGCTGGCGCCCATCAATGCCTACGGCACATCCAAACTCATGACCGAATGGATGATGCGCGATCTATCCGCCGCCAGTGATCTTAACTATGTGGCCCTGCGTTATTTTAATGTGGCCGGTTGTGATCCTGAAAACCGTATCGGCCAGTCCACCCCCAAAGCCACCTTGTTGATTAAAGTCGCCTGTGAAGCCGCCGTCGGCAAACGCGATGCGATCTATGTTTTCGGAACCGACTACCCGACACCGGATGGCACCGGCATTCGTGATTATATTCATGTGGAAGATCTGGCTGATGCGCATCTGAAGGCGCTGGATTACCTGCGCAAGGGCGGTGAATCAACGGTTGTCAACTGCGGCTACAGCCATGGTTATAGCGTGCGTGAAGTGCTGGATATGGTGGAAAAAGTGAACGGAAAGCCGTTAAATATTATTGAAGAGGATCGGCGTCTCGGTGATCCGCCCAGTCTGGTCGCCAACACAGATAAAATCCGCAAACTCTTTAACTGGACGCCGCGTTATGATGATCTGGAAGAGATTGTGCGCACCTCATTGAACTGGGAAAAGAAGTTACAGGAACAGGGTCGCTGAACAATATCGGCACAATACCGGCGCGTCCGAAGGCGCGCGGGTGTTTATTCCCACGCAGAATGTTTATCGGTCCACCTCAGAGCCAGCCAGTACCAGAGCGTAACCGCGAACATCATTCCCGTCCAGCTCCAGTCAATCCATTCAATCCAGGGGTACCATGACACCGGGATACACAACACCGTAAACACCGCACACGCCCAGATCAGGATCAATGCGCCTTTACGCGTTCCAATACTCGAAAAGGCCAGAAAAACCCAGAGCGGTATATTATCTTTTTTTTCCATTATTCTTTTCCTGAAAATTTTATAAAACAACAATAAGCTAAGGAAGCTCTGATTAATTCCGCCGTTCGTGGTGAAGTCCTGAGCCTGACGAAGGGGCGAACCATGAAGGCTAAGCATTGTAAAATCATAATGTTATATGGTTCACCCTTCGACAAGCTCAGGGCGAACGGAATTAATCAGAGCTTCCCTAAAATAACGCCGCCTGTATCCAGGCGGGATTTTTATTCATCGCCACGCCAACGATGTAAGCATAGATCAGCAAGGCGCTAAACCAGGCCAGCATTTTTGAATTCTGTCTGCGCAACCAGTGAAACGCTAGCATCCCCAGGATGATATACACAATCAGCATCAAAAACTTGGCGGTCAACCAGCCGTTCACAAATGGATACTGCTGGATCATCACCGCCATGCTAATGCCGCTGGCTAACAGTATCGTGTCATTATATTGCGAAATCCTGCGCGCCCAGCGTTTTTTAAACCACTGACCATGTCTGAATTGCGACAGACCGCGAATAAAAAAATAGAAACCGGTAAAAGCAACCGTCGAAACATGAATGATTTTTACCAGCGGGAAGATCTCACTCATTACGATGCGGGTGAAGACAATCCTGAAAAACGCTGCTCAAGATAACTGACGATATCCGAAGACTCATACATCCATTTTACCGTGCCGTTATCCTCGGTAATTCGCAGGCAGGGTACTTTAACCTGTCCCCCCTCGCTCGCCAGTTCATCCCGCCAGTTAGGCTGTTGTTTTGCATCCCGTGTTTCGATGGGTAAATTCAGGCGTTTCATGGTGCGTCTGACCTTGACGCAAAATGGACAGGCTTTGTATTGGTACAGTTTTAACATTTGCGTCTGTTGCTCAACCTGTTTCTGGACTTCAGGTTTGCGTTTAAGACTGCGGGGGGTGAATACCCAATCAAGAAAGAGAATGATTTTCCCCAGAATCCAGCGTACGACTTTCACAATTATTTCTGCCTTAACTCATAAAATAAAACCCTGATTATGCCATAAAACAGGGGATTCAGAATACTCCAAAGGTCGTGTATCAAGACAGGTAAACGCCGCCATTTAACCTGCATCGAGCAGGGTTTATTCTTTATTTTCCGGAAACAGCGCCGATTCGAAGCCAAAATTCCGTAAATCCTGAATCCGCTGCGGATAGAGAATCCCTTCGAGATGATCCACCTCATGCTGCACCACCCGCGCATGAAAACCACTGGCTTCACGCTCGATTATTTCACCCGTCTGATCGACCCCCTGATAGCGGATGTTTTGATAACGGGGAACCAGCCCGCGTAAACCCGGAATGCTGAGACAGCCTTCCCAGCCCTCCTCCCTGCTCTCATCGAGGATGGTAATTTGAGGATTAATCAGGATCGTTCGTGGTATGGACTCAACATCCGGATAACGCGGATTCGCCTCAACGGAAAAAATAACAATGCGCAAACTCTCGCCGATTTGCGGCGCAGCCAGCCCTGCCCCGTCAAATGCAGCCATAGTTTCAAACATATCAAGAATGAGCGCATCAAGGGCGGGCGTGTTAAATTCAGTCACCGGCTTTGCCACCTGCTGCAGGAGCGGATGGCCCATTTTCAAAATTTCTTTTATTGCCACGATACCTCCTCCCGCGTATTTCAGGTATATTTGTGGGGTCTGCACTTTACATCAGTGGTCGGGCATTGAAAACTACACCGCCCTTTTTCACAACAACACAGGCATCAAGGATTAAAATATTGAAACGACTATTTCTACTGACACTGGCGCTGTTTAGCTTTTCGCTACAGGCGGCCGAGGTTCGTTATTACGATGTTGAAGTCATCATTTTTGAAAATTTACAGGCGAACAGCCGCCATGCCGAGCAATGGCCGGAAAACATGCAGCGTGAGATCCCTGAATCACTAATTGAGATTGGCGGCGCCTGGCCCGGCGGCATACCCGAAAATTACGATCCCGCGCTCAGCTTCACTCCCCTGCCGGCAGACAAATGGCGCCTGAGTGCAGAAGCGGAGAAAATCGAGAAATCAAAATCCCGCCGGGTTCTGGCGCATCTCGCCTGGGTGCAGCCGGGTCTGCCTCAGGAACAGGCGATCAGCGTCCACTTCAATCGCGTGATCAGCGCGAATGATGCCGCAACCGAATCAGGCGCGGAACAAACCGAAACAGACCATGAGCAAAATGCCGATGAAGATCGCAATGACAGTGGCGTACTGGATGCCCTGATTCGAGTCAGTCTCGCGCGTTATTTACGCGTAGAAGCCGATCTACTGTTTACTCTCGATCAACCGGCAGAAGCATCGATGCCGCCTTCTGAAACTGACATGAGCGATGAACCGGAAACCACGCCGGCCAACCCCGACTATTATCATATGCAACAGGTTCGTCGTCGCATTCGCAGCACTGAATTACATTATCTGGATCATCCGGTATTAGGCATGCTGATTATGTTTACCCCGCATGAAACAGCGGAGCAAAAGAAATAATGTAGTTTTTGTAGGTACGGCTTCAGCTGTACCTTCAGGCAGGTGTTATACATGGAGTGAAGCGATGACGGTTTCCAGCAGTTGACTGACCTCACCCATTCCCTGCTCAATATACTTTTCAATTTCCGCCATGGTAATTTCCCCCTCGGCAAGCCCTGCGGCAAGATTGGCGACCACTGAAATACTGGCGTAACAGCATTCCAGTTCACGCGCCAGCCCGGCTTCCGGCATGCCGGTCATACCGACAATATCGCAACCGTCCTGGGCCATGCGTTTAATTTCCGCCGCCGTTTCCAGTCGCGGTCCCTGTGTCGCGCCATACGTCCCCTGTCTTGCCAGCGCAATATTGTTTTTATCCGCCGCATCAAGTAAAAAATTCCGCAAGGATTCGCAGTAGGGTTCACTGAAATCAATATGCACAACAGGCGTATCCTCGCCGTCGAAAAAACTCATTTCACGACCACTGGTGTAATCAATGATCTGATCAGGAATAACCAGCTGGCCGGGATTTAAGGATAAATTAATACCGCCAACCGCATTAATCGCAATCATATAATGCGCGCCGGCTTCTTTTAATGCCCAGATGTTCGCCCGATAATTAACCTTATGCGGCGGTATCGTGTGCTCGGCGCCATGCCGGGCGAGAAACACGATCGCTTGATCGTTCAACCGGCCTTTAATTAAGGCGGCGGACGTATCGCCAAAAGGGGTGGAGACGATGCGTTCTTCGTCGATGCGCAGCCCCGGTAAGGAAGTCAGGCCGGTGCCGCCGATAATCGCAATGCCCTTCATCATTACAAGCCCTTCACGGCAAAAATACCATCGGCGTTGCGTAAGTACCCTTTATAATCCATGCCATAACCAAACAGGTAACGGTCTTCAGTTTGCACGCCGACAAAGTCAGCCTTAACATCGGTTTTTCTGTTATGACATTTCTCCACCAGCACCGCCGAGGATACAGAGGCAGCACCGGCCTGATGACAGTAATCAACAATCGCCTGAAGCGTCACTCCTTCATCCAGAATATCATCCACGATCAGCACATGTCGATCATTGAGTGAATAGTTCTGTTCGGACAACCAGTCCAGCTTGCCACCAGAGGTGGTATCACCATAACGCGTGACATGCAGATAATCCAGTTGCAGCGGAAAATTCAGACGGGTTAACAGGTGGCCGGTCGGAATAATCGCGCCGGTCAACACGCACAGTATCAATGGATTGCAGGTGGAGAGTTTCTCAGTGATCGCCTGCGCCATTTTATCCAGTGCAAGCCCGACCTCTTCAGCCGTATGCAGGCAGTCCGCCTCTGACATTATTTTATTGTAATCTTCGTTTTTCATAACAAGGTTTATTTCATTGGTAAATTGTTTAATTTAATTTCATCGGCAATATGCACGGTTGAAGTGGGGAAAGCCATCTCGGCATTATGGCTGCTAATAATGTCACTGACTTTAAGCAGCACATCCTGTTTAACTTCATGGTATTTGATCCAGTCGGTCGTGCGGGTAAATGTATAAATGAAAAAATCCAGTGATGAAGGCGCAAAACTGTTGAAGTTAACAATCATGGTTTGACTCTGATCAATCTCGGGATGCGCCATTAGCATCGCTTTGACATCGCGAATAATCTCCGCCATCACCCTGATGTCATCATAGCGAATGCCAATGGTTTCATAAATACGGCGATGAGTCATGCGCGAAGGATTTTCAACGCTGATGCTGGCGAAAACAGAATTCGGCACATACAGCGGGCGTTTATCGAAGGTGCGCACCATGGTTGTACGCCAGCCGATCTTTTCAACCGTTCCCTCAATATCCCGATCGCTTGAGCGCACCCAGTCGCCAATGGCAAACGGTCGATCCAGATAGATCATCATGCCGCCAAAAAAATTGGCGAGTAAATCCTTGGCGGCGAAACCGACCGCGATGCCGCCAATGCCGCCAAAGGCCAGAATCGCAGAGATGTTGAAGCCTAAACTTTGCAGGGTGACCAGGGTTGCAGTAATCAGAATCGTCGTGCGCAATAACTGACTGATAGCGCTGGCGGTTGTGCGATCCAGCGGTTTTCCGGCGACTTCATGCTGGTGTATGATATTTTTTTCGGTAAAACTGATAAAGCGAATCAAGGCCCAGCTAATCGCGCCAATTATTCCAACCAGTCGTAATTCATCAGTGACAGGCAAGTCGATGGTATCCAGGGCAAGCGACAGGCCGATGATCCAGATTAACCCGGTCAGTGGACGTTGCAGCGCATGAATAAGCGCATCGTCCCATTTGGTGTTGGTTGACTGTAAACGTTGATACAGTCTTTTTAATATGCGTTTTTGGATAAAGTCCAGCAACAGCGCGGCAAAAATGATGCTGAATATTTTAATAATGCCATATTTATCCGCATCCAGAAGGAGCAGAAATTTATCCAGATATTCACTCATATAAAACTCCGCTTCTAAAAGTCCAGCTCCAGACTGGGATCATCCTGATAGTTTTCGATCAGGGAAACCGCCTGTTTCCATTTGTGGCTGGCGAATAGATGGTTTCTGTCAATGGCATTGCGCCCATGCATTCGCGCCAGACGTAAATGTGAAACGGGGTCATCCCATTGTCCCAGTCCATCGATAACATCAATCGCGCCCTTGCGGTTATTACAGACAAGCACCATATCACATCCCGCTTCGAGCGCCGCGCGCGCGCGATCGGCATAATTGTCTCCGGCGACGCTTGCGCCTTCCATATTCAGATCATCACTAAAAATAACGCCCTGAAAACCGAGCCGGGTTCGCAGAACATCCTGCAACCAGAAGCGGGAAAAACCCGCCGGTTGCGGATCAATATTTTCGTAAATCACGTGCGCTGGCATCACCGCCGCCAGTCCATGATGAATCATACGTTTAAAGGTGAGAATATCATGCGCATAAATATCATTGTATTCCCGCGTGTCAATCGGGATCCCCAGATGCGAATCAACGCTAACGCCACCGTGACCGGGAAAATGTTTGCCGGTCGCCGCCATGCCGGCCTCGTGCATGCCTTCAACATAGGCATGCGCCAGTTCGACCACCACAGCAGGATCATGATGGAAGGCGCGATCGCCGATCACGTCACTAATGCCATGATCTACATCCAGCACCGGCGCAAAACTGAAATCAATATCCTGCGCGCGCAGCTCTATCGCCATCAGCCAGCCGGCGGTTCGCGCCAGCTTGCGCGCTTTTGCGGCATCCTGATCATGCACCTGACCAAAATGCGCCACCGCCGGCAGACGGGTAAACCCATTGCGGAAGCGTTGCACCCGTCCACCTTCATGATCGACGGCAACCAGTAATTTTGGATCACGCAAAGCATGAATAGTCTCAACCAGCGCATGTAGCTGATCGACGTCTGAGTAATTACGGCTGAAAAGGATAACGCCACCGACCAGCGGGTGCTGCAGAATATCACGGTCTTCTTCTGACAGCGTTTCCGCAGCTATATCCAGCATTAAAGGGCCAAGTGACACAGCGAGTTTATTCCTCGTATTTATTCATGGATGGTGACCCGTGTTCCACAGGGCGTCCTGTCGTAGAGATAAATAATATCCTGATTACGCATTTTTATACAGCCGTGTGAACTGGGTTTGCCCAGCCGGTCATCATCCGGGCAACCGTGAATATAAATATAACGACGCATGGTGTCGACGCTACCGAGCCGGTTTTTACCGGGTTCCAGTCCACTGAGCCAGAGTATGCGCGTTAATATCCAGTCGCGCTGCGGAAATTGACGAGCAAGTTCGGCGCTATAGATTTCGCCGGTGGGACGGCGACCGATGAAAACCGTATTTTCCACCTGCCCGGCGCCGATTTTCGCGCGCACAATATGTTTTCCGCGCGGCGTGCATTCACTGCCAAACTGTTCGCCTGCGCCATTGGCTGCGGTCGAGATGATAAACTCCTCCGTCATCTCCGGGCCAATCAACCGCAGTCGCTGCCGGCGGATATCAATATCGATAGAAGGAAACCGATCAGACATTACCAGTCACAAAATGGATGCTTGAGTAAACAGACATTGTAATAACGGGGATCATCGGATACCTCCTCTCCCAACCAGTCCGGGCGGGCAAAGGTTTCCGCTTCATCCTTGAGTTCGATTTCAGCCACGACCAGACCGGCATTCTCCCCTTCGAACACATCGATGTCCCAGACATGATCCGCATGCGCGACGTGATAGCGGGTTTTTTTAATTAACGGTTTTCTACACAACTCAGCCAGTAATTCACGCGCATCCTCCAGCGGAATGGGATATTCAAATTCCCGCCGGGTAATGCTCAATGTCGCGCCCTTGATATTAATGTTCGCCTTCCCGCCTTCAATGCGAATGCGCACGGATGCCTGTTCAGCTTCTGTCAGATAGCCCTGCTCAAAGAGCGTGCCCGCATCGGCGGCTTTGCGCCAGTCGTCATTGCGCAAAAGAAATTTTCGTTCGATTTCAGTGCCCATGATTTTTATTTTTCAAACAGCGCGATAGATTCGACATGGGCGGTGTGTGGAAACATATCCATGACGCCGGCGGCGCGCAGGTCATAGCCGTATTCATTGACCAGTATGCCGGCATCGCGCGCAAGCGTGCCCGGATGACAGGAAACATAGACGATGCGTTGCGCGCCGGTTGCGGCAATATAGGGCAGCGCTTCTTTGGCGCCACTGCGCGGCGGATCCAGCAATACCTTGCTATAGAGATCTTTTTTCAGCCAGGGCATGTTATCCAGATTTTCCATCAGATTGGCGACATGGTATTCGACATTATCAATCCCGTTTGCCCGGGCATTGTCCCGCGCCCGTTGAATCAGTCCGGCATCGCCCTCGACGCCAACGATCTGTTTTGCCTGCTGCGCCATAGGCAGGGTGAAATTTCCCAGCCCGCAAAATAATTCAAGCACCGTGTCATTCTTGTCGAGCTGTAACAGACTTAGCGCCAGCTTCACCATTTCAGGATTGATGTCGTAGTTGACCTGAGTGAAATCAGCCGGTTCGAAGTGAACTTTTAAATCATAGTCATTCAGTTCATAGTAAAGCCCGGCCTGATCCTGTTCGGCTTCGGGCGACAACAGACTAATCGTATCCGGGCCTTTAGGTTGCAGATAGATTTGAAAATGATGCGCCTTGCCAAATTCGCTGAGAATTTTTTTGTCCTCATCGGTGAGCGGCTCAAGATTCCGGAATATCAATGCGGCGTGATTATCCGCGACCGCAACTTCGATCTGCGCAACCTGCCGGTAAATACTGAGCTGACGGATTACGTCGCCCAACTGAATGAGCTTTTCGCCCACGGAAGGATGCAAAACCTTGCAGCTATCCAGTTCGGCCAGAAACGAGGAACCCCGTTCACGAAAACCCACCAGCACGCGTTCTTTTTTATGAACATAGCGCACGCCCAGTCGCGCCTTGCGGCGGTAACCCCACTTGCCGCCACTTAAGGGCGGCAGAATTGTTTCCGCTTCAACCCTGCCCACGCGCTTTAAATTATCCAGCAGCACGTTTTCCTTAAGCCGGAGTTGTTCAGCCGCATCGAGGTGCTGCAGACGACAGCCGCCACACACGCCAAAATGCGCGCAGGCGGGTTCGACCCGGTGTTCAGAGGGCATGATAAGCCGATGCAGACGGGCTTCGTCAAAGTCACGTTTCTTGCGCGTATAAATAAACTCGACGGTTTCACCGGCAAGGGCATCATCAATGAAAACAGTTTTGCCCTCGATACGGGCAACTCCGCGCCCTTCATGGGTCAGGGATTCAATCGTCGCCTCGACGGGAGTGGGATCGGGTTTTTTGTTGCGTCTGCGTGACATTCAAATTGTCTGTGTTATTAAAAAGGGATTTATTTTTGAAGTAGTACGACTGAAGTCGTACCTACAGTCGTACCTACAGTCGTACCTACAGTCATACCTATGGGCCACCTACGCCTGCGGCCAGTTTTCCAGAAACTCGTTAAAGTGTGGTTTGTTTTCATCTTTCAATGTGCTGCGGACCAGCTCAGTTTCCTGCTGGTATTCATCCTGATTCAGGTTGCCGTTGATCAACTGAAAACGCAGATAGACCAGATAGGTATTGAGCACATCGGTTTCACAATAATTACGAATATCGGCTATCCGGCCTTCCTGATAATAGTCCCAGACCTTTGCCCCGCTCATGCCCATTTTACCGGGGAAGCCCAGCAGGGTCGCCACCTGATCCAGCGGGGCGATCGCGCGGTTTTCGTAACCGGCAATCACATCCATCAGATCGGTATGCCGACGATGGTAACGGCTGAGGTAATTATTCCATTTAAAACTTTGATCGTGCTCGCCGGTTTCCCAGTAACGTTGTGCCGGCACGCCGTGAATCAATGAGCGGTAATGCAGAACAGGTAAGTCAAAGCCCTTGCCGTTCCATGAAACAATGGTGGGAATGTATTTGTCGATGCCGGTAAAGAAACGTTCGATGATTTCTTTTTCACTGGCGTCTTCATCCCCCAGCGACCAGACGGCCAGCCGCTCACGGCTGCGCAACACCACAGAAATGGCGACAATTTTTTGCACCGGCAGACGCAGAAAGTCATTGCCGGTTTCCTGACGGCGTTTATGAAACATGATATTGGCGACTTCTTTATCATCCAGCCCGTCGAGATCATAAAGTCGGCGTCCGCCTTCTACATCCGGTACGGTTTCAATATCAAATACAAACACATTCATAAGCTTGTCGTCCTGAAAGAGTCGGGGGTTATTCCGCCGGGAATACATCCGTCGATAGATAACGATCACCGCGATCACAGATGATGGCCACGATCACGGCATTCTCAAGCTCCTGCGATAAACGCAGGGCGGCGGCCACCGCGCCGCCGGAGGAAATGCCGCAGAAGATGCCTTCGCGACTGGCCAGATCGCGGGTGGTTTGCTCGGCCTCATCCTGGCTGACTTCCATCAGTTTATCTACTCGCGAGGCGTCATAGATTTGCGGCAGATATGCCTGTGGCCAGCGGCGGATGCCGGGGATTTTGGCGCCGTCCGCCGGCTCCACCCCGACGATAGTAACGGCCGGATTTTTTTCCTTAAGAAAGCGGGAGGTGCCCATGATGGTGCCGGTGGTGCCCATTGCGCTGACAAAGTGGGTAATTTCACCGCCCGTATCCGTCCAGATCTCAGGCCCGGTGGTCTCGTAATGGGCCAGTGGATTGTCGGGATTGGAAAACTGATCCAGCAATCTGCCCTCGCCGTCACGGGCCATTTTTTCGGCCAGATCCCGCGCTCCTTCCATGCCCTCCTCTTCACTGACCAGAATCAGCTCGGCGCCGTAGGCGCGCATGGAGGCGCGCCGCTCGATACTCATATTCGCCGGCATGATTAACACCATCCGATAACCCTTGACCGCAGCGGCCATGGCCAGTGCAA
>WFVC01000040.1 GCA_015491815.1 Gammaproteobacteria bacterium | reverse complement strand
TTAGTCTATTTACGTTAACCGAAGTCGTTGGAAGGAACTGCAAACTGTGTTGCAAATGATGGCAGAAAGAACGGGATCGCGCCAGAAAATATTTAAGTGCGTTTAGCCGTGATTGTTAATGCCATCCCGAGATAAAATAGTGGAACTGTTTGAATTAAGGGACGAAAATTTTTTAGCGTAAATATCAGAATTTTATAATTTGGTAAGAGGCAAACATGAAAAGACGAGAATTTATAAAAAAATCCAGCGCAGGCGGCTTGCTTGCCGGTGGGGTGACAACCGGGTTGATCAGCGCCGCCCCCGCCGTGCATGCGGGAACAAAAATAAAATGGAAAATGGTCACCACCTGGCCTAAAAATTTCCCGGGTCTGGGCACCGGCGCGAACAATCTTGCGCGTTTAATTACCGAGATGAGTGGCGGTCGTTTGCGAGTCAAGGTTTATGGCGCAAAAGAACTGGTGCCGGCGTTTGAAGTCTTCGATGCCGTCTCGCGCGGCGCCGCGCAAATGGGACATGGCGCGGCCTATTACTGGAAAGGCAAGGCGCCCGCCGGACAATTTTTCGCTGCCGTGCCCTTTGGCATGAATGCGCAGGAAATGAACGCCTGGTTGTATTACGGTGGCGGTGAAAAACTCTGGCGGGATCTGTATCAACGCTTCAATGTTATCCCGGCGGCGGCGGGCAATACCGGGGTGCAGATGGGCGGCTGGTTTAACCGGGAAATTAATTCAGTGGCCGATCTTAAAGGTCTGAAAATGCGCATTCCTGGTCTTGGCGCGGAAGTGCTGAAGCGGGCGGGCGGCACCCCGGTTAGTTTACCCGGCGGAGAAATTTATACCTCGTTGCAGTCCGGCGCCATCGATGCCACTGAATGGGTCGGACCGTATAACGATCTGGCGTTTGGTTTGTACAAAGCGGCGAAATATTATTACTACCCCGGCTGGCATGAGCCGGGCAGCGTGCTCGAAGCGCTGGTCAATAAAAAAGCCTATGAGGAACTTCCCAAAGATTTACAGAGCATCGTTATGAATGCCTGTAAAATTGTGAATACCGATATGCTGGCTGAATATACCGCGCGCAATAATGCCGCCCTGCATACATTGATTAGTAAACACAAGGTCAAACTGCGGCCATTCCCGGATGACGTATTAAAAAAACTGGCGCAGCTTTCCGATGAGGTGGTAAAAGAGGTAGCGGCGAAAGATAAACATGCGCAGAAAACTTACCGGTCTTTTATGGCTTTTCGCGAACAGGTGATGGCCTGGCACAAGGTTTCCGAGCAGGCTTTTTTGCGGGCGCGGGAGTTGTAGCATAGAGCTATCTCCCTCCTCATGTATCCATCAGGCGTCGGAGTCAGTTTTGTTAAACTGACTCCGACGCCTGAATCAATCTTTCATAAACTCCGGCACAGCCAGCGCGCCTTTGTGAATGTCGGCATTGTAATAGCGGCAGCTGAAAGTTTTCTGCGCCACATCCTGTTCTCTGAAATCACGAAGATTGATATTGCCGGCAAGCGTAGCGCTCCACCAGCCGGATGGATAAATCGGTTGCGGGAAACTCAGGGTGGCCTGGTGAGAAAAACCGGCCGCCTGCATGCGTTGATACATGTTACGCAGAATGCTCTGGTGCAGAAGAGGCGATTCACTTTGCTGCGCCAGAATCCCCTCGGTCTTTAAGGCGCGGCGGCAGTGGCGATAAAATTCTTCCGTGAACAGCACTTCACCGGGACCGATCGGATCGGTGCTGTCAACGATAATCACATCCAGTGATTCATTCTCCGCCTCACGCAGCCATTTGATGCCATCGGTAAAATGCAGCTCGGCGCGGGGGTCGTGATTCGACTCACAGAGCTCGGGAAAATACTGTTCCGACAGGCGGGTCACGCGTTCGTCAATGTCCACCTGTTGCGCCTGCTCCACTTCGGGATGTTTCAATACTTCACGCAGGGTTCCGCAGTCGCCGCCGCCGATAATCAGCACCCGGCGGGGATCGGGATGGGTGAACAGCGCGGGATGGGTCATCATTTCATGATAAAGAAAATTATCCCGGCTGGAGACCATGGTGCAGCCATCGATCACCATCAGCTTGCCGAAGGTCTGGGTGTCAAAAATTTCAATTTTCTGATACGGCGTCTGCTCTTCGTGAAGTTTGCTTTTTAGCTTGAGTGAAAAAGCGGTGCCGGTTTCGTCGATGGCTTCAGTGAACCAGTGTTTGTTATCGAATGACATGGGACTATCCGGGTTGCTGGATAAAAAGCAAAGATACAGGAGGAGAGAGAAAGGATACAAGGGCAATGATGCAAATTGTATTCTGTACCTTTGCCCTCGTATCTTTTCTCTTGTATCTTCTTTTCATGGCTGACTGGAACATTAAAAAATCACAGGCGCTTTATAATATCGATAACTGGGGCGGTGGTTATTTCAATATTAATTCGCGCGGGCATCTGCAGGTTTGTCCGACGCAGAAGGCGCAGCAGTGTATCGATATCCATGAGGTGGTGCAGGCGGCGCTGGCGGCGGGCTGCCGTTTACCCCTGCTGTTGCGCTTCAGCGATATTCTGCAACACCGGGTCGCGCATCTTTATCAGGCGTTTTCGTCAGCGAGGCAGGCTGAGGATTATCACGGTGGTTATACCGCAATCTATCCCATTAAGGTTAACCAGCAGCACAGCGTAGTCAGCGAACTGCTGAACAGCGCGCCGGGCATCGGTCTGGAAGCCGGCAGCAAGTCGGAACTGATGGCGGTACTGGGCTTGTCGGCGCAGGCGGATTACCCACTTGTCTGTAATGGCTACAAAGATCGGGAATATATTCGCCTGGCTCTGATCGGTCAGAAGCTGGGACACGCCATCTATTTGGTGATTGAAAAACTCTCTGAACTGGATGCGGTGCTGGCGGAAGCGGCGGCGCTGGGGGTGCGGCCACGACTGGGCGTGCGCGTGCGCATGGCCTCGATTGGCGCGGGCAAGTGGCAGAACACCGGCGGCGAGAAATCCAAATTCGGCCTGTCAGCGGCGCAGGTGCTGTTGATGCTGACGCGGCTGCGTGAGGCGGACAAGCTGGACTGTTTGCAGATGCTGCACTTTCATCTGGGTTCGCAACTGGCGAACATCCGCGACATTCAGCGCGGCATGCAGGAATGCGCGCGTTACTATGCCGAGCTGCATGCGCTGGGCGCGGTGATTGACTGCGTTGATGTCGGTGGCGGCCTGGGCGTGGATTATGAGGGCAGTCACTCCCGCCGCGCCTGTTCCATGAATTACAGTCTCGACAGTTATGCCTGTCATATCGTTCATGCGCTGAAAGAAATCTGTGAACTGCATGATCTGCCGCAGCCACATATTTTTACGGAATCGGGACGAGCCATGAGCGCCCATCACGCGCTGCTGGTGATCGACACCATCAATGTCGAGCCGACCTCGGGCGTGATCGATACTCCTGCTGAAGATCGCGAGGCGCCGGTTGCGCTGCAGGAACTCCGGCAGTTGCACTACTCGCTGGCGGAAACCGATCTCGGCGCTCATGCTGCGATCGAAGCCTGGCACGATGTGCGTTACTGGCTGGGGGAGGCGCAGACTTTATATATTCACGGCATGCTGACTCTGCAGCAGCGCGCCGCTGCTGAGGCGTTGTATTTTTCCTGCTGCCGACATATTCGGCAACGTCTCAGCCCCTTGCACGCCAGCCACCGCGAGGTGCTGGAGGCGCTGGATGAAAAACTGTCGGATAAATACTTCTGTAATTTTTCCCTGTTTCAGTCGATTCCCGATGTCTGGGGGATTGAACAGGTTTTTCCGATCATGCCTCTGCATCGTTTGCAGGAAGAACCACAGCGGCGCGGCGTGATTGAAGACATCACCTGTGATTCCGATGGTCGTATCGATAACTATGCGCTGGCCGGGGGGCTGGACAGCAGTTTGCCCCTGCATGAATGGCGCGCGGGTGAAGCTTACTGGCTGGGCGTTTTTCTGGTGGGCGCCTATCAGGAGATCCTCGGTGACATGCATAATCTGTTTGGCGATACGGATTCGCTGCATGTGAGTCTGAGTGACAGTGGCTATCGACTGGAACAGCCCTGTCGTGGCGATCAGGTGGATGATCTGCTGCGTTATGTGCACTTTGATCCCGATGAGCTTGCACAGAACTATCGTGCTAAAATAGACGCCGCTGATTTGCACGGGCGGGATAAACAGACTTGTCTGCAAGCCCTGCTGTCAGGTCTGACAGGTTACAGTTATTTACAGGATTAATGAATGAAACAGATATTGGTGGAACAAATGGCTTCTCCGGCCAAACTGGAAGTCATGGGCGTGTACGACTGGCCTGAATGGAGCAAGGAAGTATCCGAATTTGACTGGGTCTATGATCAGACCGAGACCTGTTACTTTGTCGATGGCCACGCCATTGTCACCCCCGAAGGCGGCGAGCCGGTGGAAATGGGCGAAGGCGATCTGGTGGTGTTTCCCGCCGGGTTGCGTTGCCGCTGGAAGATCACCGTTGATGTCGTGAAACACTATAACTTTAGTTAGAGATACGCCTGTAGTTGTTCCCAGTTCCAGTACGCTATCATTTAGCAGAGCCTGTTGTAGGTACGACTTCAGTCGTACTATTTTCTATTGGCAGTACGGCTGAAGCCGTACCTACAGTTTCATCGCTGTTCCACAGGCGTACTGGAATTGGAAACAGCTATTTAGTATCTATCTGACATAATTTCTTCAAATATCAGCGCTATGCTTATCAGACTTTTCTGCCATCAGAAAATGTAGTCTTTATCCTACAGCGATTATATCCAAAGTCTTATAGACGCTTATGCTCGACAGGCGTAACCTCTCTATCCCCCTGAGGATGGATTGAGGGGAGCTTAATTGAAAGAGGCACGAACATGACTGAATCAATCAAAAAATATATTCTCCTGGGTGTTTTAATCTCCTGCCTGGGTTTAGTGTTATACGCCATGCCGGAGACACCGGTGCTGAACAATAACATGAGCGCCAGCCTGCAGTTACACCAGTAATAATCTATAAAAATAATCCCTGATATTCACAGACTGAGGTTACACAGTCTGAACAGGTTCCTTCTATAACCCGAGATCCCCAAAAAAGTTTTAGTTATTTTCAGATGCCTTGCTTGTGTGTGGACGTTTAGCGACGGAACGCGCGCAACCAGCGCCAGACGTTGAGCAGATTGGCGAGTGAGGCGGCCACGTAAGTCCAGGCCGCCGCTTTCAGTATGCGGCGTATCGCCCGTTCATCTTTTTCGGCGACATACTCACCCTGTTGCAGAATGGGCAGCGCCTTGCCGAAGCTGGCGTCGAGTTCCACCGGCAGGGTAATCAGGTGCACCAGGGTGGTCATCAACATGCTGGCGATGCCGAGCAATAGCAGCAGTCCCCCGAGCACAGGTGAGCGACTCAGCAAGGCCAGCAGGGGCATCAGCAGGACGGCCAGCGAACCGAGTTTCTGAAAACGCATGGCGATATCGAGCAGGCGTCCTCGCAGCTGCAACAGAGTTTCATTTTTATGATCCTGAATCGCATGGCCGACTTCGTGGGCGGCCACGGCGATGGCGGTAAGCGAATGGCGATCAAAATTATCCGGACTCAGTCGCACCGTTTTACTGGCGGGGTCGTAATGATCTTCACCGGGATTGCCGCGTTCGAGCTTGATATGTTTCATCTCGAACCGATCCAGCAGATGCCGGGCCAGTTCGCCGCCGCTGCCGGGAATGTCCTTGCGTTGCCCGGCGTAGCGTTTAAAGGTGTATCGGGCCCAGAACTGTGGGGCGTATAACGCCAGCAGTAGAATAATGACGAGGAGTAAATAGGGCACGAGGAGGAGGGTTATTTTTTTTCTTTTACAACAATCGATGCAATATTGTTTTCCCGTAAGCGCTTGCGGGTGCGGTTGAGCGTGGCGATGTCGTGCATGGGGCCGATGCGCACTCGGTACCAGGTGTCGTGATCGTTGATTTTAACCGGCTGGATATTGGCGACAATGCCCTGCAGCGCCAGTTCCGCTTTTAGGCGATCGGCCTGTTGCGGATTACGAAAGGAGCCGGCCTGAAGCGTATAACGAATGCTTTCCCTGTTGGCGTTCGGTGTTTTTTTGGTGGCCTGTTTTTTTTCAATCAGTTCTTCTTCGGGAATCGCCACTTCCAGTTCGGGCAAAATGGTATAAAAATCAAATTTTGGCCGGGTTTCCTTAATCGCTTCGGCGACTTTTTCTTTGGTTTTTTTACTCGCTTCCCGGGTGGCTTTCACGCCTTCATCAAATATCTTATTTAGACTGGCGGAAAGATTGGATTTCTGCCCCGCGCCGCTGTTGTTATTGATATACACCAGCAGAGCGATGAACAGGCCGATGCCGAGGCCGAGCAACATCCACAGCCAGCCAGGCAGGGCGCGGGATTCTTCCGGTCTGCTGCGTTTGGCGTAATCTTTGGGCATGACTTACATGCTCTCGGGCGCGGACACGCCCAGCAGTCCCAGACCGTTGGCGATCACCTGTTTCACCGCCGCGATCAAGGCCAGTCGCGCCTGCCGCAGTTCGGCGTCCTCGACCAGAAACTGATGGGCGTTGTAATAAGTATGGTAATCGTTGGCCAGTTCGCGCAGGTAATGGGCGAGCAGGTGGGGTTCGTGATTGAGCGCGGCGGCTTCCAGCACTTCCGGGTAGCGGTTTAATGAGGAGAGCAGCGCCTGCTCGTGATTCTCCGTGAGTCGCCCCAGTTGTTGCAGGCCGACCGCCTGATCATAGTCGAGCTGCTTTTCCTGCAGTTGCCGGAATACGCTGCAAACCCGCGCATGGGCGTACTGGATATAATACAGCGGATTGTCATTGGAGCGGGATTTGGCCAGATCCAGATCAAAGTCCATGTGCTGTTCGCATTTGCGCATCACGTAGAAGAAGCGCGCCGCATCGGAGCCGACTTCCTTGCGCAGTTCACGCAGGGTGACGAACTGCCCGGAGCGGGTGGACATCTGTACTTTTTCGCCGCCGCGATAGAGCACCGCGAACTGCACCAGCAGCACGTCGAGTTTATCGGGATCATCGCCCACCGCCTGCATCGCCGCTTTGACGCGCGGCACATAGCCGTGATGATCCGCGCCCCAGACATCGATCACCCGTTCAAAGCCGCGCTCCAGCTTGTCCATGTGATAGGCGATGTCCGAAGCAAAGTAGGTGGACTGACCGTTGTCACGCACCAGCACCCGATCTTTTTCATCGCCAAAGTCGGATGAACGAAACCATTTCGCGCCGGCTTTTTCATAGACGTGGCCGCTTTGTTCCAGCCGTTCGACCGCGCGCGCCACCGCGCCGGTTTCGGTCAGCGAGCGTTCGGAGAACCAGTGTTCGTAATTGACATTGAAGTGCGCCAGATCATCGCGGATATCGGCAAGGATGTAATTCAGCCCGGTATCAAAAACAAAGCGATAATCGTCTGCGCCAAGCAAGGTTTTAGCCTGCGTGATTAGCGCGTCGATGTATTTTTCTTTATCGCCGCCATCACATTCATCATCCGGCAGCGCGGCGGCAATCTCAGTCCAGCCATGACGAAAACGATCGCCGTTCTCGCGGTGCAGTTTGGCCGCCACATCCCAGACATAATCGCCCTTGTAGGCGTTGACCGGAAACGGCAGTTCCTCCCCGGCCAGTTCCAGATAACGCAGCCAGACGCTGGCGGCGAGAATGTCCATCTGCCGACCGGCATCGTTGACATAATATTCACGATGCACCTCAAAGCCCATCGCATCCAGCAGATCGGCCACTGTTGCGCCATAGGCCGCGCCGCGGCCATGCCCGACATGCAGGGGGCCGGTTGGATTGGCGGACACGAACTCCACCTGCACCCGCTTGCCTGCGCCCTGCGTGCTGTGGCCGAACTTGTCCCCGGCTTCAAGAATCGCCGGCACCACCGCCTGAAAAGCCTGCGGGCTTAAATAAAAATTGATAAAGCCGGGGCCGGCGATTTCAACGTTAATCACGTTGCCGGAGGCGGGCAGAGCGGCGAGCAGATCCCCGGCGATGTCGCGCGGTTTTTTACGTGCGGCTTTGGCCAGCATCATGGCCAGATTACTGGCGAAGTCGCCGTGGGCGGGATCGCGGGTGCGTTCAACCTGAATCGAGGGGTTGGCGTCGGCAGGCAGCGCGCCGGATTGTTTCAGGGATTCCAGCGCCTGCTGGAGCAAAGTCTTGATCTGTGCTTTCAAGGTCGTGTCTTTTTTGGTTGTTGGGCGTGGATGATGAATCGAATCGGTGCGAGATAGTACTACAAAAGTAAAAATTATGCCTTATGTGCTGCAGGTACGACTGTAGGTGCGACTTCAGTCGCACACAGCAAGTACGACTGAAATCGCACCTACACTCGCGGCGGCTCACCCAGCCAGATAGCTAGCCGACGGCCCTGCTCGTTATCTTCCAGTGCGATTTTCAGGCTCATGGTCAGCGGTACGGATAACAGCATGCCGACCGGGCCGAGCAGCCAGCCCCAGAAAATCAGGGAGAGGAAGACTACCAGCGTGGAAAGTCCGATGCCGCGACCGAGCAGACGGGGTTCGACAAAATTGCCGATAATAAAATTAACCAGCAGATAGACCAGTGCGGTTGCGCCGGCCGCGCCTGCGCCCAGTTGAATCAGCGCCAGCAGGATGGCGGGCACAGCGGCGATAATCGAACCGATATTGGGAACAAAGTTAAGCAGGAAGGCGAGAAAGCCCCAGAGCATGGGGTAGTCCACGCCAATCAGAAACAGCGCGAGGGTGATAATCAGCGCAGTGCCCAGACTGACCAGTGACTTGATGGCGATGTAATGATTGACGCCGTTAAGAAAGCGCTGGAAGCGGGCCATGGACTGTTGGGTATTCCCGGCCATGGCGTGTAATTTGGCCGGAAAACTGGAGGCTTCCAGCAGAATAAAGACCACGGTGAGGAGAATTAAAAACGTGTTGCTCAGCACCTGCCCGAGTCCGGTGAGCAGCGCCTGCACCAGATGCATGGCTGCGGCGGGATCAATAATATTTTCAAGATCCAGCCCCGAGGTATCCATGCCCAGTTGTTGCAGATTATCCAGCAGGCCGAGGCTTAGCCCGTGCAGCCTGTCCTGATACTGGGGAAGTGAACGGGTAAAGTCGCTAAGTGAGTTGCCCACGAACAGCGCGGTGAGAAAAAAGGCGATCACCAGTCCGATGATGACAATCAGCACCGCGAGTGTGGCGGGGACTTGGCGCCGGGTCAGCCAGGCCATCGGCGAGCGGCAGGCCACGGCGATAAAAACTGACAACAAAAAGGGCACCAGAATCGGCGTAATCGCGCGCATGCCGGCAATGATAACGACCAGCGCCGCCAGTGCGATCAGCAGCATGGTCAGGGATTGTTTTTGTTTGTCAGGGATTAGCTCTGACATGTCCCGCTCCCGTTGGATGGATTGAGTTTGAGTTTATCAGGGTAGGACTAATATACAGCACAGGAGAGTCTGCGCAGCAGAAAATTTTTACTAATTCGGTGTCGCAGTCAAATCCGGTTAGCAGGGTTTGACTGCGACACCTCCTGAAATACATCTAAATAAGCGTTCCTGATTCCTGTCCAGTTAAAGCCGTTCGTCCTGAGTCTGTCGAAGGATGAATGGCTTTAAATATTGGAATTTCTGAGCCTGACGAAGGGTCGAACCATGAGCGTGGAAATGTGGTGAATAGAGTGCTTAATCTATTTGTCCTTCGACAGGCTCAGGACGAACGGCAATTCCTAAAGTGTACTGGTATTCGGAACAGCTATTTAGTACATCTCCATCGGATCGACATCGATCGACCAGCGCACCTTGCGCGCGCTTTTCATTGTTTCCAGTTCCGGCATGAGCCGGGCCAGCCAGTGCTGCAATTCCCCGCGCTGATGATGCTGGAATAATAACTGGGCGCGGAAACGTCCGGCGCGGCGCTCCATTGGCGCGGGCAGGGGGCCGAAGGCCAGCAGTTGCGAATGAATGATCGCCGCCTGTTGTTTCGCCTCCTGCAAAAACTGCATGGCGGCGGCGGCTTCAGGGCTTTCCGCGCGCAACAGGGCCAGATGACTGTAGGGCGGCAACTCGGCGTCGGCGCGCTCTTTCAGTAAGGCCTGTGAGAAACCTTCGTAGTCGTGGCGCAACAGGTATTGCAGCAGGGGATTGTCCGGCTGGTGGGTTTGAATCAGCACTTCGCCGGGGCGTTCGGCGCGTCCGGCGCGCCCGGCCACCTGTAATAATAGCTGACCCATGCGTTCGCTGGCGCGAAAGTCGGAACTGAATAAACCGTAGTCGGCGTCGAGCATGCCGACCAGGGTGACATTGGGAAAGTGATGGCCTTTGGCCAGCATCTGGGTGCCGATCAGGATCACCGGTTCGCCGCGCTGAATTTCTGTCAGCATGGCGTCGAGGCTGCCCTTGCGGCGGGTGCTGTCGCGATCGATGCGCAGCACCCGCACGTCCGGAAAGCGGGTGGTTAGCACCTCCTCGACCCGTTCGGTGCCGGCGCCGATGAAATTCAGATTCTCGCTGTGGCAGTCCGGACAGCGTCGATCGATGCGGCGCTGGGAGCCGCAGTGATGACAGCGCAGTTGCTGTTGTCCGTGATGCACGGTGAGGTGGGCGTCGCAACGCAGACAGCGCGCGTGCCAGCCGCAGTCATGGCACATGAGCACCGGCGCGAAGCCCCGCCGGTTGAGGAACAGCAGCACCTGACCGCGGGCATCGAGATGTTGTTGCACGCTGTTTAACAACTGGGCGCTGAGTCCCTGTTCGAGTTTCTGATGGCGGACATCGAGCAGTCGCAGATCAGGTTGCCGGGCGTCGCCGGCGCGTTCGGGCAGAGAGAGTTGTTGCGAACGTTGCCGGCTGACGTTGTGCAGGCTTTCCAGCGAGGGCGTGGCCGAGCCGAGCAGGATGGGGATGTCGCTTTTCTGCGCGCGCACAATGGCCAGATCGCGGGCGTTGTAGCGAAAACTGTCCTGTTGTTTGAAGGACAGATCATGCTCTTCGTCGAGAATGATCAGGCCGAGTCCAGGCAGGGGCGTGAACAGCGCCGAGCGGGTGCCGATCAGGATATCGGCTTCGCCGTTGGCGCAGGCCAGCCAGTTGTTCAGGCGCTGGCGATCCGAGAGGCCGGAATGCAGCAGCGCCATGCGTCCCGGCAGGCGCGCGCGAAAGCGCTGGATCAACTGCGGGGTGAGGCCGATCTCCGGCGCCAGCACCAGCGCTTGTTGACCCGCCGCCAGCACTTTTTGAATGACTTGCAGGTAGACCTCGGTTTTGCCGCTGCCGGTAACGCCGTCGAGTAAAAAACACTGATACCGGTTCAGACTGGCGTTGAGCGTCTCGACCGCGCGTTGCTGATCCGGATTGAGCGCCGGTGTTTCCGGTTCCCGATCAGGATTCGGGGCTTCCGGGCCGACGGGCTGTTCACGCATGTCAACCCAGCCTTTTTCCTGCAGACGGCTCATGGCGGGACGCCAGTTTGTCAGTTGTTGATTCAGCATCTCCGCCGTGAGTCCCTCGTTGTGTGCTTTCAATATATGCAGCAGCGCGGCCTGCTTTGGCGCGCGCTGCAGGCTATCCCTGTCGACGTCCCGCCCCGCCGGGCTCAGTCGCCAGCAGGCTTCGCTTGTGGGCCGGGCCGCCTGCCCCTGACGCAGCAGGGTGGGCAGGCTGCCGAGGATGACCTCGCCGATCGCATGCTGGTAATAGCGGCTGGCCCAGCGCATCAGGTTCAGCATTTCGGCCGGCAGGATCGGCTGGCTGTCGAGCAGCGCCTGCGCCCGGCGCAATTTTGAGGGGGCGATATCACTGCTGTCGGCAAGCGCCAGCAGCACGCCGACGACCTGCCGATTGGCGAAGGGGACGCGCAGACGCATACCGGGCTGCAGGCGGCTGAGGTCACAGCCAGCCGGCGGCAGATAATCGAAAATGCGCCGCAGCGGACCGGGAACGGCCATGCGCAGGATTGACAGGGACGTGGTCGGACTCAAAGCGTGGTTCTCACTGCCGGCTGACAGATGGATAACCGGGGGAAAACAGCTGAGAAACCGGGTGACTTAGCGTCGTTTCGCAGAATCATTCTAGAATAATTATCCTAAGTCTTTGTCAGGTCTTGATTTCCGGTTTTATCCACAGAAGCTGTGGATAAGTCTGTGGATGACGTGGGGTAAACCCGTCTGATGCCTGATGAATATTACATTTTTGTTAAAGTGAGCAGTTTTTGTGCGTAATATAAACATCTTAAATAACAGTAGCTTGCGTTGTTTTTTTAGGTTTTTGCCATTTTATTACCGTTTTTTGACGGCTAAGTTATTGTTCCAGAAGTGCTGTGCATAAAAAACAAAAAAATTCCACAAGGGACTTGTCATCCGGCGCATCTCTATGGTAACGGCGGCGGATGTTCTTCCCGGATTTCAGGGGCGCTACACTGTTGCAAGTGGAGTGACTGCCGGAAGACTATTTGAACATAAATAAACGCTCATGCCATGTGCTGATGGCGTTTCTGGCGTTATCGCTTGTATCTTGGTGATGCGAACGGTATTTTGCGGTGACGCCATTCAAAGGGGAATATCATGTCAGGCTATTTTTTACGCATTATTTTATTGTTGTTGATGCTGGGGTCGGCGTCAGCGAGAGTATGGGCGACTTTGCCTGATTATCCGGCAAAAAAAATCGCCGCGCACACCTGGGTGATTCACGGTCCGCTGGGATTGCCCTCGAAGGCCAACCGGGGGTTCATGAACAACCCGGCTTTTGTGATGACAAAAACCGGGGTGGTGATTATCGATCCGGGATCGACGCTGGAATCCGGGCGCATGGTTTTGCGTCAGATCCGCAAGCTGACTGCGCTGCCGGTCACCCATGTGCTGAATACCCATGTGCATGGCGATCACTGGCTGGGTAATCAGGCCGTTGCCGAAGCGTTTCCTGATG
>WFVC01000039.1 GCA_015491815.1 Gammaproteobacteria bacterium | reverse complement strand
TTGGCGGAGCGGACGGGACTCGAACCCGCGACCCCCGGCGTGACAGGCCGGTATTCTAACCAACTGAACTACCGCTCCAAAATGGTGGGTGCTGAGGGGATCGAACCCCCGACATTCGCCTTGTAAGGGCGACGCTCTCCCAGCTGAGCTAAGCACCCTGCATTGAAGGCGCGCTAGTTTACGGCATCTTTTAATGCTTTACCAGCCTTAAATGATGGTACTTTAGCGGCAGGTATTTCAAGCGGTTCGCCGGTGCGTGGATTGCGACCGGTGCGCGCAGCGCGATCTTTGACGGAGAATGTGCCAAAGCCAATTAATGCTACCTGCTCACCATTTTTCAGGGTCGCGGTGATGCTTTCCAGCACCGTATCAACAGCCCGCGTTGCGGCTGCTTTGGAAATGTCTGCATTTTCTGCTACTGCATCAATAAGTTCCGCTTTGTTCACTAAATATCCCCTTACACTTGAAGTATTAAATAAAAAAATACCGTCCAGTTGGACGGAATTATGAAATTTTCCTGTGGATGTTTTATACCGCTCAGGCCGCGTCAGGTCAAGGCAGCATGCTGGTTTTCTGATAAATTTCCCTTATATTTCGCTTTTGCGAAAATTATGCAAAAACAAAATGATTCCTAAATCCAGGTGATTTTCAAACAGCAAAAAAACACCCAGGCCTGTTAATGACAAACCTGGGTGTATTCCAGCAAACCAGTCTTCCCTCCGGCGGGAAGGGAGACTCAGTGCGTTCTAACGGGATTGCGTTTGCGCGATTTGCCTTTATTGCTATCTTTAACCAGCGCCGTATCCGGCTTGCTCTCGACGGATTCCAGAGGCTCCGGCGCATGTGTCAACGCTACATCCAGTACTTCATCGATCCACTTCACGGGGATAACTTCAAGACTGTCCTTGATGTTATCCGGAATCTCCACCAGATCGCGCTCATTTTCATGTGGAATCAACACTGTTTTAATACCGCCACGATGCGCCGCCAGCAGTTTTTCCTTCAGCCCGCCGATAGGCAAAACCTCGCCACGTAGGGTAATTTCACCGGTCATGGCCACATCGGCGCGTACAGGAATGTTGGTCAATGCTGAGACCAGCGCGGTGCACATGCCAATGCCGGCGCTCGGGCCATCTTTGGGAATCGCCCCTTCAGGCACGTGCACGTGGATATCATTTTTCTCAAATACTTCGGCTTCGATACCAAGCACATCCGCCCGACTTCTCACCACCGTCATGGCCGCCTGAATCGATTCTTTCATTACATCGCCGAGCTGGCCGGTCACACTGTGCTTGCCCTTGCCAGACATGACCGCAGTTTCAATCGTCAGCAACTCGCCACCGACTTCAGTCCAGGCCAGACCGGTGACCTGACCGATCTGGTCGTGCTCCTCGGCCAAACCAAAGCGGAAACGCTGTACGCCCAGATATTTTTCCAGATTATCCGCTGTTACTTCAACCGACGTGACCTCTTTTTCCAGCAGGATTTCCTTCACCACCTTGCGGCAGATCTTGGCGATTTCACGCTCGAGGTTACGCACCCCGGCTTCCCGGGTGTAATAGCGAATAATATTACGCACCGCCTCTTCGTTGATGCTGATTTCACCTTCCTTGAGACCATTATTGCTGATCTGTTTTTTCACCAGATAACGCTCGGCGATATTCACTTTTTCATCCTCGGTGTAACCGGACAGACGAATGACTTCCATTCTGTCGAGCAAGGGGCCTGGGATGTTCATGGTGTTGGAGGTCGCCACGAACATGACTTCAGACAGATCGAAATCCACTTCCAGATAATGATCGTTAAAGGTATGGTTCTGCTCGGGATCCAGCACTTCCAGCAAGGCCGAGGCCGGATCGCCACGGAAGTCCATCGCCATTTTGTCGATTTCATCCAGCAAGAACAGCGGATTGCGCGTACCGGTTTTTGACAGGTTTTGCACGATTTTACCGGGCATGGAGCCGATATACGTCCGCCGGTGCCCGCGAATCTCAGCCTCATCACGCACGCCCCCGAGAGCCATGCGTATAAACTTGCGATTGGTGGCGCGGGCAATGGATTTGCCGACCGAGGTCTTGCCGACACCGGGCGGGCCGACCAGACACAGGATCGGACCTTTCATTTTTTTCATGCGCTGCTGCACGGCCAGATATTCCAGAATCCGTTCTTTAACTTTTTCCAGCCCGTAGTGATCAGCTTCCAGCACTTCTTCCGCCTTGGCCAGATCGTGACGGATCTTGCTGCGTTTTTTCCACGGCACGCCCAGCAGCCAGTCCAGATAGTTGCGCACTACGGTGGCTTCCGCCGACATCGGCGACATCATTTTTAACTTGCTTAACTCGGAACGCGCCTTGGTTTTGGCTTCCGCCGACATGCCGGCTTTTTCAATTTTCTGTTCCAGCTCTTCCAGTTCATTGGGTACTTCATCCATATCGCCCAGCTCTTTCTGAATCGCCTTCATCTGCTCGTTCAGATAATACTCACGCTGGCTCTTTTCCATCTGCCGCTTGACCCGGCCGCGAATGCGTTTTTCCACCTGCAGCAGATCAATTTCAGACTCCATCATGCCCATCAGGTATTCCAGACGTTCACGCAGATCCTTGATCTCCAGAATTTTCTGTTTCTCATCCACCTTCAGCGACATGTGCGCGGCGATGGTATCCACCAGCCGACCGGGATCATCGATATTGGATAATGAGGTCAGAATTTCAGGCGGGATTTTTTTGTTGAGTTTGACGTACTGATCAAACTGGTTGGTCAACGAACGCAACAGCACTTCGGACTCGCGTTCGTCGATATCAACATCGTCATATTTTTTGATCTGTGCGGTGAAATATTCTTCCTTGTTTAAAAAGCTGACAATGCCCGCGCGCTTGTTGCCTTCCACCAGCACCTTGACGGTGCCATCGGGCAATTTCAGTAATTGCAAAATACTGGAGACCGTACCGATCCGGTACATATCTTCAATTTCAGGATCGTCCTGCGCCGCGCTTTTCTGCGCCACCAGCAGGATCTGTTTGTCATCTTCCATCGCCGCTTCAAGCGCATGAATCGATTTCTCTCTCCCCACGAACAGTGGAATGACCATGTGAGGATAAACCACGACATCGCGTAAAGGCAGAACCGGAATGGTGCTCAACTGTTCTTCAGTAACTTCTGACATATTTTAATCTCTTGTAAGGCGTCTAACGACTAGATTTGTTGCTGATATCTGTATGGGCGCGGGATTTCAATTTCAAGCGAGACACGCCTGTTTGTCGATAAAAAACCAGCTCTGTAAAAAATTAAGGGGTATTAAAAATACCCCTTAAATTCAGTGTTATTCGTCTGCCGCCGCGATTCGCTTTTCATTGCCTTCATAAATATAAATCGGCTCGCCATCGCTCTTGATCACAGACTCATCAATCACCACCTTCTCCAGGTTATCAATCGAGGGAAGGTCGTACATAATATCGAGCAGGATATGTTCCAGAATGGAGCGTAACCCACGCGCACCGGTTTTTCTTTCCATCGCCCGGGTGGCGACCGCGCTCAGCGCATCTTTACGGAATTCCAGTTCGGTGTCTTCCATCTCAAACATTTTCATGTACTGTTTGGTCAGCGCATTCTTGGGTTCAGTAAGAATCCGGATCAATGCTGATTCATCCAGTTCACTCAAGGTCGCCACGACCGGCAGACGCCCGACAAATTCCGGGATCAAGCCGTAACGGGTCAGATCTTCAGGCTCGACGCCATGCAGCACTTCGCTGAAGCTCTTTTGATCATCCTTGCTTTTGACCTCGGCGCCAAAACCGATGCCGCCTTTCTCGGAACGATCACGAATAATGCGATCCAGTCCGGCAAACGCGCCCCCACAGATGAACAGAATATTCGAAGTATCCACCTGCAGGAATTCCTGCTGTGGATGCTTGCGTCCACCCTGCGGTGGAACCGACGCCACCGTGCCTTCAATTAATTTCAGCAGAGCCTGCTGCACGCCTTCACCGGAAACATCGCGGGTGATCGACGGGTTATCCGACTTGCGTGAAATCTTGTCGATTTCATCGATATAAACAATCCCGGTCTGGGCTTTGTCCACGTCATAATCACATTTCTGCAGCAATTTCTGAATGATGTTTTCCACATCCTCGCCTACATACCCGGCTTCAGTCAGGGTCGTGGCGTCGGCAATGGTAAACGGCACATTGAGCATGCGCGCCAGGGTTTCAGCGAGCAGGGTTTTACCGCAACCGGTCGGGCCGATCAGCAGAATATTACTCTTGGCCAGTTCGACATCGTCTTTTTTCTGACCGTTTTCCAGACGCTTATAATGGTTATAAACGGCAACGGACAGCACCCGCTTGGCGCGTTCCTGACCAATCACATATTCGTTGAGAATATCATTGATTTCATGGGGCGTTGGCAGGCTGCTGCCGGTGGTGGAAGCGGCCTGTTCCTGCACTTCCTCACGAATAATGTCATTACAGAGTTCTACACATTCATCACAGACGAATACAGAAGGACCGGCAATCAGCTTGCGAACCTCATGCTGGCTTTTACCACAGAACGAGCAATACAGCAGTTTGCCGTTGTCACCCGTGGAATTTTTATCGTCACTCATGCCCTTACCTCAAACAATTTGTTAGCTACCTTAACCTTGCGTCTATTTCAGCGATTTTTCAAGCCTCTGGATCAGGAAAATAGCCTTTAATATAATCAGGATACAAATACCCGACTAATTTGCTAAAGTAATTATAGCCTGATTAAATCAGGAACCGCCAGTCCTTTCCGCCATTACCTTGTCAACCAGCCCGTATTTCACAGATTCATCGGCATTCAGGAAAAAATCTCGATCGGTATCTTCCTGAATTCGTTTCAGATCCTGCCCGGTATGTTTGGCAAGAATCGCGTTCAAGCGTTCCCTGACATCCAGAATTTCCTTTGCATGGATTTCAATATCCGTCGCCTGTCCCTGAAACCCGCCCAGCGGCTGATGAATCATGGTGCGTGAATGCGGCAGAACATAACGTTTGTCTTTCGCGCCGCCGGCCAGTAACACCGCGCCCATGCTGGCCGCCTGACCGATACACATGGTGCTGACATCCGGTTTGATGAACTGCATGGTGTCATAAATCGACAGGCCTGCGGTTACCGAACCACCCGGTGAATTGATATACAGATGGATATCCTTGTCCGGGTTTTCCGATTCCAAAAACAGTAACTGCGCGACGACCAGATTCGCCATGTGGTCTTCCACCTGTCCCACCAGAAAAATTACGCGTTCTTTAAGCAGCCGTGAATAAATATCATAAGAGCGTTCACCGCGTGCAGTCTGTTCCACCACCATCGGAACCAGTTGATTCCGTACATCTAATCCAGCATTGGTATTATTATCGGTCACTGTGGTCTGTCCTTTAAGCCATTGTTTAAGTAATTATGCGCTTGTATCCGGTTTCATTATTTCATCAAAGCTTGCCTTTGTTTCCACAACCTTTGCCTGTTCAAGCGCCCAGTCTACAACCTGCTCTTCAAGCGCCAGTGACTCCACCTCACTTAAACGCTTTTTATCCGCGTAATACCACTTGATCACTTCTTCAGGCTGCTCGTAAGGCCGGGCGATTTCTTCAACCAGCGCGCGTACATTCTCTGCTTCGACCTGTATAGCATTTTCTTTAACTATTTCATTCATGATCAATCCCAGACTGACGCGGCGTTGCGCCTGCTCGGCAAACATGGACGTATCCAGTGCGCTGACATCGGTTTGACTTAAGCCCTGATTGCTCAAATTTTGAACCATCTGGTTACGCAGGGCTTCCGACTCATTCTCAATCAGCGATTTGGGAATATCGATTTTATTTACTTCAATCAGGGTGTCCATGACCTTTTCCTTGAGTTTACTCTTCAATTGTTTGCCTAACTCAAGCTCCATGTTTTCCAGAATATCTTTGCGCAACTCGGCGATGTCGCCGCTCTCCACGCCCATTTTTTTCGCGAAAGCCGCATCGACTTCCGGCAATACCGCTTTTTCAACTTTGTTGACATGCACGGCGAACTGCACCGGTTTGCCCGCCAGCTCGGTAGCGTGATATTCATCCGGGAAAGTCAGATCCAGAGTCACATCATCTCCTTTCGATGCGCCGACCAGGCCCTCTTCAAAACCGGCAATCATGCGTCCGGAACCCAGTTCAATGGACGTGTCTTTGCCTTCCCCGCCGTCAAATGCTTCACCGTCAATCGTGCCCTTGAAGTCGATGTTCACCTGATCGCCTTTCTCGGCGGCGGCATCACTGGCTTCCCAGGTCACATGCTGACGACGAATGCGGTCGATCATGTTGTCGATATCCGTTTCCGTAATGTCCACCGAGGGTTTTTCAATCGTCTGATCCGTCAGCGGAACCAGCTCGATTTCGGGATAAATTTCAAAGGTCGCCGTATATTCCAGACCATTGCCCGGTTTCGATTCACCGGTGCTGAATGTCGGCGTCCCGGCGGGATGCAGATTTTCCTGACTCAGCGCCTCATAGAAAGTGGACTGCAACACTTCATTGACCACATCTTCGCGCACCTGACCACCATATTGCTGCTTGACCACTTTCAGCGGCACCTTGCCGGGCCGGAAGCCCTTGATTCGGACTGTATGCGCCATTTCCCTGAGTTTGCTATCGACCGCCTGGGCAATCTGCGCTTCTTCAATTGCGACCGTCAGACGGCGCTCCAGACCTGATGTGGCTTCAACTGAAACTTGCATTACAATTCCTCTCAAATATTTTTAATATCAATGTCTTATGGATTTTTTAAATAGAAGTTTGGTGCGAAAGGAGAGACTCGAACTCTCACGGGTTACCCCACAGGAACCTAAATCCAGCGCGTCTACCAATTCCGCCACTTTCGCTTGATTACGGGGATTATACAGGGAGAAGGAATAATCGTGTAACCCGTTTTTTCTGAGTTATTTGTTGACCGGGACAACCGAGGAATATGGTGGGCCCTCAGGGACTCGAACCCTGGACCAAGAGATTAAGAGTCTCCTGCTCTACCAACTGAGCTAAAGGCCCATATCC
>WFVC01000038.1 GCA_015491815.1 Gammaproteobacteria bacterium | reverse complement strand
GGTTATGCGGTGGGAGCGTTTGAAGTCGTCAGTCTGGATTTTCTTGATGGCATTATCAGCGCCGCCGAACAGGCGCGCGCGCCGGTGATCCTGAGTCTGGCGGAATCCCATTTTGAACAGTTTGATTTTGAATTAATCATGCCGGCGGTTGAAGCGGCGGCGATTCGCGCGCAGGTTCCGGTGGCGATACATTTCGATCATGGAACCTGTCTTGACTCCGCCGTGAATGGCATAAATCGCGGTTGTAATGGCGTACTGGTGGATCTCTCGCATCTGGATTTCATGGAGAACACGCGTATAACGAAACAGGTCGTGGAGACTGCGCATGCCTGCGGCGTACCGGTCGAAGGTGAGCTGGGATATGTGCCGGGCGCCGAGGGCGAAGGCGCGGAAACTTTTCCGGGAGAACTGGCCTATACTTCGCTGGCCGAGGCCAAAGCTTATGTGGAACGAACCGGCGTCGATTTTCTTGCGATATCCATTGGCACGGTGCATGGGCGCATGAAGGGCAAACCGCGGCTGGATTATTCGCGTCTGAAACAGATCAATGAAACATTGAACATGCCGCTGGTGGTGCATGGCGGCAGCGGCCTTTCGGATGATCAGTATCGCCGCCTGATTGCCAATGGCATTACCAAGATAAATTATTATACCGGGCTGTCTGATGTTGCGGAGAAACAGATCAGAAAAAACATCAAAACAAATGCGTCCACAGGTTACAGTGGAACAATTCAAAATATCAGTCATGCGATTGCGGTCGAAGTCGAGCGTTGCCTGCGTCTATGGGGCGCAGCGGGGCGCGCGGCTGAAGTTATCGCCCAGTGTCAGCCCTGGAATCCGGTGGAGCATCTGATTGTTTATAATGTCGAGAAACTGGATGCGGCCGGCGTGGAAGCGATGATGGCTGAAGGACGTCGGGTGCTATCGGCCATTCCCGGCGTGCGTGAGGTGTTTACCGGTGAGGCGATACAAACGGACGCCAGTTATCGTTATACCTGGCTGGTGCGTTTCTGCCATCCGGCGGTGATTGACAGCTATCGTGAACATCCGGCGCATGTGGCTTTTGCCAACAACCAGTTCCGACCGGTGGCGGGCAATCGCATCAGCATCGATTTTCAGAGCATTGAAGCCGGAAGCGTTCAATACCATCTCGAACATGAACCCCGAACGCACCTGATGTCATAAACAACAGACATAACGGTCAGTCTGATTAAACTTATTGCCTGATCAAACTCAGTGTCAGTTCTGCGAGATCAGTGACTTCTCCCTCGCTGCTTAATTTCGCGCGAACCTTGTTCAACTCTTTTTTGATGGACTGCGTATAGTCAGGCTGTTCCAGCATGTTCATAATTTCACGGCTGATTTTCTCCGGCCTTGCCTCATATTGAATCAGTTCGGGGACGACGCGTTTACCGGCGACAATATTACACAGGCCGATATGATCAACCCTGACCAACTGTTTGGCGATAAAATAGGAGAGGGCGGAGATGCGGTTGATGATTACCATGGGCGTGCCGATTAAGGCGATCTCCAGAGTCACGGTGCCGGAGACCGTGACAATCGCATCACAGACCGCCATCACATCGTAGCTGCGATTTTCAAGCCGAGTGATAGGCGGCGTATCCGCATCGAGGTAGGGGTTAAAGATGTCGGGACTGAGCGTCGAGGCGACGGGCAATAAAAACTGAATCCCGGGTTTCTGTTGTTGCAGTTGTTTTGCCGTTTCAATAATTATCGGCATCAGTCGTTTGACTTCGCTTTGGCGGCTGCCGGGAAACAGGCCGACGACAGGGTGTGTGCTGTCCAGTCCGAATTCAGCGCAAAGGCTGTCGCGTTCCGCGCTGGCGTGAACTTCCTCGGCCAGTGGATGGCCGACAAAACGCACCGGCACATGATGCTGCTGATAGAAATCCAGTTCAAAAGGAAAAATCACCGCCATCATATCGACAAGCTTGCGGATCTTTTTTACCCGCCACTGACGCCAGGCCCAGATCTGCGGACTGATATAAAACAGAACTTTGACGCCCTGTTGTTTGGCGGTTTTCGCCAGACGCAGATTAAATTCCGGATAGTCGGTGAGAAAGAGAAGATCGGGCGGATCATTTTTCAGAATCTCGCGCATTTTATCCAGCGCGCCGAAAATCACTTTGCGATGCGCCCAGATTTCAACCAGACCAACCACCGCCATCTCGGACGAGTCGACCAGCGTATCGACGCCCGCCTGACGCATGGCCTCGCCACCGATGCCGAAAAATGTGATTGATGGATCGAGAGCATGCACCGCTTCAACCAGTCGGGCGGAATGCTGATCGCCGGAAGCCTCACCGGCGATAATCATGATGCGCATGCCGGTTTGCCTAACAGGCTGACTCAATGACGCTGACGATGCTTTTTACCTGTTCTTCACTGAGTTCGGGAAAAACAGGTAGAGACAGACAGCGTTTGACCACATCTTCCGTTACCGGAAGCGTGACATTCGCGCAGAGTTCGGCAAAAACTTTCTGTTTGTGCAGGGGAATGGGGTAATAAATGGCGCAACCGATTTGCGCATCCTGCAGCTTTTGCATAATGGCGTCGCGTTTGTCGCTGAGCAGGGTGTACTGATGATAAACATGTTCACCCTTGCCGTCTTCATGCGGCGGCGTCACCCGGTTTTTTAATAAGTCACTGTATTGATGAGCGGCGCGGCGGCGGCCTTGATTATAGCTTTTCATGCGTTTGAGTTTAACGCGCAGGATCGCGGCCTGAATTTCATCAAGCCGGCTGTTATAACCGATAATGTCATGATGATAACGTTCGCTGCTGCCGTGATTGCGCAGGATCTTAAGCTGGGTCGCCACCTTGTCGTCATTGGTCGTGACCATGCCGCCGTCGCCGTAGCAGCCGAGATTTTTGCTGGGGAAAAAACTATGGCAACCGGCAATGCCGATCGCGCCGGTCATCTTGCCGTTGATGGCCGCGCCAAAAGACTGGGCGCAATCTTCAACTACCTTGAGCTTGTGTTTCTCGGCGATCGCCATGATGGCATCCATGTCGGCCGGCTGGCCGAACAGATGCACCGGGATAATGGCGGTGGTTTTATCGGTAATCGCCGCTTCAATTTTTGTCGGATCGATATTGAAGGTATCGGCCTCGATATCAACGAAGACGGGGGTTGCGCCGACATAGTCGATAGCCTCGGCGGTGGCGATAAAGGTAAAGGCGGTGGTGATCACTTCATCGCCTTTGCCGATCCCGGCGGCGAGCAGGGCCAGATGCAGGGCATCGGTGCCCGAGGCGCAACTGATCGCGTGTTTAACCCCGAGATAATCGGCGGCTTCTTTTTCAAAGGCCTGCACATTGGGGCCGAGGATAAAATGGGTGTTGTCAAAGGTTTCGCTCAGCGCGGCCTGAATTTCATCTTTTAATGTTTGATACTGACCTTTGAGATCGACCATTGGGATCATCGTGAATGCCTCATAAATTTAAGGGGTGGCTCGGCATGGTTGTTTCTGCAACCGATACCTTGTTGTCGGGCTGTTTACGAACTCACTGCGCATTGAGCAAGCGGGTAATTTCAATCGCGGTTTCCAGCGCGCGCATGCCTGCTTTGCCACTGACAACCGGCGCTTTATTATTTTTAATGCAGTCAAGAAATGAACTGATTTCACTCAACAGCGCATCGCCCTGATCAAAGGTGCATTCCTCGCTGTTGACGTCGGCAATACCGGGAAACATTTCGCCGTTTCCCTTGCGATGCACGGCCAGCTTCTTGTCCTGAAAGTCGATGGAAATATAGGCGTCATGCTGAAACAGACGCATTTTGCGTTCGCTCTTGGTGCTGATTCGACTGGAGGTGACATTGGCGACACAGCCATTTTCAAATTCGATACGCGCATTGGCAATATCGGTGTCCTGTGATAGAACCTGCAGACCGTTGGCGCTGATGTGTTTGACCGGTGAATCGACAAAATCGAGAATAATGTCAATGTCGTGAATCATCAGATCCAGCACCACGTTGACATCGGCGCCGCGCGGATTGAAAGGCGCGATGCGGTTTGATTCGATGAACAGCGGTTGTTTGAGAATGTCATCCAGCGCCATGACCGCCGGGTTGAAACGCTCCAGATGACCGATCTGAAAAACCAGATCATTGTCCTGCGCCAGCTTCACCAGTTCGGCGGCCTCGCTGACGGTGGAGGTGATCGGTTTTTCCAGCAGAACGTGAATTTTATTTTTCAGAAAAAAACTGGCGACTTCGAAATGTTTCTGGGTGGGAACCACGATACTGACCGCATCGACCTTGCCGGCCAGCTCATGGTAATCGTTATAAACGTCGATGCCGTGCTCATCGGCAATCCCCTGAGCCACGTCCTGATTGGTATCGCAGACCGCGACCAGTTGTGAATCATCCAGTGAGGCATATTTCTGTGCGTGAAACTTGCCCAGATAACCAACGCCGATTACGGCAGTTTTTAATTTTGTCATGATTGGCGTTTTGTCATGCTAAGTAGTGTGCGTTCTGCTCATTTTTCAGGCAGGACAGGAAGGGATAATTTTCTCATTCTACACTTGATAAATCAATGAGATATACTGGCCGCTGTCAGCCGGAAACGGGCGGGAACAGGAGAAAATGCGTGGATATGTTGATAGTCGGACAACGGGTAGCCGGGGTCGATGAAGTGGGACGAGGCCCGCTGGCCGGGCCGGTAGTGGCGGCGGCGGTGATTCTTGACCCTGAACGGCCGATTGAAGGGCTGGTTGATTCAAAAAAAATCAGTGAGAAGAAACGCGAACGACTGGCGCTTGAAATTCGTGAAAAGGCGCTGGCCTGGGCGCTGGGGCGCGCCGAAGTGGAAGAAATCGATGAGATTAATATTCTTCAGGCCAGTCTGCTGGCGATGCAACGCGCGGTCGAGCAATTACAGCCTGCGCCGGATCGGGCGCTGGTCGATGGCAATCGCTGCCCCATGTTGAGTTGTCCGGCCGAGGCCGTGATAAAAGGTGATGAAACTGTCGAAGCCATCAGCGCCGCGTCAATTATTGCAAAAGTCGCGCGGGATCAGGAAATGCTGGCGCTGGATGCAGACTATCCCGGCTACGGTCTGGCCCGACACAAAGGCTATCCCACCAAGGCGCATATCGCGGCGTTGCAAACGCTGGGCGTGACGCAGATCCATCGGCGCAGTTTCGGGCCGGTGAAAAAACTGCTGGCGTGAATATCATCCTGATATGAGGTATTTGTTTTAAAAGAGGAATCGCGTTATAAATAGAGTAATAAAGATCAGTTGCAGTTAGGCTCGCGCCACCTCTGTGAGGACAGCATGAACTTGCCCTTGATATTAAGACTGGATGTAACCGGGCAACCGGTAAACTGGATTCCCTGGCAGGAAGCCGTTTGCCTGTATGCGCGGGGTCGGGTGGCCTGGACGGCGGGTGAATACAAATTCCCTCTGCATGGCGGTTCGAATCGCCTGACCGGGGAGACCAGCATCGTCGAGATCAATTCCATTATTGCCGTCAAGGGTGAAAACCGCCGCCATCTTCGCCGTCAGGCGCCGCCGCTCAACAATCTCGAATTATTCCGCCGCGATCACAACCTGTGCCTTTATTGCGGCAAGTCGGTAAAAATCTCCCTGCTCACCCGTGATCATATCAAGCCGATTTCACGCGGGGGCAAGAACCACTGGCTGAATGTGGTCACCGCCTGCAAACGTTGCAACACCCGCAAGGGCAACAAAACGCCGGAAGAAGCGGGCATGCCGCTGCTGGCCATTCCCTATGTGCCGAATGTGGCCGAATATCTGGTCTTGCGCAATCGGCGCATTCTTGGCGATCAGATGGAATTTCTTAAAATGCAGTTCAACCCCGTCGATCGTAAATGGAAGATGTAGGAAAAGGGGACGTAGCGATTATTTTTTGATTACCCTGCGCCCCTCAGATACACTGCCAGAACAACCTGATTTCGTAGCAAAGGAGTTGCTATGCCAAGACGCGCAAGGACGTACCTTCCCGGCTTTCCCTACCATATTGTGCAACGCGGCAATAACCGTGAAGCCTGTTTCATCGCCACCAAGGACTACCAGGTCTATCTGGATCTGTGGATCGAATGCGCAAATCGTTATGGTGTCAGTATCCATGCCTGGTGCCTGATGACCAACCATATCCACTTTCTGGTCACGCCCGAGCGGGGCGACTCTATTTCCTTCGCAATGAAGGTGATCGGCAGTCGCTACGCGCAGTACTTCAACAAAGCCTACAGGCGCACCGGAACGCTATGGGAAGGTCGCCACAAATCCAGTCTGGTGCAAAGCGAACGCTACCTGCTCACCTGCATGCGCTACATCGAACTCAATCCGGTAGCAGCCGGTATGGTCGACAAGCCTGAACAATATCGCTGGTCCAGTTATCTTTCAAATGCCTGAGGTGAGCCGGGGATCATCACAAGGCACGACGAGTACTTGAGGCTGGATCGCGATGAAGAAAGGCGACTTCATCGCTATCGGGCATTGTTCTGCTCAGCTATCGATGCCGATGATATTCATGTCATCAAATCTGCGGCAAAGCACAACCGTCCTGTCGGGGACAATCGATTCTGTGAACACATCTCTGCCAGATACGGCATCGAATTCCCACGGCAAACACGCGGACGACCAAGAAACGAGGGCGGTGGTTAAAAAATAATCGCTACGTCCCCTTTTAAGACTTGAACTGAGCCGCGTTTAGGCTGAGACTCTGCCCCTATGTCTGCTGCTTTTGTTCACCTTCGCTTACACACCGAATACTCGCTGGTCGACGGCATTGTCCGGGTCAAACCGCTGATGAAGTCGGTGGCCGAAGCGGGCATGCCGGCGGTGGCGATGACCGATCAGAGCAACCTGTTTGCGATGGTGAAATTCTACACTGCGGCGATGGCCGCCGGGGTTAAGCCCATCATCGGCGCCGACGTTCTGCTGCATAATGAAAAGGAACCGGGGCAACCGGATCGGCTGGTGTTGCTGTGTAAAGACCGGGCGGGTTACCTGAATCTGTCACGCCTGATTTCCCGCGCCTATACCGAGGGGCAGCAACTGGGGCGGCCCATGCTGCAACGGGACTGGCTGGCGGGCAACACTGAAGGTCTGATTGCGCTGTCCGCCGGACGCGAAGGCGATGTGGGACTGGCGCTGCTCAGTGGCAATATTGATGTTGCGCGAACGGCGCTGGCCCGCTGGAAAGCATGCTTCCCCGAGAGTTTCTATCTGGAGCTGCAACGTACCGGTCGGGAAAATGAAGAAGACTATCTGCATGCGGCGGTGAAGCTGGCCATCGAGATGGATGTGCCGGTGGTGGCCACTAACGATGTGCGTTTCCTCAAAGCCGGGGAGTTCGAAGCGCACGAGGCGCGGGTCTGCATCAATCAGGGGCGGGTGCTGGATGATCCCCGCCGCCCCCGTGAGTATTCGGAACAGCAATATCTGCGCAGCGCCGAAGAAATGGGCGAGCTGTTTGCGGACATCCCCGAGGCGCTGGAAAACACGCTGGCGATTGCGCAACGCTGTAATCTGGAGCTGACGCTGGGGGAAAATTTCCTGCCCGACTACCCGGTGCCCGGAGGCATGAGCATCGAGGAGTTTTTGGCGGCAGAATCACGCAAGGGGCTGGAAGCCCGGCTGGCCAAACTGTTCGACACGACTGCGCCGGATTTCGCCGAGAAGCGCAAGCAATATGATGAACGGCTGGAGGTCGAACTCAAGGTCATCAACGGCATGGGTTTCCCCGGCTATTTTTTGATCGTGGCCGACTTCATTCGCTGGGCCAAGGACCACGCGATTCCGGTAGGGCCGGGGCGCGGCTCTGGCGCAGGCTCGATCGTCGCCTATGCCCTGAGCATCACCGATCTCGACCCCATCGCCTACGATTTGCTGTTCGAGCGTTTTCTCAATCCCGAGCGTGTGTCCATGCCTGACTTTGACGTGGACTTCTGTATGGAAGGCCGCGACCGGGTCATCGATTACGTGGCCGAACACTATGGCCGCGACAAGGTTTCGCAGATCATCACCTATGGTTCGATGGCCGCCAAGGCGGTGGTGCGCGACGTGGGCCGGGTGTTGGGTTATCCCTATGGGCTGGTGGATGGCATCGCCAAGTTGATTCCCTTTGAAATCGGCATGACTCTGGACAAGGCGCTGGAGCAGGAAGATGCGCTGCGCGAGCGTTATGAGAAGGAAGAAGATGTCGCCAGTCTGATCGATCTGGCCAAATCGCTGGAAGGCTGCGCCCGCAATGCCGGCAAACACGCCGGCGGGGTGGTGATCTCGCCGACCAAACTGACCGACTTTACGCCGCTGTACTGCGAGCAGGGCGGCGGCAGTCTGGTGACCCAGTTTGACAAGAATGACGTGGAAGCCGTCGGTCTGGTGAAGTTCGACTTCCTTGGCCTGCGCACCCTGACCATCATCGACTGGGCGGTGCAGACGGTGAACCGTCAGCGCAAGGCTGCTGGAGAGGAACCCATCGACATTACGGCGATCCCGCTGGATGACGAAAAAAGTTTTGAACTGCTCAAGGCCTGCCAGACCACCGCCGTGTTCCAGCTCGAATCCCGCGGCATGAAGGATTTGATCAAACGCCTGCAACCCGATGACTTCGAAGACATCATTGCGCTGGTGGCGTTGTTTCGTCCCGGCCCCCTGCAGTCGGGTATGGTGGATGACTTCATTAACGTTAAACACGGGCGCAAGAAAGCGGAATATCCACATCCGGATATCGTGCACATTCTCGAACCCACCTACGGCGTGATTCTGTATCAGGAACAGGTGATGCAAATCGCCCAGGTGCTGGCCGGTTATACCCTCGGTGGTGCGGATATGTTGCGCCGGGCGATGGGCAAGAAAAAGCCCGAGGAAATGGCCAAGCAGCGGGCGATTTTTACCGAGGGCGCGGTCAAGCGCGGGGTGGAGGAAAAGACCGCCACCTACATTTTCGATCTGATGGAAAAGTTCGCCGGTTACGGATTTAATAAATCACATTCGGCCGCCTACGCGCTGGTGTCTTATCAGACCGCCTGGCTCAAAACCCATCATGCGGCTGCCTTTATGGCGGCGGTGTTGTCCGCCGACATGGATAACACCGACAAGGTCGTGACCCTGATCGATGAATGCGGCGATATGGGACTGAAGGTCGAGCCGCCCAACATCAATCTCTGCGCCCATCGCTTTACCGCAGATGGCGAACAGACGGTGGTTTATGGACTGGGGGCGATCAAGGGCGTGGGCGAGGCGGCCATCGAAGGCATTATTCAGGAGCGCGAGCAAAATGGCGCGTTCAGCGATCTGTTCGATTTTTGTAAACGCATTGAAATAAAAAAGGTCAACCGGCGAACGCTGGAAGGCCTGATCATGGCCGGCGCGCTGGATGTGTTCGGTGAAAATCGCGCCACGCTCATGGCCTCTTTACCGGCGGCCCTGAAAACGGCCGAGCAGGAACACCGCAATCGTGAAGCCGGTATCGATGATCTGTTTGGTCTTGCGCCAAAGACCGACAGCGGCGACGCCAGCGTGGAATATCACCGGCAGCCGGACTGGAGCGAAGAACAACGCCTGTCCTGTGAAAAACAAACCCTCGGTCTGTATCTCACCGGGCATCCGATCAACCGTTATCTGCCTGAGCTAAAATGTTTCACCAGCGCGCGCATCATCGATTTAAAACCGGCTAAAAATCAGACGGTGGTGGTGGCCGGATTGATTGTCGCCATGCGCACCATGAACACCCGGCGTGGCGATCGCATGGCTTTTATCACCATCGATGATCGCAGCGCGCGCATCGAGCTGGCGGTATTTTCTGAAGCCTATAACCAGTATCGTGATCTGCTGGCGAAAGACAAACTCATCGTGGTTGAAGGCGAAGTCAGTATTGATGATTACAGTGGTGGTTTCAAGATGAGTGCCAACAGCATTTATGATATCAATCAGGCGCGCACCCGTTTTGGCAAACGTTTACTCGTTCAGGTCAATGAGAAAAAACTGGCGAACGGGTTTATACATGAATTGCAATCTATTCTTTCGCCTTTTCGGGATGGCTTCTGTCCGGTCGTGCTGGACTATCAGCGACGGGATGCGAGGGCGGAATTGCTGCTGGGAAAAGGCTGGCAAATACAACCGAGTGATGAACTTCTCCAGCGGCTGCGTGAAGTAGTCGGTGAGGAACGGGTGCAGATGATTTACGAATGATAAATTGCAATGAGTAAAGTTAATCTTTTAAAACTTCTTGGGCCGAAAATATTGATCGGAATTATCGGCTTTATTGTCTCTATTGCCTCGGTGGTGTTGCTGGCGATGTATTATTATCCGGGCGAATGACAAATAAAATGACAGATCAGACAATCGAACAGTTAAACGAAAACTTTTCATTACAACAGATCGGCCATCTGCTTTGTTTTAAGAAAGGCGAAGCCGGTATTCCGCTGATTGAAATCCAGAATGAACAGGCTGATGCGCGGATCAGTTTGCAGGGCGCGCATCTTCTGGACTGGCGGCAAAAGAGCGGGGACAGGATTATCTGGTTGTCCGATAAGGCGGTCTTTGGCAAAGGCAAATCCATTCGCGGCGGCATTCCCGTCTGCTGGCCCTGGTTTGGCGCGCATGACACGCAGCCTGCGTATCCCGCGCACGGCTTTGCGCGAACCAGCCTGTGGCGGGTGACAAAGACCGCGCCACTGTCATCGGCGGAAACACAAATCACCTTCAGTCTTGAATCCTCGCAACTTGATGAAACGATTCAGGCAATGTGGCCGCCGCCAACCACGCTGGAATATGTTGTCACTATCGGCAAACAACTCACGCTGGCGCTGACTACCTGTAATGAAAGTAATGAGCCGATCCGCATAAGTCAGGCATTGCACACCTATTTTGATGTCGGCGATATTCGCCAGACTAGCGTGTATGGGCTGGAAGGCCGGGACTATCTGGATAAACCGGATGGTTTTAAACGCAAAACACAGGCAGGTCCCATTAGCATTAAAGGTGAAGTCGATCGTATCTACCTGCAAACCGCTGATGATGTTGTGGTTGATAATAAAAAAATAAAAATCATTATCAAAAAGCAGGGCAGTCATTCAACCGTGGTCTGGAACCCCGGAAAAGCAGTGGCCGACAAAATGGGCGATCTGGGCGCGGATGGTTATATGAGCATGCTTTGTGTCGAGTCGGCCAATGCGGCGGAAGATGCGGTAACGATCGAGCCGGGCGGCAGACATACCCTGCAAGTTCAGTATGTGCTTGAGAATGATTAAACAACCTGTCCGGCGCACCAGCCTGACGACCAGGCCCACTGAAGATTGTATCCCCCCAGCCAACCGGTCACATCCACCACTTCACCGATAAAATAAAGTCCCTTAAGCTTGCTGGATTCCATTGTGCGGGAAGACAACTCATTGCAGTCAATGCCGCCCAGAGTGACTTCGGCGGTGCGGTAGCCTTCGGTGCCATTGGGTTTTATTTTCCAGTGTTGCAGACTGCGGGCGATGTCCTTGATCCGGGAATGTGACAGCGTCTGTAAATGCTGTTCTAAATATTCCTGTCCCAGAAAACTTGACAGCAGGCGTCGGGGGAGATGTTGACCCAGTACGGTTTTTAATCGGCTTTCGGGATGCGCTGATTTTTGTGCGTTTAAAAACTCGATGAGATCAAGCTCCGGCAGCAGGTTGATGTCAATTTCCTCGCCGCTTTTCCAGTAGGAGGAGATCTGTAAAATGGCCGGACCACTTAACCCTCGATGAGTAAATAAAATGTTTTCTCTAAACTGCATGCGTGCATTGCTGACCATGCTGTCAACGGCGATGCCGGAGAGTCCGGAAAATTTTTCTTTATCGGCCGGTTGCAGGGTGAAGGGAACCAGTCCGGCGCGGGTGGGCCAGATATGATGACCGAACTGCTCGGCGATTTTATAGCCCAGCGGGGTCGCGCCCATTCGCGGGATGGACAGGCCGCCGCTGGCGATGACGAGTGAGTCCGCCTGAAAATCCCCCTGTGAGGTGCTGACAGAAAAAGCCCCGCCGTCATAATCAATCTGTTTGATTTCACAGTTCAGACTAATACTCACCGCTGCTTTTCGGCATTCCGCCAGCAGCATTTCAAGAATATCTTTTGCGCTGTCATCACAGAATAACTGACCATGCTCGCGTTCATGAAAGGGGATCTGGTAATCATTCATCATCGCAATAAAATCCCATTGACTGAAACGGCTCAGTGCGGATTTGCAAAAATGCGGGTTGTGGGAAAGATAGTTTTCGGCGCTGACCGTGTAGTTGGTAAAATTGCAGCGCCCGCCGCCCGAGATCAGAATCTTTTTACCCGCCTTGTTCGCATGATCCAGAAGGATGACTTTACGACCGCGTTTACCGGCTTCAATTGCGCACATTAATCCCGAGGCGCTGGCGCCGATAATCAGTACATCAGTTTGTAGAGGAGTATTTAGCACATCATTATCTTGATTTATGCAGGTTTGTTTTTTTAAGGAACCTCTGATTAATTCCGTTCGCCCTGAGCTTGTCGAAGGGTGAACCATATAATATTATGATTTTACAATGCTTAGTGTTCATGGTTCGACTCTTCGTCAAGCTCAGGACTTCACCACGAACGGCGGAATTAATCAGAGCTTCCTTAACGCAGTTTCCGCACTCTGAATTTGCGCCCTTTAATTTTACCTTCAGATAAAATCTTTAAAGCCTGTTTGCCAAGAGGACGTTCGATGGCGACAAAGGCGATAGTATCAAAAATATCAATCTTTCCAATCTGCTTGCCGGGGATTTTTTTATTTGCGGTTAAGGCGCCTAAAATATCGCCCGCCCGCACCTTGTCTTTGCGGCCGCCGTTTATGCTGAGAGTCACCATTGGCGGCGTCAGTCTGAAGTGTTCGCGGGCTTTCAGTGTCGATGTTTTATCAATGCGAACCGGGCTTTGTTGACAGGCTTCGATGGCGGTGACTTTAGGCGCTTCGGATGGCATAAACAGACTCAGGGCCAGTCCTTCTTTATCGGCGCGACCGGTGCGTCCGATGCGGTGGATATGAATTTCAGGATCATGCGCTAGTTCGAAGTTAATCACCGCCTGTAAATCTTTTATATCCAGCCCGCGCGCGGCGACATCAGTGGCGATTAAAATCGAGCTGCTTTTATTGGCGAATTGCACCAGCACCTGATCGCGATCTTTTTGTTCGAGATCGCCATGCAGCGCCAGCGCATGGAAGCCCTGTTGCCATAATTCTTCGGCCAGCTCCCTGCATTGATATTTACGATTACAAAACACGACGCTGGACTCAGGCCGGTAGTGCTGTAACAGTTTAATCAATGTTCTGGTTCGCTCGCCTTTTTCTATTTCATAGAAAACCTGCCGAATTTTCTTATTGTCATGCAGCGCTTCCACGCGCACCTCAAGCGGATCGTTCAACATCGCCTGACTGATCTCGTTGATCGCCTCAGGGTAGGTCGCCGAAAACAACAGGTTTTGCCGTTGCGCGGGCATAAACTGCATGATGCGCATGATGTCATCATGAAACCCCATGTCGAGCATGCGATCGGCTTCATCCAGCACCAGCGTGGTTAAATGCGCCAGCGTTAATGAACCTTTGTCCAGATGTTTCAGGATACGCCCCGGCGTACCGACGACGATGTGCGGGCTATGCTCCAGTGAGGTCAATTGTGGCGCGAGAGGTTTGCCGCCGCAGAGCGTAAGAATTTTAGTATTGGGAATTGTGCGCGCCAGACGCCGAATTTCCCGGCTGACCTGATCCGCCAGTTCCCGTGTCGGGCACAGCACCAGCGCCTGTGTGGTATAGACGCGCGCGTCCAGTTTATGTAGCAGGCCGATGGCAAAGGCGGCGGTTTTGCCGCTGCCGGTTTTAGCCTGCGCCAGCAAATCCCGGCCATCAAGAATGGCCGGCAGACTCTGCGCCTGTATCGGCGTCATGGTTTGATAATCCAGCGAGGCGATATTAGCCAAAAACTCGGGGGACAGGGGAAGTGTGGAAAAATCAGTGCTTGTCACGTTAAATCAGTCTTTGTTGGTAAAAACAGGGAAGCTGCGCATGATAACAGATCCGCGTCCTTAACGGGTGATATCGCCATGTGGCGGAGTGAGGTTGAGTTTCAGCGCTTCGGGCGTCGAAAACTCCGGAACGCAAAATTATTACTTATTGCTGTCACTCAGGTAGCAGCGCCGTGCGGCAGGAGCATTTTAAACTATCCCAAAAGTTTAACTGTGCCTGGAGGTGGACAAATGTTTGAAATTATTCCGGTTGATAACAAGCCTGTTTTCGCGTTTAAAGTAACGGGGAAACTCACCGATGCAGATTACCAGATATTTCTTCCTGAACTGGAAAAACTGATCCGTGAACAGGGTTCGCTTTCACTGTACATAGAGCTGGATGATTTTCAGGGCTGGGAAGCAAAAGCGGCATGGGATGATCTGCGTTTTGGCTTACAGCACGATAAAGATTTCAGGCGTATAGCCGTTGTTGGTGATAATAACTGGGAACGCACAGGCATTGCTCTGACAAATTTCTTTACTCGTGCCGAAATGCGCTTTTTCAGTAAAGATGAATCAGATCTCGCCTGGGACTGGTTGCAGGAAAACACGCAGGCGACAGAATCAATAACATCACTGCAAAGTTATCAGCATATTCTTTCGCCTGTTGATTTTTCCTCACATTCGGAGCGAGCGACGCTGCGCGCTATTGAATTGTCACAGCGTTACAATGCCCGACTTGAGTTATTGCACATCATTGAAGATCCGGCTTTCTATACAAAACCGGATGCGATTAGCGCTGATATCCCGCTGAATAATGAAACACTTTATGAGCAGGCCGAGGACAATCTGCGAAAATTTGCAAAACGCATGGGTGTGGCCGGGGAGATTCAGTTTGAAGTTCAATGGGGACGTCCGAAATGGGCGATTATTTATTGGGCGCGTAAAAAAGAAGTGGATCTGATTGTGATGGGTTCACATGGGCGGCGCGGCGTTGAATACCTGCTGGGTTCGGTCAGCAGCAGTGTGTTGCACCAGTCGTCCTGTGATGTGCTGGTCGTGAAATAGCTCATAGCCTCGTGTTTTAGTTTATCTTCTTTGCATGCAGGTGAGAGTGACTCACCTGCAATATTGGCCGTTATGTGTGTTGTGGGTAAAGCGGCCTGAGTCCATCATTCTGATTTTCTTCGGCCTGTTTTTTTTCCCGCAGACCATGTTTGAACTCATCCCACAGCGCGGCAGCATTCCAGTCGCTTGCTTCGGCGGCATAGAGGTTGCGTTCCAGTTCACTGAGTTGCGGCTGACCTTTTTCAAGTCGCATGCCGATCGCGCTGAGGCTGCGTGGTGGATCCTCGGGCCAGTGCGCCTGGGCGAGGTCCAGCAGGGCTTTGGCGGCGGCCTGTCTGTCATTGTCTTTGCAGGCTTTTTGCAGCGCCTGTAAAGCGGATTTCTGATCCGGTTGAGCCTGCGCTGTTCGGGACGGTGTTTGTTTTTCTGCACTCGGTGCGTCGGTCCGGCGGCGTTGTTTTGCACGCCGGGCTATGATGACAACCAGCAGAGCCAGAAGGAGCAGCAGACCGCTGCCGCCGAGCAGCCAGCGCCAGTTTGCTTTAATCGCATCGACAAGCGAGCTTGTGGCGGATTCAGTTTGTTGACTGTCGGCCTCTGTCGTTTTATTAGCCGGGGCGGAGTGCTGTTCCGTCTGAGCGGCATCGGTTGCCGGTGTTTGCATTGTGCCGGGAGCACCGGGCAGCACCTTGAACTGCCAGCCGGGCAGGGTGGTGCTGGCGGCCTTGTTATGCTGCGTGTCCCACCAGTTAAGTGTAATCGCCGGTACTTTAAGCGTCCCCTGCGCGCCGGGAATGTAGGTCAGAGTCTGGGTGCGCGCGCCATAAATCGTTTTGCCGTCGGTGCGGCTTTCATGGCTCGGGGTTTCCGGATACAGACGGGCATTGGCCGGGGCGCTGATGTTCAACTCGGGGATCTGCGAGCCGGCCAGGCCCCGGGTCTGGATGGTGATGGTGCGTGAAACCGGTTCGCCGACCTTGAACTGGGGCGGGTTTTCAGTCCAGCTGTCATGCAGGCTGACGGCTTCGGCCGGCAGCCAGTGCTGACGGGCGGCGGCGGGCCGTGGCTTGATATCGATGTTAATCGCGCGACTGCGGATGGCGATGGGCTTGCCGGGATCGCCAAACGGACTGTTGCTGAAAAAGCGATCATTGAACATGTTGTCGCGGAAGAAAGGATCGTTGGCAAAGGGACTGTTTTTGAAAAACTGATCCATCATGCTGCTCGGCCCACGACTGCGTCCGCGCTGTTCGGGCACGGCGATGCGGCCGCGAAAGGTCGCGGGGGGGATCGTGAGCGAACCGCTTTTTTCCGGTGAAATCACATAATGACGTTCGATGACGCTGTACTGGCGACCATTGCGCACGGTGCTGTAGCGTTTGTCTTCGCCAAGTTGTTCGACCACGGCGTCTTTCGGTTCTGGTCCGCTGAGTTCACCGTCCTGCAGGCGCTCATCATAGTAAAGACGCACGCTATAGGGGATCTGTTGCTGCACGTAGATCTGCTTTGCAGAGGTGTCGGCCTCGACCTCGATGAACACATGCTGGTTGGGCTGCGATGCTGTTTGTAGTGGCGCTTTGCTGACCTTAAGTTCAAGCGCGGCAGTTTGCTGCTTGCCTATCGTAATAGGTGGGATGCGCAAGCGGCCGGATTGACGCGGCTGAAGCTGCACCTGCCAGAGGGTTTTGTCAGAGCGTCGGCCGTTAAAAATACTCACCTGTGTCTGGGTGCTGGCGCCAAGCACTTCGAAGTTTTTTTCCAGTGGCGTGAGATCCGGCTGTAGATGCGACTGTTGACCATCACTCTCAAGCGTCAGGGTAACAATGTCGCCTGCGTAGACGGTGTCGCGGTCGAGCGTGGCGCGCACCGCGGCTTCACTCGTCGTTACCGCCAGCATCAGCAGTAATGCTGACAGGACAGCCAGCCACCGTGATGCCGGTAAACGCCTTTGTGTCTGCGTGTTGAGTCTCGATTTCATGTTGCGTTCTCCATTTTGCTACCAGGGCTGGTGGCTGCCTGTGCCATCACGTTGCGCCCGTTGTTGATACTGGTAAAGGAATTTGCGTCGTAACAGGCCGCCGGGATCATCCGGGATACGGCGCAGCCATTGTTCAGCCGCCATCTGTTCCTCGCTGCTGAGCGATTCTGCACGAGCCGGCTGGCCGTCGGCCTGTGGCTGTTTAGCCTGCGATTTGCCGCCGACGTCCTTGCGGCGTTTATTTTGCTTCTGCTCGGCTTCCTTTTCTGCAGCGGATTTTTTCTCGCCGTCTTTCTTTTTCAGAGCGTTGGCGGCATTGGCAAACTGATTTTCATCCGCCTTGCCGTTCTTTTGTTGATTCTTGTCCTGCGAGTTCTGTTTACCCTGCCGGCCCTGTTTATCCTGCGAGTTTTGTTTGCCCTGCCGACCCTGTTTGTCCTTTGAGTTTTGCTTGCCCTGCTGCCCCTGTTTATCCTGTGAGTTCTGTTGACCCTGCTGGCTCTGTTTGTCCTGCGAGTTTTGCTTGCCCTGCTGGCTCTGTTTGTCCTGTGAGTTCTGTTGACCCTGCTGGCTCTGTTTGTCCTGCGAGTTCTGTTTACCCTGCTGGCCCTGTTTGTCCTGCGAGTTCTGTTTACCCTGCTGGCCCTGTTTGTCCTTTGAGTTTTGTTTGCCCTGCTGACCCTGTTTGTTCTGCTGATCCCTGTTTTGCTGTTTTTGCTGGCGCAGCAACGCTTCGACCGCGGCTTTATTGGCCAGCGCATCTTCCATGTTGGGCGCCGCTTTCAGTGCGGCGTCGTAAGCGGCGATGGCTTCCTTATAACGACCGATTTTCGCCAGCGCATTGCCCCGGTTGTAATCCGCCGTGACGCCTTTGGCCTGGGAGAACGCTTCCAGCGCCTCTGTATAATTGCCGCGCCGGTATTCGGCGCTGCCGCGTTGCAGGGGATCGTTTGCGACCTTGCTTGCCTGTTCGTAGTCTTTTTTCGCTAACGCCTTTGCCGCCTGTTGATCGGGGCGTTGCCAGAGATCCACCCAGTCGGCGGCCATTGCGGGTTGGGGGGGAGAAAGCACGCCGACCAGCAAGACCAGACTCAGCAACCAGCCGCGACGAAAGGCCAGCGCCGCCAGCGGCAGCAGCAGGATGACCAGCCAGGGGCCGCGCGCTTTCCAGTCCTGTCCCTGCATATCATTGCTGATGGGGTTTTCAGTATTCAATGGGGTGCTGTCTAACACCGCTTTGATGTCGGCATCGCTGCTGCTGAAGTTGCGGTAACGACCGCCACCGGCCTCGGCCACCGCTTTGAGCGCGGTCGTTTCAAGCTGCGGCAGGATGAGCTTGCCGTCGCGTGTGTGCAGCAGGCGGCCCTGTGCGTCGGTCAGGGGTTCGGGCTTGTCAGCGCCGACGCCGATCACCGATACGCGATAGCCTTTTTTGCGTAACCGGGCGGCGGCCCGGCGCGCCTTGTCACCGCTTACGCCATCAGCCAACAGAAGGATCTGACCATTCGTTAATCCGGCCTGCTGCAACAGTTCGCCCGCCTTTTGCAGACCCAGATCCGCACGACTGCCCTGTACCGGCATGAGATCGGGATCGAGTGATTTGAGCAGGGCGCGAATGGTATCCACGTCGCGAGTCAGCGGCGTGACGGTAAAGGCGTCCCCGGCAAACACGACCAGCCCGGTCTGGCCTTCTTCGTTGCGGGCAAGGATGTCCTCGATTTTGAAACGCGCACGGGCCAGCCGTGAGGGTTTGAGATCCCGGTCAAACATGGAGCGGGAGAGATCCAGCACGATAACCCGCGCCGCGCTGGTCTGGTAAAGCGGTCGCGGCTGCTTTTCCCATACCGGGTTGGCCAGCGCCAGCGCGGCGAGTAGCCAACCCAGTCCAAGCAGCCATAACAGGGAGCGGTTGCGCCCCTGATTCTGGCCGGATAACAGCAGCGCCTGCAGACGGGCGTCAATGATGCGCAGCCACGGGTTATCGCCCGTCGCCGCATGTCGCAGCCGCCATACCAGCAGCGCCAGCGGGATCAGGCTTAGCAGCCACAGGGGCTGGAGAAAATGAAATTGTTCAGGCATGACGTACCTCCGTACGGGCCGGCAGCCTTCGCCCGCCAAAAGCCGCCGCCAGGGCGATTAGCACGCTGAGCAGCAGGGCGGCGCCCAACGGCCAGAAATAAAGTTCATCCACCGGTCGCCAGGTCTGTTCATCTTTGGAAACAGGTTCGATGCGATCCAGCAGGGCGTAGATTTTCACCAGCTGCGCGGTGTTATGAGCGCGGAAATAACGACCGCCGGTTTTCTCGGCAATGGCCTTGAGGCTGGCTTCATCGAGATCGCCGGTTGCGATTCGGCGCAGACCGAAGGGCGTTCGCACCTGCATTTCACCCTGGCCGATGCCAATGGTATAGATGCGTACACCTTCACGCGCAGCCAGATCGGCCGCTTTTAGCGGGTCGACGTTACCGGCGGTGTTGGCGCCGTCAGTGAGCAGGATCAGGATCCGGTTACGGGCCGGTTCCTTGCGCAGGCGCTTGATCGCCAGACCAATGGCGTCACCGATGGCGGTCTGCTTGCCGGCCAGACCGATCTGGGCTTCGTTAAGCAGGGTGCGCACCGTGCTGCGATCAAAGGTTAACGGCGCCTGCAGGTAGGCTTCATCACCAAACAGGATCAGGCCGAGGCGGTCGCCCTTGCGTTTTTCGATAAATTCACCGGCCACCAGTTTGACCGCGGTGAGGCGGCTGAGCTGGCGACCGTTGATCTGCATGTCTTCGTTCTGCATGGAACCGGAAATATCCACCGCCAGCATCAGGCTGCGGCCGCTGACCGGCAGGTGCACTGTTTCGCCAATGAGTTGTGGGCGTGCGGCCGCCAGCACCAGTAACAGCCAGGCAAGCACAGCCAGTATCAGCCGCAGACGGGAACGCTGGCCCGCGTGGGTTTGCAGGCTGGGTTGCAGCGCCTCATAAAAGGGAAAGCGCAGGGCGGCCGGTGTTGCACTGGCTGCGCGCGGCAGCAACAGCGCCAGCAACGGCAAAGGCAGGGCGGCGAATAACCAGGGCCAGGCAAATTCAATATTCATATCAGTGTTCCGTGTTCTTTTTTATCCACTCACGCAGCAGAGCGCCCAGTGCATGAGGATCCAGATCGGTGGCCAGTGCGGGTTGATAGGGACCATTGGCCAGCACCTGTCCGGGGCCGTGGCTGAAGCGGCCGTTGCCGCCGGATTCATCCAGAAAACGCAGCCAGTCACGGCCAGTCAGGGCGGCGACGCGCTGCCGGGGATAACGCATTAAGGCCAGACGACGCAGCAGGCTGGAAATCTGTGCGATTCTTTCCGGCGTTATACTGTTCGCGGATTCCTGTTCCAGTTCCCCGAGCATCGCGAGGATCCGCCGGCGCTGGCGGCGCAGGCGATAACGGCTCAGGAGAATGCGCGCCGCCCAAACCAGCAGGACCAGCAGCAGCGCGGCGAGAATCCACCAGCCGGGCGCCGGGGGCCAGAAGCCGGGTTCGGCGGGCAGGTGAATGTCACGCAACTGCAGGGCTGTGGGACTGGCCGGATTCATGCCGCCGCCTCCTGGGTATTGTTTATCTGACTCGGGTTAAAGCAGCGTCGCAGTTTGCCGGCGACATCCTCGTCGGTGGACAGTTGCAGCAGGGGAATGGCCCGACTGCGCATGAGATCACGCACTGTCTGATGATGCTGTTGAAAAAACGCGGCATAGGCATTTCGCGCCGCGGCTGAACGAGTGTCGAGAATACCGGTGTGCCGGCCGTCGCTGACGGCGTAACGCGCCGGTGGCGGCGGACTGAGTTCGAGGGCATCGAGCAACTGGATGGCGACCACATCATTATGCTGGCGCAGGCGCATCAGGTGGTTGCCGGTTTCCTCATCGATGCCATAAAAATCGCTGAGCAGAAAAATCAGGCTGCCGGGTCGGCTGACCCGGCGCAATCTGGCCAGCGCCGTGTTGAGTCCTTCCGGATGGGGTGGATGTTTCAGGTTTTCCAGCGGATCGCTCTGCGCCACCAGTTGTCGAATCAGGCGCAGCACGCCGTGTTTGCCGCCGCGCGGCGGCAGTTCGTGGTGTTCGCCGTTGAAGAGCAGCGCGCCGATGCGGTCGCCGTGGGCGATGGTCGCCCAGCCGATCAGGCTGGCGGCGCGGGCGGCGACGACCGATTTAAGCGCGCCGCGGCTGGCGAAAAACATGCCTGGATTGAGATCCACGCAGACCACGACCGGACGTTCCCGCTCTTCCTGATAAACCTTGGTGTGCGCTCGGCCGGTACGAGCGGTGACGCGCCAGTCCATGCTGCGAATGTCATCGCCGGGCTGATAAATACGGGATTCCTGATAGTCCATACCGCGGCCGCGAAAGCGCGAGGCATGGTTGCCGGCCAGTTGCGCCAGCGCCGCCTGCCGCTGGCCGAGCCTGAGCTTGCGCGCCTGCTGACGCAGGGCGATGAGTTCGTCGATGCTAACCCGGGTGGCCGGGTTGAGGGCGGGATTCTCCCTGACGTCCTTAACCGCAGTTTGAACAACTGCGCTGAGGCCGGACCAGCGGCGGCGCAGTTTTTTCAGGGCGGCAAGCGGTAGATCGATAAGTTTCATCTCAGGCAACCGGTCAGGCAACGGGGATCAGTTTCAGCAGTTCGCGGATCACATCATCGGAGTTCAGGCCTTCGGCTTCCGCCTCGAAGGAAATCAGCACCCGGTGACGCAGCACGTCAAAGGCGACCGCCTGCACGTCGGCCGGGGAGACAAAGTCCCGTCCTTCCAGCCAGGCATGGGCGCGGGCGCAGCGGTCGAGCGTGATGCTGGCGCGCGGACTGGCGCCATAGCTTATCCAGCGGGCCAGTTCCTGACTGTAGGGCGAGGGATCGCGGCTGGCCAGCACCAGTTGCAGCAGATATTCTTCGACCGGCTCGGCCATGTGGATCTGCAGCACTTCGTGGCGGGCGTCGAAAATCTGTTGTTTGCTTAATTCCAGTTCGCTGGCGGCCGGGCCGTTGTCTTCACGCCCGGCCTGTTCGCGCGCCAGTTTCAGAATCGCATGTTCCGACCGGGCATCGGGGTAGTCGATGCGAAGGTGCATTAAAAAACGATCCAGCTGGGCTTCGGGCAGGGCGTAGGTGCCTTCCTGCTCGATGGGATTCTGGGTGGCCATGACCAGAAACGGGCGCGGCAGAGGATAGGTATGGCGACCGACCGTGATCTGTTTTTCGCCCATGGCTTCGAGCAGGGCGGACTGCACCTTAGCGGGGGCGCGGTTGATTTCATCGGCGAGAATCAAATTATGAAACAGCGGCCCCTGCTGAAAATGAAAGTCGCCGGTTTCCGGTCGGTAGATGTCGGTGCCGGTCAGATCGCTGGGCAGCAGATCGGGGGTGAACTGGAGGCGATGGAAGTCGCCTTCCAGCACCGCGGCCAGCTCCTTGATGGCGGTGGTCTTGGCCAGTCCGGGCGCGCCTTCCACCAGCAGGTGGCCGTCGGCCAGCAGCGCTATCAGCAGGCGTTCGACCAGCGCCTGCTGGCCGATGATGCGTTGCTGCAGGTGCTGGCGAACCTGATGAAACGCCTGGTAGCTGGCGCTGCTGGCGGTTTTCGAGTCAACCGGTGCGATGTTTGCGTTCATTTTAAAAGACTCCTTAAATTATTTAACCTGTCAGATGTAAATTTTATCCGGCCGGCTTATCGTTAACAGCATTAATGACAATCGTATCGTGGATCAGTTCTGCCTCAGCTTCAGACAGGCGTTTAGTTGCCTGCTTAATATTTTTTTCAGACAGTGATTTGAGGGCGGATTCAACTTTTCCAAGTGTGATTTCAATCGGAAGATCGATAAAACTGTACTGTAGTTCGACGTTAATATTTTTGAGTGTTTCGATAACTTTTTTATGTTTGCCGCGGATAACATCCAGATGGGTGGTTTCCAGTTTCTGTCTGAGTTCTTCAGTGATCTCGACCTCCTTGCTGATTCCCAGTTGCGAATAGATGGGGAGCAGGCCGATGTTATCGCCTTCTTTATCATTCATCTCTGCTTTTAGCTTGCCAAGCACATCCCGCGCTTTTTTTAGATACTGACGCGCTTCTTCATCATGATGCTTGATGAGGAGTTGACGCGCGGCGGTAATGTCTGACATGGCTTCACGGCCTTTTTGCGCCAGCGCATCAGCCTGCCGGATTTGTTTTTCGATATCGTTAAGGTTTGTCGATTTATCAACAGTCGCTGCAGCCGCCAGATTTATGCTTCCGCCAAAGATCATGCTCGCCAGCAGCAGAAAGCAAATGCCTGAATTTTTGCCTGGTTTGTTCATAAAACTGTCCTCGTTCAATTAAATTCGCTGTCAGCCTGTTATACAGGCTTCGGATACAACAGTACTCTGCCGAGGTTTAACAGAAGGTGGAGTGAGGATTAAGATTCGTTAATCTTTGCTTTTGGGGACGCCGGAAATTCACAAAGGATTCGAACACCGGGATGGTTGTCTTCCAGCGTTAGGTTCATGTCATGGATCCTCGCTACCGCGGCTACCAGACTCAGGCCCAGTCCGCTGCCGGGCGTGGTGCGGCTTTTTTCCAGTCGATAAAAGCGTTGAAATACCTGTTGGCGCTCGGCTTCGGGAATACCGGGGCCGTTATCCGCGATCGTGACTCTGCCCGTGTCGGCCAGTTTATCGAGGCGGATTTTAATTTCTCCATGAACGGGGGTGTATTTTATGGCGTTATCCAGCAGGTTGGCCATGGCCTGAAATAACAGATCACGGTCGCCCTGTATATGCAGTTTATTCTTTAACTGTAGACTCAGCGACTGCTTTTTTTCTTCGGCCAGTGGTTCGTAGAGTTCAACCACATCCCGGAGCAGGGCGCCCATATCGACCTCAGTGAAAGTTTCTCGATGTTGCCGTGTTTCAATTCGGGCGATGCGCAACAGGGCATTGAATGTTTTCAGCAGACCATCAGCTTCGCTGATAGCCTGTTCGGTTTGAGTAGGATCCTGACCGTTCTTTTCCTGCTCGGTGCGTAGCAGTTCGAGTCGGTTGCGCAGCCTCGCCAACGGCGTGCGCAGATCATGAGCGATGCTGTCGGAAACGCGGCGCACGCCTTCCATCAGTTCTTCGATTCGGTCGAGCATGGCGTTGAGATTGTCGGCCAGTGCATCGAATTCATCGCCGCTGTGCTGCAGGGGGATACGGCGCGACAGGTCGCCGTTGATAATCTCGCGACTGGTGGCGTTAATGACTTCCAGATGTTTCATCACTCGACGGCTGAGGAGAACACCACCGATGCCGCCCAACACCAGGGTGATGACAAAACCAAGAATCAAGGTGTGAATGATGAGCCGCTGGGTTTCTTCAAGTTCGTAGATGTCACGCCCAACCAGTAGATGAAAACCACCGGAGAGGGTGAAACTGCGCGCCCGGGCCAGATGGATTTCATTTTTATTGTGACCGGCATTTTCCAGGCGGAAGTTGAGCCAGCCATCACGGTCGGATTTTACTGTTGGCCAGCGGCTCAGGTTGCCGGCAACCGGGGTGTTGAGTGCGGTGGTCAGTAAATAAATCGATGAGCCGGTAGGCTTGCGTGACAGCCGTTCGTTGATGACCTCGATCAGACCGGCGAGACCGTCCATGTCGTAGCGTTCCGAAAGGCCGGTTATTTCGGCGGCGATGGTGGCGTCCGCCTGTCTTGACATGTAGGCTGCGGTTGACCAGTAGATAAACCACAACAGCAGCAATACTGATGCGCCGAACAGCGCCATGTAGGTAAAGGCAAGACGAAAACTAAAGCTGCGCAGCAGACGGGTTTGCATGGGGTTATCCGGCTTCCGAGGTCGGCTCGCGCAGACAATAGCCCGCACCGCGCACGGTCTGCAGCAGGGGCGGAGTAAAATCCCTGTCGATCTTGTTGCGCAGGCGGCTGATGTGTACATCGATGATGTTGGTCTGTGGATCGAAGTGATAATCCCAGACGCTTTCCAGTAACATGGTGCGAGTGACGATCTGCCCGGCGTGTTGCATAAGGTACTCGAGGATCAGATATTCGCGCGGTTGCAGATCAATGGGTTTGCCCGCCCGTTTGACTGCGTGGCTCAGGCGATCCAGCTCCAGATCCGCCACCTTCAGCAGGCTGCTATCGGGTTTAATTTCTCCGCGTCGCAGCAGGGCGTCGATGCGCGCCAGCAATTCGGAAAAAGCGAAGGGTTTGACCAGATAATCATCGCCGCCCGCCTTCAGACCCTCGACCCGGTCATCCACTTCACCCAGCGCGCTGAGAATGATGACCGGCGTCTGTTTGTCAGAGCTGCGCAGGGTTTTCAGAATCGAGAGGCCGTCGAGCGCAGGTAGCATACGATCAAGGATGATGATGGCGTAGTTGTTTTCCAGCGCCATAAACAGGCCGTCTTTACCATCATGAGCTTGATCGACGGTATGACCATGCTCTTTCAGGCCTTTGGCTATGTAATTGGCTGTTTCGATATCGTCTTCGATGACAAGAATGCGCATGTGATTTATCTCAGGAAAGCGAAGGCCGGGATTTCCTGTTTGGATCAGTGTTCGGCTCGGTTTTCAGCATACCGCCTCGTGGCTAAAAAGAGTATGGATAAAAGATTAAATATTTTTAATCTCCAACTCACTGTTAATTTGAAGTCTGGTTTTATTGTTGCTGACGATAACTCATGTATTCCTACTCTATTGAATAATAGTTTACCGGCGTGAAGTTTGTCAGAGTGTCATGCAGGTGACATGCTGAAATATTTTTTCTCTGTATATTTCTACTCAACCCATGTTTCTCGGTGACGGATAACAGCGCCTGTGTTAATGTTTTATCACTATTTACCTGTTCCAGCTATGAGTTCACGCATAAATGCATGGCCGGCTCTATGGCTACGGTTTTAGCCCTGTATATGAATGCGAAGCAACAAAGGAAAGATGCGAATGAATAAAAAATTTTTTCTGTTTGCCTTAATACTTGTTCTGGGGGTTGGCGTCATTTATTACTGGCAGCGGCAGCAGAACGGTGATCAAAATATATTGATCCTTTATGGTAATGTGGACATTCGCGAAGCACAGCTGGCGTTTAACAGTAGTGAACATATCGAGACAGTTTTTGTACAGGAAGGCGATCGCGTTAAAAAGGGACAGTTGCTTGCGCGGTTGCATACCGAAATTCTACGGGCGCGGCTGGCCGAAGCACAGGCGCAATGGGAAGCCCAGCGCCAGAATCTGAATAAATTGCAGGCAGGCAGTCGGAAGGAGGAAATCAGTAAGGCGCGAGCCGAACTCAATGCCGCCAAAGCCCGGGCTACTTCTGCTCGCGCGACGTATAAACGGCTGTTGCCGATGTTGAAGAAAAAACTGGTTTCGCCTGAAGATGTCGAAAACGCCCGCGCCGCAGCAGATTCAGCCAAAGCGGAAATGGAAGCGGTGAAGCAGGCCTTGAATTTGCTGGAGCTGGGGCCGCGTAAGGAAGACATTGCGATCGCACAGGCCGAACTCGCCAGACGCAAGGCGGCGGTGATTCTGGCCGAACAACAACTGGATGACGCCAACCTGTACGCGCCGACCGAGGGTGTGATCCGCAATCGTATTCTCGAACCGGGTGATATGGCTTTTCCGCAGACACCGGCGTTGACGCTGGCGTTTATTAATCCGGTCTGGGTGCGCGCCTATTTGCCGGAACCCATGCTTGGAAAAATCACCCTTGGTTCAAAGGCCATGATTTATACTGACAGTTTTCCGGGCCGGGCTTATCCGGGCTGGGTGGGTTATATTTCACCGACCGCCGAGTTTACGCCGAAGAATGTACAAACGCCGGAATTGCGCACCCGGCTGGTTTACTCGGTGCGTATTTTTGCCTGTAATCCGCAGGATGAATTACGTCTGGGCATGCCGGCAACGGTGCATATTGCGATTGATCAAGCGCCGGTGAATCAGGATATCGCCGACAAAAACTGCGAGGCTAAATGAAAGTTCCAAATACCAGTGCACTTATGAATGCATGGCATAGCCTGTAGGTGTGATTTCAGCCGCACATGTACGACTGAAGTCGTACATGCAATATGTATTTTCAAACAGCCCCTGGTATTTGAAACTTTATACTTGGACGGAACAATACAATGAACTCTCCAGCGCTGATTTCTTCTCATCTCAGTAAATGCTTTCAGCGTGATGGCCGACAGGCGCAGGCGCTGGATAAAGTGAGCTTTGCGCTTAAACCGGGGCGAGTAACAGGGTTAATTGGCCCGGATGGCGCGGGTAAGACCACCCTCATGCGTTTGGCTGCAGGCTTGCTGCTTGCCGATGAAGGAGAGCTTGAAGTGCTGGGCGTCGATGTTCGTCGCCATCCTCTGAAAGTGCAGTCGCAGGTGGGCTACATGCCTCAGCGCTTTGGCCTGTACGAAGATTTGAGCGTACAGGAAAATCTGGAACTGTATGCGGATCTGCAGAATGTTCCCCGATCGCAACGCGCGGCGCGTTATGACACATTGATGCAGATGACCGGCCTTGCGCCTTTTACGACGCGTCTGGCCGGGCGGTTATCCGGTGGCATGAAACAGAAACTGGGACTGGCCTGCACGCTGGTGCGTTCACCGCAATTATTATTGCTGGACGAACCGACGGTTGGCGTCGATCCTGTTTCTCGACGTGAACTCTGGCATATTGTTTATCAACAGGTGCAGGAGGCGGGGATGACAGTGTTACTCAGCACCGCTTATCTGGATGAAGCCGAACGTTGTGATGAAGTGATCCTGTTGCATGAAGGTCGGATGCTGGGGCAGGGACAACCGCAGACATTCAGCGATGAAGTGAATGGCCGTGTGTTTCAGGTTAGGATTGCCGATCCTGATGTGGTTGATCAGAGCGTGCGTGGCTTGCAGGCGAAACTGAGTCATGCGCCGGGGGTGCTGGATGCGCTGATCGAAGGTGAATCTGTACGCCTGGTGATGGAGGAGGGGACGGTTGCCGGGGCCGATTTATTGGCGAATGAAACAGGACTCAAAATAAAACCGTTGGCTCCGCATTTTGAAGACGCCTTTGTGGCGAAGCTTAAACCTCATTCAGAACAAAGCGGAAAAAATCCTGTTCTGCCTGTAAAAGCCGCGACAGGCGCGGCCTCGGATGAGATTATTCAGGTAAAGGATCTGGTGCGTCGTTTCGGTGAGTTTGTCGCGGTGAACCATGTCAGTTTTAGCGTCAGGCGCGGGGAGATATTCGGCCTGCTTGGCGCTAATGGTGCAGGCAAATCGACGACCTTTCGCATGCTTTGCGGTTTGTTGCCGGCCAGCTCGGGAAAACTGGCGGTGGCCGGTCATGATCTGCGCACGGCCGCAGCCCGCGCCCGCAGTCACATTGGCTACATGGCGCAGAAGTTTTCTCTTTATACCAATCTTTCCGTGATTCAGAATTTGCGTTTTTTCTCCAGCGCCTATGGCCTGCGCAACCGGCAACAGCGTGAGCGGCTTGAATGGGCGTTAAGCACTTTCGAACTTGAAGATTATCGGGACACGAATGCGGGGATATTGCCGCTGGGTTACCGGCAGCGTCTTTCTTTTGCCGCCGCCCTGATGCATGAACCGGAGATCCTGTTTCTGGATGAACCTACGTCGGGCGTCGATCCGCTGGCGCGGCGGGAATTCTGGGCCTGGACCAATGCGCTGGCGGAAACCGGGGTGACCGTTCTGGTGACCACGCATTTTATGGAAGAAGCCAACTACTGTGATCGACTGGTGATTATGGCGGAAGGCGAGGTGCTGGCGGAAGGCGCGCCTCGGGATATGAAGGCGCTGGCGCGCAGTTCAACAATTCCTGATCCGAGCATGGAAGATGCGTTTATCTGGCTAATTGAAAACAGAAAGGTGGCGGCATGAAGGCGCAGCACGCGGCGCGGATGCGATTGCTGGGCGTGATTCGCAAGGAAAGCTGGCAAATCCTGCGCGATCCTTCCAGTATTTCTATCGCCTTTGTGATGCCGGTGCTGCTGCTGTTTTTATTTGGCTATGGGGTTTCGCTGGACGCCAGTGATATTCCGCTAGGAATCGTAATCGAACAGCCCGATACTCTCAGCCATTCGCTTGCCGGTTCCTTTGAACGTTCTGAATTTTTCAAACCGTATTATTTTAATGCGATTCAGGAAGCACAACAGGCGCTGGACGAACGCAAAATTGATGCTGTCATCTGGTTGCGAAATAATTTTTCCAGCAGCTTGCTCGCCGGTCAAGAGGCTCCTATTGGCGTGATCATCAACGGTGTGGATTCCAATCAGGCCAACATCACTCAGGGTTATATTCAGGGAGTCTGGCTGGCCTGGCTGACGCACTTTGCCGAAGTACAGGGGCAAGCTCTGCCGATGCCGGTGGCGCTGGATCAACGGGTCTGGTTCAATGCCGCGCTTTCCAGCCGGATGTTTCTGGTGCCGGGACTGGTGGCCATTATCATGACGCTGATCGGCTCCCTGTTGACAGCGCTGGTAGTGGCGCGCGAATGGGAGCGGGGGACAATGGAGGCGCTGATGGTGACGCCGCTGCGCATCAGCGAAATGCTGGTCGGCAAGTTGATCCCTTATTTTATTCTTGGCATGGGCGGCATGTTGTTCAGCGTGGCTTTAGCGATATGGCAGTTTGATGTGCCCCTGCGCGGATCTTTCTGGTTGCTGATTCTGGCCTCGGCGCTGTTCATGCTGGTGGCCCTGCTGATTGGGTTGCTGATTTCGATTATTGCGAAAAACCAGTTTGTCGCCGGACAGATTGCGATCATCGTGACTTTCCTGCCGGCTTTTATTCTTTCCGGTTTTCTGTTTGATATTAACTCCATGCCGATGATCATTCAGGTGATCACTCATATTGTCCCGGCGCGTTATTTTGTCGCCATTTTGCAAACGCTGTTTCTGGCCGGGGATGTCTGGCCGGTGGTGCTCGCCAATATGGGCGCATTATTTTTGATGCTGATTTTTTTCTTCACCCTGGTATGGAAAAAATCGCGCAAGCGTCTGGAATAATCGATGAAATTCGAACTGATCATGGCGCTTGCCATCAAGGAGTTTCTGGCTCTATTGCGGGATAAACGCAGTCGCATCGTGATCATCATTCCGCCGATCGTGCAATTGCTGATGTTCAGTTTTGCCGCGACCTATGATCTTAATAATATTCCCGTTGCAGTTTACAACCGGGATGCCGGTTCACTGTCCCACGAGTTGATCAGCCGTCTCGAAGGTTCTCCCAACTTTCACATTATCAAACGCATTCATCATGAGGCGGAGATTGCGCCCTTGATTGATAATCGGGCGGTGTTGCTGGTGGTGAATATCGATTCACATTTCAGCGCCGATATGCGCCGGGGACAAAGCACTTCAATGCAGGTGATTCTGGACGGACGTAATTCAAATACGGCGATGACAGCGATGAATTATTTGCGCACCATCCTGCTTGATTTCAATCGCAACTGGCTGGAAAAACAGGGGCAGGCCGGTGTGAAGACCGTGCTGGATGTTCGCAACTGGTATAACGAAAATCTGCAGTCGCGCTGGTTTATTGTGCCCGGCATCGTTTGCCTGTTGACGCTGGTGGTGAGCCTGTTAGTCACCTCCCTGTCGGTTGCCCGTGAACGTGAAGCAGGCACCTTTGATCAACTATTGGTGACGCCGATTCGACCGGTGGAAATTCTGATCGGTAAGGCCATACCGGGTATCGTCATCGGTCTGCTTGAATCCACTGTCATTATTATCATCATGATCATGTTGTTCAAGATTCCGTTGCGCGGTGATATTGGCGCACTCTATCTTGGCATTGTGCTGTTTTTACTTTCCAGCACAGGTGTGGGGTTGATGATTTCCTCGATTGCGGTTACCCAGCAACAGGCCATCCTCGGCGCTTTTTTATTTATGGTGCCGGCGGTTATTCTATCCGGCTTTTCCACCCCTATCGCCAATATGCCTGAAGTCGTGCAATGGTTGACCTATCTTGATCCGCTGCGTTATTTTTTGATTATCGTGCGTGGCGTATTTCTGGAAGGTGACAGCTATGGCCTGTTGTTCAATCAGTACTGGCCGATGTTATTGATTAGCATTGTGTCGCTGGCGTTCTCCGGCTGGTTGTTCCGGCACAGGATGTATTAAATGAGAATATTGAGATTGAGGCTCAATAAAAGAATCTGGCTGATAGCCTGCATGCTGTTTTCCAGTGCTGTGCCGGCGGGGGAGCGCCTCGGCTATGAAGCGGAGCACGCCCTTGAAGCGCCGATGAATGCGCGTTACCTGTCGCTGCCGGCTGTTCCGGATAATTTTAATAACAGTGAACGACGATTACAGGCCGGGTTTAACCGGGTATCCGCGACCAGCTTCGACACTTCAACGCTGATGCTGGGGCTGGAATATTTCCTGCCCGACTCATCGGCAGGTGGTGGTTATCTGTTTTCACTGTTCGGTGATTTTCTGCAGTTTCGCGGCAAAAACGGGCCGGCTGTTTTCGATCCGGCCTTTATTAAAAATCCACCCTTTGGCATACCATTGAATGTCAATGTTACCGGTGTCAGTGGTCATGCCGAACATTATGGCGTTTCGGCTTCAAGAGTCAGCGCAATCGATGAAACAAAATCATGGCAGTATGGTCTGGTTTTCGAATATTTTGATATTGGTGAATTTGCGGTTTCCTTCGATAGCATCGGACTTGATGCTAATTTTTCTGGCGTGGTGGATTATGCGGCAACCTATATTTCACTGGCGCCTTATGTTTCCTATCGTCAGCAATTTCCGGTAAAGCAAAGCAGGCTGAAGTATTCGGCGCGCATTATTGCCGCCTGGCCTTCACCGCGGCAGGCTTTTTCAGCGCGGCTTAGTTATGATGGCTTTGATCAATCCGGCGCCGGTGAAGGCAAACATATCCCCGATGCTTTTGTTGGCCTTGGGTTTAGTGTGAAACATCCTGCACAGGGCTGGCAGATTGATCTCGGCGCCAGTCTGTATTTTCTGTTAATGGAAGGTCGAATACACAAGGGAGTGAGCAGCCCGATACTGCTCAATGTGACCTGGGTTTTGTAGGCGTCATTACATTTTAAGTCTACTGTATAATAATCTCAGGCAATGCTTAATTTTCTATTGCCGTGATATTTGTGATCTCAGAAGTATAGATCCAGCCTGACAGTGGTTGGCCGGTTCGCGCATTGTCGCGAATCAGTGCGATGGCTTCATCAATGCGTTCATCTTCACAGATAAGTTCCAGTTTGACTTCAGTAATAATGTTCTCACCCAGTTCGATGGAAAAGTTCTGTTCCTGTTTATCCAGCGCCTGCAGGGTTCCACTTACATCGTTAATAGACAGATTGCAACGCCCGGAACAAAAGTTTTTATTTTTTAATGCATGTAAAACATCAGTAATTCGATTACGGTGAATAAAGGCCTTGATTTCTTTCATAATAAATCCTTGTCTCATAAAGCACCCGGCTGATTCATATCCTGGCAGCCGGATGCTGTAAACAGAATAAACTTACAGCATTAGTGATTTGAAGATTTTTTCTTTTCCAGCTCCACCAGCTGTTTTAGAAGATTCTCGATATTCGCCAGATGAGTTTCCATTTTCTGCATGTGTTCTTTCTTCATTTTCATCATGCCCTGCATTTTCTCCGGATTCATCTTATGCATTTTATCGCAGGCTTTTCCGCCTTCCATCATGGAGGATTTCATGCCCATGCCTGAGTTTTCGCTCTGATGATTCTGTGCGGCAAAAACCGGATTGCTGATCGCGCCCAGATAAATTACAGCTAACAAATAAAATGTTTTCATTGTCTTTTCTCCACTAAAGTTAAAATAAAAGGAAGCTCTGATTAATTCCGCCGTTCGTGGTAAAGTCCTGAGCCTGATGAAGGGTCGAACCATGAACGCTAAGCATTGTAAAATCATAATGTTATATAGTTCACCCTTCGACAAGCTCAGGGCGAACGGAATTAATCATAGGTTCCAAAAATAAACGTCTATTTCCGGTTACTACGGCTTTCCATCCACTCATAAATCACCGGCAGCAATATGAGCGTCAACAGGGTTGAGGTAATCAATCCACCCACGACCACGGTCGCCAATGGTCGCTGGGTTTCCGCGCCGACTCCGGTGGACAGCAGCATGGGAATCAGACCGAGAATCGCCACGCTGGCGGTCATCATCACCGGCCGCAATCTCAATTCCGCGCCCCTGCGCACCGCCTCTCTTACAGACAGTCCTTTTTCCTGAAGTTCATTTAAAAAACTGATCAGGACGATGCCGTTGAGCATGGCCACACCGAATACGGCGATAAAGCCGATGGCCGAGGGCACCGACAGGTATTGCCCGGTAATAAACAGGGACACCAGTCCGCCGATGGTGGCGAAAGGCACATTGGCGATAATCAGGGTGGCGTATTTCACCGAGTTAAAGGCGGTGTAGAGCAGCACGAAAATAAAGAAAATCGTCAGTGGAACAATCAGCGCCAGCCGCTTGAGCGCACGCTGCTGATTTTCAAACGCGCCGCCCCATTCCAGCCAGTAGCCCGGTGGCATCTCAATCTCCTGTTTGATCATGGCGTTGGCGTCAGCGACAAAACCGTCGACATCGCGGCCGCGCACGTCCATTTGAATGACCGCGTAGCGCTGTAACTGTTCACGACGAATAAAGGAATAACCTTCGGCGACTGAAATGTCCGCCACCTGTTTCAGGGGTACAATGGCGCCATTGCTGGTGCGCAGCGGAATATTTCGAATCGCCTCGACCGACAGTTTGGCCGCATCATCAAGGCGCACGGTAATATCAAATCGTTTGATGCCCCGAATCAAACTGGAAACCGGATCGTTGCCGATTCCGGTGCGCACCACGGTAAGCACTTCATCGGCGTTCATGCCATAGCGCGACAGGGCTTCGCGGTTAACCTGAATGCGGATCTGGGGTTTGCCCAAGTTGGCTTCCAGTGAAAGATCAGCCACTCCCGGCACCTTTGCAATCGCGGTTTTAATTTTCTGACTCAGGCGATCCAGCTCTGTCAGATCTTCGCCGTAGAGTTTGACCGCAAGCGTGGCGCGCACGCCGGAAATCAGCTCTTCCACCCGCATCTGGATCGGCTGGGTGAAACTGATCACCGATGTCGGCGCGACTTTTTCCAGTTGCTCACGCATTTCTACGGCCAGCGCCTCATAGCTGCGTGGATTTTCCCATTCATCATGGGGTTTAAGATCGGTAAAAATTTCCATGTAATTCACATCCGCGGTTTCGCCTTTTTCGGCGCGGCCGATCATGGCGATGGTGCTGTTCACCTCGGGAAAGGCGTTCAGGGCTTTTTCCACGTCTTTGGATATTTCAATCGTTGTTTCCAGCGAGGTCGAGGGAATGGAGACGATGCGCCACATAATCGAGCCTTCCTGCAACTGCGGCATAAACTCCTTACCCAGTAAGGGAAACAGCGCCAGACTTGCGATCAACAGGATAATCGCAGAGGTAACGACCTTGCCTTTATTCGCCAACGACCAGGCCAGAGTGGGCAGATAAGCGCGTTTGATCCGGCTCACCAGCCAGGTGTCCCGTTCTTCTTTGGGTTTGAGAATCATGGCCGCCAGCACCGGGATAATTGTCAGGGTCAGCAACAGGGAACCGGCCATGGCGAAGCTGATATTAAAGGCCATGGGTTTGAACAGTTTGCCTTCCAGCCCGCTGAGACTGAACAACGGCAAAAACACCACGATGATAATTAAAATAGCGAAGGCAACCGGGTTGGCGACTTCCTGCGCCGCAGTGAGCACCGCCGCCGTTCGATTTACCTTTTCTCCCTTTTCCCGTCGTTCGGCCATAATGCGGAAAGCGTTTTCCGTTAACACCACCGCGCCATCGACCATCATGCCAATGCCGATAGCCAGTCCCGCCAGAGACATCAGGTTGGCGCTCAGACCCGCTTCTCCCATCATAATAAAGGCGATGAGCATCGCCAGCGGCAGGGCGGCGATCACCACCAGCGCCGAACGCAACTCGCCCAGAAACAGAAACAGCACAATGGCCACCAGAATCGAACCTTCCACCAGCGCGCTGACTGCGGTATTGACCGCTTTTTCCACCAGATCGGTGCGATCATAAATGGGGGTGACCACCATGCCTTCGGGCAGGGTGGACTCAACCACCGCCATTTTTTCCTTTACGTTATCGACAACATTTTTGGCGTTTTCACCAATGCGCGCCAGCGCCATGCCCAGCACCACTTCTTTACCATCACGGGTGACCGCGCCTGAACGCAGCGCCGGTTGTTGTGAAATCGTTGCGACCTCGCGCAGATAGACGGGCGTACCGTCTTCCACCTTGACCACAATATTGCCGATATCGGTTTCGTCTTTTACCAGCCCCAGACCGCGCACCAGATATTGTTCGGCGCCCTGATTAATATACTGGCCACCGACCTGACGATTATTGGTTTCCAGTAATTCAATGATATCCCGAAAACTCAGGTCGTATTCAATCAGTTTCAATGGATCAATCACCACCTGAAACTGCCGCTCCTGTCCGCCCCATGACATGACGTCATCGACTCCCGGCGCGGTGCGCAACATCAGGCGCACGCTCCAGTCCTGCACCGTGCGCAGATCCATATCGGAAATATCGGCATTGAGTTTTTCATCGGCGCGTTCAACGGTGTACCAGAATACCTGTCCCAGCCCCGAGGTGTTGGGACCCATTTCCGGCGTGCCGTAGCCCTCCGGAATGCGATCACCGATTTCCTGCAGGCGCTCCATCACCAGCCGCCGGGCAAAATAAATATCCATACCGTCTTCAAAATAGACCGACACATAGGATAAACCGAACAGACTCACCGACCGTATTTCCTGCACGCCCGGCAAGCCGGCCATGCCGGACTCCACCGGAAAAGTCAGCAGTTGTTCGATATCCTCCGCCGCCAGTCCTGCTGCTTCGGTATAAACATTGACCTGCACCGGCGTAACATCGGGAAAGGCGTCAATGGATATGCTGTTGACCGCACGCCAGCCGAGAAACGCCACCACCATAAAACTAACGATGACCAGAAATTTATAGCGCAGAGATATTTCAACCAGTTTATTTAACATGTTCCATCTCCTAATCGGTATCGCCAATCTGTGATTTCAACAACAGCGACTTGAGCAAGAACATGCCTTTGACAACAATCTCACTATCTTTTTTTAGACCGTTTTTTATTTCAATCCAGTCGCCACGCACTTCACCGGTTTCCACCAGTTGCGGGCTGATTTCATTGCCGTGCACAACAAACACCACCTGTTCCCCCTGTAACAGGGTAACCGCCGAGGTGGGGGCGGCGATGACCTGCGCACTCAGCGATGTTTGCAGGGCGACTTTGACAAATTGACCGGGGCGCAATAAATCCTGCCGGTTATCGACTTCAATGCGTACAGGCAGGGTGCGCGTGGTTTCATCAACACGGCGATGAATCTGTACTACTTTTCCCTTTAGCCATTCGTTCGCGCCGGGATTGATGCGCGCCGGATTGCCTGCTTTAACGTGGATGACATCAACAGGGTTGATCTGGGTTTCCACCCAGAGCTGAGATTCATCACTGATCTCCATCAGCACCTGACCCGGTTCAACCACCTGCCCGATTACAAAGTGATCGCTGATCACCGTTCCCTGCTGAGAACTCAAGAGATCAAACATGCCCGTGGCTCTGGAGGCGTCCCCCTGTTTCAGCAGAGCATTAATCTGCGCCTCGGTCATGCCATAAGCCAGCACGCTGGCATAGGCCTGCTGGCGATTAACCTGTGCTTCAACATAGCGCCGCTCGGAAACCACCTTGCGCCCCAGTTTTTTCACCCGTTGCCATTCACGCTCGGCAACCACCAGCCGGCTTTGCGCATCGGCCATATCCACACTGGAGAGGGTCAGCAATTTTTGTCCGGCTTTGACCTCATCCCCCATGCGCGCATATCGTTTGATGATCTGTGCGCGGATTCGCGTGGTGACCTGAGAGCTGCGATAGATATTCACCGTTACCTCACCGGGGGCGATGATCTCTTTGTTTAATCTACGATAGCCGACCGCAGCGCTGACGATACCCATTGCCTGACGTTGCGCAGGCGTCATTTCAGGAATGCCCTGCGCTTCTTCAGAGGATGTTTCTTCTGCAAAAACAGGCATGCTGGTAACTATAAAAAGAAGTATGAATAATCTGTTTATATATATTTTCATAACGGCTTATCTCCAGATTGTAATTCTTGATTGTCGATGCCCAACCAGGTATTTATTTGGCCTGAGGCGAGTAACCAGTCGATCCAGGTTCGCCATAAATCATTGCGCAATTCTATTGCGCTAAGACGGGTGTCCAGCGTCTGGTTGAGTTGCATAAAATATTCAGTAGTGCTTATTTCCCCGGCTTGCCAAAGCTGTTGTATCAGCGTGGTCTGGTTAACAAGACTGAATTGGCCGGCCTGTTTCCAGTCTTGCCAGGTTTTCCAGACCAGTTGATAACGACGTGCGGAAGAAAGCAGTTTTGCGCGAACTTTGCGGGTAATATTCTGACTTTGCCGCTCGGTTTGAATTAGCTGAGAATTAGCGACATCAACCTCGGCGCGGAAATTATTGCGCACAAAAAGCGGAATAGACAGGCTAACGCCAATCAGATTGTCAGAAGCTTCGCGCCCGCCGCGCAAACCGATAGTTGGATCAGGTTGCCGGGCTCGGCGGCGAAAAATAATATTGGCTTTGGCTGCAGCAATTCGTGATCGCTGCTCCCGTAAGACAGGCAGTTGCATCAATATATCATCGATGTTTTGTTCCGCCAATTCCAGAGGTGGCAATACATCAGGAAGATGCGGCCATTCATGTCTGTTTCCACCGACAAGCGCGATTAATTGCTGTTGTGTTTCCATCAGCCGGGTTGTCGCACGGGTTCGCTGCATATTGGCCTCAACAAAGGCCAGTTTGGCCAGCGTTAATTCAGCCTGACCAAGATCGCCTGACAGCCGGCGTTTTTTCGCCAGACCGACGAATCCTTGCAATAACTCAATGCGTTGTTTGGTCAGGGCGGCCATTTCATTATCTGAATGATAGTTGGCCAGGGCATGCAGAACATCGGCAGCCAGCACCTGACGAGCGGTTTGCAATTTGGCGGCAAACGCCTGCTGTCTGAAGCGAGCCGTCTGGCTGCGCGCATCGCGTTTATCCCCCCAGTCGATAGTCTGGTTTATACCCATACTACTGGTCTGCACATCTGTATTTTCAACATCCAGCTCCAGTTCTGGATTATACAAGGGTTGATCCGCCGCCTGTGCTTTTGCAACTGCCGCATCCTGTGCGGCCTGCACAGATTTAATGCCGGGATTGTCGTCAAGCACATTTTTCACCAGTGACGAAAGAGTGGACAGGTTATCCGCTAAATAATGCTGATTTGTTGATGGAGTATTATCACTTGACCACGCATTAATGGGCAATAAACAACTTGATAATAATATCGGTAAAATAAAACACCTGAACATGAAACGAGTCCTTTTTTGAAGGCATAACAAATGACCACGGTAATATAGTCTGGGTTACAAAAGGAACTCAGGCCTGTGGAGGTTCGGTAGGGGGTTTGCGTTGCAGAGAATGATAAAATGAAAATTTCGGCATCCCATCAAAATGATGGGTAATGGTGTTGATAGAAGAGGCCTGATAATTAATATACAAAAGATGGATCCAGCCAATACAATAGCTGTTGCAAGAACCCGTTAGCGAACCATTATCTGAAGGGGGAGTGGCAGTCTGACTCATCTCCTGCCCGGATACATTGGTAAACCAGCTGCACTCATCCATTGCCCAGGCGATATTGCTGAACAGTATGCTCAGGGTTAATAGTTGTGTAATGATAAGGCGTATAAACATAGTTTTATCGTCTAGGATCGCAACATCCGCAGACCGCTGGCGATTACGATAAACTCGCTAATCTCATGGGCGAGAACAGCAACGGGTAATGAAAATGCGCCTGCAACAGCGCCGCTGACAAGACTGCCGATGACAAGTACAGAGAGGATTAAATTCTGACGAATAATATGCCAGTTTCGATGACTAAAGTGAATCAGATAAGGCAGGCGCGACAGATCGTCCGCCATCAGCGCCACATCGGCAGTTTCCAGCGCGACATCCGTCCCGGCTGCGCCCATGGCGATACCGACATGCGCGGCGGCTAATGCCGGGGCGTCATTGACGCCATCACCGACCATGGCGACTCGACCATAACGCCGATCCAGTTCTTCAATTTTGCGTTTTTTATCCTCAGGCTTTAGTTCGGCAAAAACTTCATCGATACCGGCTTTAGCGGCGATGGCATTCGCCGCCAGCTGATTATCACCGGTCAACATAATGATCTTTTTTATACCGGTTCGGCGCAACTCGCTAATCGCATCAACCACTTCCGATCTAAGTGGATCATTCACGGCAATCAGTCCCTGCACCTGTTGTTTCGTCCCCAGTAATATGACGGTATTGCCCGCCTGTTGCAGTTCCCTGATTTGTGTTTGAATCGAAGTTAAGGCTATGCCCATGTCAGAGAACAAATCCGGCTTGCCAATATATACAGTTTCATTATTGATTCGACCTCTGGCGCCGGCGCCGGTCAGCGACTGAAAATCCTCAGCAGGCGGAACCTCGATATTTTTATCTGCCGTATAGTCGATAATGGCTCTGGCCAGCGGATGCTGTGAACGCAATTCCAGCGCAGCGGCGGCGCTCAGTAATTGTTTTTCAGACACGTCATTAAAGCTGATAATTTTACTGACCTGCGGCCTGCCTGATGTCAGAGTGCCGGTTTTATCCAGCGTGATAACCTTCACTTTCGCCAGATTTTCCAGATGCACGCCGCCCTTGATTAATATGCCGTTTCGTCCGGCCGTGCCAATCGCGGCAACCAGGGTAATGGGAATGGAAATAACCAGTGCACAGGGTGCGGCGGCGACAATAAAGACGGTCGCGCGCGTTAACCATTCCTGCCATTCCTGCGCAAAAAAAACTGGCGGTACGACTGCCAGCAGGATCCCCGCCGCCAGCACCGCCGGGCTGTAACGGCGGCCAAAGCGTTCGATAAAGCGCTGACTTTTTCCCTTGCTGGACTGGGCTTCTTCCACCAGTTGAATGATTCGCGCCAGCGTATTGTCGGCCGTGGTTTTTGTTACCCGAATAGTCAGCGCGCCTTCGCCATTCAAGGTTGCGGCAAACACCGGATCACCAATGGTCTTTTCTACGGGCAACGACTCGCCGGTCACCGGCGCCTGATTCAGGCTTGAATGTCCATCGATAATTTCGCCATCGGTCGCCACCGCCTCACCGGGTCGAACGATAAAAATATCACCGGGTTGAAGCTCGTCAGCGGGAATAAGCTTTTCCTGATTGTCACGCAAAACCAGCGCGGTTTTTGGCGCCAGATCCATCAAGGCGCGGATGGCGTTGCGGGTGCGCTGCTCGGTATAACCTTCGGCGGCTTCTGAAATTGAATAAAGAAAAACCAGCATGGCGGCTTCGGCCCATTGTCCCAGAAGGCCGGCGGTCAGCGCGGCAACCGCCATTAAAATTTCAATGCCGATCTGCCGTTCTTCCAGCAGCGTTTCGAGGCCTTCACGAATGAAATACCAGCCGCCAATAACCACAGCCAGTAGATATAAACCGGTTTCCAGTTGCGCGGCGAGTCCCAGCATAGCGCCGAAGAAGCCTGCTGCGAGCAATCCCCCCGACAGCGCGGAGGCGACAACCTGCGGGTTGCGCCAGGGGGGTGGCAGGGGCCGGCCGGCGGCGACGGCCTCACAGCTCGGGCAGGCCATTATTTAGCGCCCGCCTTCTTCAGATTTTCGGAAAGAATCCCAACCCGGCAGCGACCGTCTTCACGCAAGGCCATGCGATTTTTAAAGCGCCTGAAATCTGTGCGGTAGGTATTATCCGGATCCGGCAATGCGCGCACCAGCGCATAAAGTTGCTGCAGGTAATCAGGATCAGTGGTCAAACGGTGGTAGACCCAGCGGCCTTCTTTTTGCGATGTTAACAGGCCCGCCTGACGCAATACTTTAAGATGACGGGAAAGATTGTATTGAGGTTCAAGCAGGGCATCGACCAGCTCACACAGACAGATTTCTTCATCACTCATTACCAGCAGGTGAATAATGCGCAGGCGTGTACTGTCAGATAAGGCCTGAAAAAGGGTTTCCGGGTTAATGGTTAAAATATGCATAGTTGCATAATAGTGCAACTATGCATAAAAATGCAAATTTAAGGAACCTCTGATTAATTCCGCCGTTCGTGGTGAAGTCCTGAGCCTGACGAAGGGTCGAACCATGAACGTTAAGCATTGTAAAATCATAATGTTATATGGCTCACCCTTCGACAAGGCTCTCCTGAGCGAAGTCGAAGGGCTCAGGGCGAACGGAATTAATCAGAGGTTCCTTAAAATATCAGCCTCCAAATTGAGGATAGATATCCGCTCTCTGTTCCATATTAAAAGACGCTTCTTTCGATTCCGATATCGAGATTGCGTTTATTGGAAAGAATCCATTAACCAGTTTTATTTTGCCCGGCCAATTGACGGGCGGCATCGACAATATCGTTAATTTTCGGGATGCTGGCGGCTTCCAGCTCCCGGTTAAACGGGGTGGGCATGTCGAGTCCGGCGATGCGCACAGGGGCTGCATCCAGATCAAAAAAACTGCGTTCGCTCAAATTTGCGATGATCTCGGCGCCGGCGCCGGCGAACCGGCAGTCTTCTTCCACGACCAGTAAACGATGTGTTTTTTTCAGAGACGCACTACAGGTATCCCAGTCGATGGGATTGAGACTGCGTAGATCGATAACCTCAGCCTCGATATTTTTCTCGGCAAGTTTTTCCGCCGCCTGTACTGACAGGTTAGCCATGCGTGAGTAACTGATGATGGTTAGATCTGTTCCCTCGCGGCGAACGCTTGCCTGATGTACCGGGGGTGGTTCAGCGGCAGGATTTACTTCGCCCTTTTCAAAATACAGCAGCTCATGTTCCAGCATGATAATTGGATCATCGCTGGCGATAGACTGGCGCAGTTGCCAGTATGCATCCTGCGGCGTGGAGGGAACCACGATGCGCAGGCCGGGCACATTCATCAGTGTGTGTTCCAGACGTTGTGAGTGCTGGGCGGCCAGTTGTTTGGCGACACCGCCGGGCATGCGCACCACCAGCGGCATGGGGAACTGGCCGCCGGACATGAACGGGATCTTGGCCGCCATGTTGATGATTGCATCCAGCGCCAGCAGGGCGAAGTTGATGGTCATGATCTCCACCACCGGGCGCATGCCGGTCAGCGCCGCGCCCACGCCCAGTCCGGTGAAGCCGCCTTCTGAGATCGGCGTGTCGCGCACTCGCCATTCACCGTATTTTGCATAGAGTCCTTCCGTGACGCGATAGGAACCCCCGTACAGACCGACGTCTTCGCCCAGGGTGAAAACGGATTCATCGCGCGACATTTCCAGATCCAGTGCGCGATTCAGTGCTTGCCAGTAGAGCAGGGTTTCAGCCATGTTGCGCATCCTCCATCAATGTTTCATGCTGACGGTTGCCGTACAGACTGGCCCAGGCGTCATCGATTGTGGGTTGCGGACTTTGCGATGCAAACTGTGCGGCGTCATCGACGATGTTCGCCACCTCCTGTTTAATCTGTTCAACATGGCGTGCATCAAAATGATCGATGGCGGAAGGGTGATCGACCAGGCGGCTGATGACATCAGGACCGGCGGCGGTAATTTGCTCGGATGTTGGATAGCCGAATTCGGCTTCGTTAATCACCGTCTTTAACGGATCGCGTTCGGCATAAGCTTTAACTTCCGAACGTGGTCGGTAGCTGCCGGAATCCGCCATCGAGTGGCCGCGAAAACGGTAGGTTTCAAACTCCAGCAATTGCGGCCCGTTACCGGCGCGTATCCGGGCGAGCGCATGCCGCGTGGCTTCATAAACATTGATCACATCCATGCCGTCAAACTTTTCCGCCGGAATGTTATAGGCGCAGGCGCGTTTATGGACATCAACGACAGCAGAGTGACGATGGATCTCAGTACCGATTTGATAGTGGTTATTTTCACAGACAAACAACACCGGCAGTTTCCAGAGTGCGGCCATGTTCAGGGCTTCGTGAAATGTGCCCTGATTGACCGCGCCATCGCCAAAAAAACAGATCACCGCTTCCGGTAACTGACGCAGAGCGATACTGTAGCCAATGCCGGTCGCCACCGGAAAGGTTTCACCGACAATCGCATAGCCGCCCATGAAACGACGTTCGCGATCGAACAGGTGCATGGAGCCACCCATGCCTTTGCAGATGCCGTCGCAGCGGCCGAACAGTTCGGCCATGATTGGGCGTGGCGGGATGCCGCGCACCAGCGCATGCACGTGTTCACGATAGGTGGTGACCAGATAGTCGCTGGGCTCGGCGGCGTGAATCACGCCTACAGCAACCGCTTCCTCGCCGGGATAAAGATGCAGGAAACCGGCAATGTTCCCATTGGCGTATTCCTCAGCCGCGCGTTCTTCGAAGGCGCGCGCCAGCAGCATGTCGTATAAAAACCGGTGCAGGGTGTCTCTGTCCATCTCAGTTTGTCTCTGTTAAAAATTCGTCAATCGCATCCAGCAGAGGAGTCATATACATATAGGCGGGGCCACCGTGCATGATCACGGCCATGAAACCGGCTTCGATAATTTCATCTCGGTCGGCGCCGCTTTTTACCGCCTGTTCAACATGAAAGGCGATACACCATTCACATTGCGCGGCGACTGCAAGAGCGACGTTAATCAGTTCCTTGTCGCGGATCGCTAACGCCTTGCCGGATTCGGCTTTGTTTAGAAATCCGAGAAAGGCATTGGTTTCAGTCGGATAATCTTTACGCAGTGACTGGGTCAGCGTCATAATCTCATCGAGTTTTTCCTGCATTCGGGGCATTGTTTTTCTCCCTTTTCAAAGATTGTCACGCATATTGTGCATCGATCCACGAGGCGGGGATGCAACCTGGATGACAATGCCTGTTTTATTTTCCACCTCTGGAAGCATTCAACGGATGCTTCAGATGATCGACAAAGCCGCGATGGCGGGGCGTTTCTCCTGACAGATGGCGATAGACCTGCACCTTGACCAGATCGGTGAGCATTGCCGAGGCAAAAGAATAGCCCCAGATCAATGCGATTTCCGGCCAGCTGATGGGCGTGATCAGGCCAAAGCCATAGGCGGCCAGCAGGGTTGCCGCCAGTTTGGTGACGACTGCCGACCAGATCATGACAGGCGCAGGCCAGGGCCGTTCCCAGAAGTGGCCTTTGTTGCGGGCGACGAACAACACCAGATGCCCGGCGACGGCCATTTTCAGAAAGACATAAGTCTGAATCTGACTGACATCCAGATGCAGCCAGTCCATCGCAATCAGCAGCATGCCGAAGCTGCCGAAGACGCCAACAATGCCCATCGCCGTGGCGACGGTAATCACCTGCTGCATATTCCAGCGCACCGGTTTTTTCTCCAGTCCGGTGTGGTCGTAAGCGATGGTCATAATCGGCACATCGTTGAAAAAAGCAAGGAGGATGATCATGATTGCGGTGATGGGATAGAAGTCGAAAAAGACCATCGCCAGCACTACGAAGAACATGATGCGAATGGTTTCACTGATGCGGTAGATGGCATAGGCGCTCATGCGTTCGAAAATACGCCGGGCTTCTTCGATGGCCGTGACAATGACCGACAGCCCCGGTGCGGTGAGCACCAGATCGGCGGCGGCGCGGGCGGCATCGGTGGCGCCGCTGACGGCAATGCCGACGTCGGCCTGTTTCAAAGCAGGCGCATCATTGACGCCATCACCGGTCATGCCGGTGATGTGATCGCGTTTTTGCAGGATTTTAACGATAGCGAACTTATGTTCGGGAAAAACCTCAGCGAAGCCGTCAGCCTGCTCGACGGCATCGATGCTGGCTTTGTGATCGGCGCCGTCGCCGTCGATGGGCAGGGCATCGGCCCGGAGAATATTATCACCGAGGCCCAGTTTGCCGGAGATTTGCCTGGCAATGGCCAGATTGTCGCCGGTCACCATTTTCATGTTGACGCCGTAGGCGCACGTGTGGGCGATGGTTTTTGCTGAATCTTCACGCGGTGGATCAAACAGGGAGAGAATGCCGAGGAAAGTCCAGCCGGGCGCATCGCTGTTTTTGCGTGCGACGCCGAGGGCGCGGTAGCCCTGCGCAGCGAATGCGTCAACGACCTGTTGCGCGCGGGTTTGCATCTCATCTGAGAGTTCAGCCATTTCCATGATGATCTGCGGTGCGCCCTTGGCGGTTTGAAAGGTCGCGCCGTCAGGAGCCTGAATGGTCGCCTCTGTGCGTTTATGCACCGGGTCAAAAGGAATAAAGGCGGTTTGCCGGTAGCTTGTGAGTTGCTCTTTATTCTGCACGCCTTCCAGCACCGCCTCGTCGATAGCGTCCCGATCTTCTTCGCGCGAGGCCAGCGCCGCAGCCTGCAGCACCTCCTGTTCATCCTTTGCCTGAAAGAGTTCGATTTTTCCCAACGTCAGGCGATTCTGCGTCAGGGTGCCGGTTTTATCCGAGCACAGCACGTCCATGCTGGCCATTTCCTCGATGGATTCCAGACGGGTGACGATGGCTTTATGTTTCGACAGCGCCATCGCACCCATCGCCATGGTCATGGACAGCACCGCAGGCATGGCCACGGGGATGGAAGCGACGGTGAGGATGAGCGCGAACTGCACCAGATCCAGCCACGGCATATGGCGATGCAGCTGGACAATAACCAGCACCGCCACCAGCGCCAGACTGACGTAGATGAGATAGTCGCCGATAGTCAATACGGCCTTCTGGAAATGAGAAACGGTTTTCGCCTGTTCCACCAGACTGGCGGTTTTACCGAAACGGGTATTGGCGCCGGTCTGGGTGACCTCGGCCAGCACTTCACCCTGTTTAACGATGGTGCCGGAGAAGGCCTCATCATTGGTGCGCAGGGTGACGGGCATAGATTCGCCGGTAAGGGCGGATTGATCGACGCTGAGATAGTCGCCGTCCACCAGTCTGACATCGGCCGGAATCACATCGCCCAGTCGAATGCGCACAATATCGCCGGGCGCCAGTTGTTTGGCATCGATCTCCCGCCATTGACTGTCACGGCGGACACGGGCTTTCAGCGCCAGTTGTTTCATCAACGCGGCGACAGCATTGCCGGCGGTGTATTCCTGCCAGAAACCGACTGCCGCATTAAAGATCAGCAGCGCCATAATGATCCAGAAATCGGCCCAGTGTTGCACCAGTGCGGAGAGTATGGCGGCAACTTCGATCATCCAGGGGATGGGGCCCCAGAAATAGCCAAGAAGACGGCGCAGGATAGAAACCTGTTTTTGTTCCAGCGCATTGGGGCCGTACTGGGCCAGTCGCCGGGCGGCTTCCTCGCTGCTCAGACCCCGATCGAAATCAGTCGTGTCAGTCTTCTTACTGGAATCGGTCATGACAAATGCTCCTCTGTGGATACGAGATCGGAATTAGACATTTCTGTGCGAACGCAGCTGGTTAATTTCTTTATCCAGTTCACCCTTTAGATTTCTTTCACCTCTTTTCAACAGCGTCAATTCACGCAGAACAAAACGGCGTTTGCTGATGCCGCGGTAAATCAGTTCCACCAACAGGCTGCCGCCGAGAACGATGCAGGTGCCGTAAAAACTGCCCCGATCCGTGCGCCACTGATAATGCATCAGTAATAAAAAGACGGCCGCGACAACCAGAAAGCCTGAAATGATGATCAGTGGATGACCACCGTATTGATCTTTTAACCGCCAGTGCGAATAAAGCACAAAGAGATAGATGATCATGAACACGCCGCTGGTAATCGAGGCGATGCCATTTAAATTAAACATGAGCGCAAAAACGATACCGAGGGCGGCAGTGAAATAAAGTCCCTCACTGGAGCCGAACCAGAGTTTGCGATTGAACAACCGCGGCAGCTCGCCGTCTCTGGCCAGAGCATAGGCGACGTTGGCGCCGCCGAACAGGGTGGCGTTCAGCGCCGAAGCAATGGAGAACAGCGCGCCAAGTGAAATTAACAGAAATCCGGTCTGACCAAGGAAAGGTTTGGCGGCAACAGCCAGCGCATTATCCTGTGCTTTTATCAGATCAGGCAGGCTCAGGTTTCCCACCGCGACCAGCGACACCAGAATATAAACAAGGCTGACGATTAAAATACTTAAATAGATAGCGCGGGGAACATTTTTTTCCGGCGCCTGCATATTTTCAGAAGCATTGGTGACCAGCCCAAAGCCCATGTAGGAAAGAAAAAAGATGGCGATGGCGTCAACGCTGCCCCTCAATGAGGAGGCGCTAAACGAAGGCGTTACCAGATAAGATTTTATGCTCCAGATCCCGAGCGCCACAAACAGGCCGAGGATGGAAAGCTTGATAATAACGATCATCAGCTCGGCCTTGCCGACCGCAGAAGATCCCAGTAAGCCCAGCATCAGGAAAACAAGCACCACCCCGGCTTCGGCGATGTCTTTTATTAAGGGTGAAGCCGGGACATGCAGCAGTGGCAGCAGATAGCTGGCAAAGCCTTTGGCGAACAGGGCGATGGAGACAACATAGGTTAGCCAGAACAAAAAACTCAGCGCCCCGGCCAGCAGGCCGTCACCTATACCCTTGAGAATAAATTCAATCGGGCCGGCATCAGAGATAATGCGGCTGCCCAGTTTGGCATAGGAATAGGCGACCAGCAGGGCAATGATGCCGGAGAGCACAAAAACCAGAGGCAGGTTCGGCCCGGCCAGTCGCGCGCCCAGTCCGAAAATTGAAAAGATGCTGGCGCCAACCATGGTGCCGACCGCCAGCGCCACCACCTGCCAGAGACCCATTTTTTTGTCGTTTGGCAAAGCAGATGTTGTTGCGTTATTTTTTTCGCCCGGCATGTTTATCTCGTCAGTAAAGATTATGGAGGCTCTGATTAATTCCGTTCGCCCTGAGCTTGTCGAAGGGTGAACCATATAACATTATGATTTCACAATACTTAGCGTTCATGGTTCGACAGGCTCACCACGAACGGTGGAATTAATCAGAGCTTCCTTATTTTTTATTGTCCCCGAAAGGGAATCAGTAAACCACCTCGCAGCAAGCTGATGAGGGGTTGGTTGCAGGTTCGATTTCAATCGAACAAGTGCGGCTCAAGCCGCACCTGATTAATCGTGCCTGACTCGCAGAAGCAAAGATGCAACCTGGATGACAATCTTCAGTTAAGCGTCCAAAATGATTGCCCGGTTTCAGGATTCCATTTCCGGCTGGTATTCACCGAGCATGGCCAGATGATTCAGGCGCGCGCGTTTGAGCAGCGCCTGTTGTGCGGCAGCCAGATTTTCTTTTTTACCCCGCCAGGCCTGCAGCGCGGTTTGTTGCAGTGCGCGTCCGTAGGAAATAGTCAGATTCCAGGGGGCGTCGGCTCCCTGTTGGTTAATCGCATTGAGGTTGGCGGTGGCTTCTTCCGGCCCTTGACCGCCGGAGAGAAAATTAATGCTTGGCGCCGCCGCCGGCACAGTGCGCTTTAACACCTTCAATGTCGCTGCTGCGACTTCATCGGGTTCGGCCCGACGACAGTCCTTGCCGGGCAGCACCATGTTGGGTTTGAGAATCATCAGTTCCAGTACGACGTGATGGCGGTGCAGGGCATGGAATACGGCGTGCTGTACGGCCTCGGTGACTTCGGCATGACGATTGATATCGTGGCTGCCATCCATCAGCACTTCCGGCTCCACAATCGGCGCCAGTCCTTCGGCCTGACAGGCGGCGGCGTAACGAGCCAGCATTTCGGCGTTGGCTTTGATGCCATGTTGTGTCGGTGCGTGTTTGTCGATGCTATAAACTTCACGCCACTTGGCGAAGCGCGCACCCTGTTGCTTATAAATTCGCAGACGATCGGCCAGCCCGTCGAGACCCTGCGTGATCAGATCGCCGGGCGACAGGGCCAGCGGAACTTTACCTTTATCAACCTTGATGCCGGGGACGATGTTTTGCGCCCAGGCGGCTTCGGGAATAGTTTGCCCATCATCGGTTTTTTGGCTGAGCGTTTCCTCGAATAGAATAATGCCGCTGATGTATTCGCCCAGACCTTTAGTCGTCACCAGCAGACTGCGCCATGCGCGCCGGTTTTCCTCGGTGGATTCAACATCGATGGCCTTGAAGCGTTTGGCGATGGTGGGTGCGCTTTCATCGGCGGCGAGGACGCCGCGGCCTTTTTGCACCATGTCATTGATGGTGCTTTCAAGTTGGTTTGCGTATTCCATGTTTTATCTCCTGTTCAGAGTGTTAGGCTTAATAAGCGACTTCTGTAGGTTCGATTTCAATCGAACATGTACGGCTCACCTGTGCACCCTGCCGGGTATTTCACCCGAAGGGTAGAAGCCGTACCGATGATGTGGCAGGTTGTGGGGAATTACCTCCAAAATAGAAATTAAATATTTCTCAGCTGAGTATGTGTTTCTCCATAATCTGCATCTGCTCATCGATTTCGTATATATGGGGGGCGCCGGTCTTCAATTCATAGGTCAGGATCTGTTCCGCGCTCAGGTGTTCGAGCTGCATAATAATGGCGCGCAGGGAATTGCCGTGCGCAGAAACCAGTACATGTTCGCCGTGTTGCAGGGGAGAAACAATGTGTGACTGGAAGTAGGGCAGGGTGCGGTCTGCGGTCATGGCCAGACTTTCGCCGTTGGGCGGTGGGGTGTCGTAACTGCGCCGCCATAGATGCACCTGTTCCGCGCCGAAGTGTTTTCTGGCCCAGTCCTTGTTCAGCCCCTGTAGATCGCCGTAATAGCGTTCGTTCAGTTTTTCTGAAATATAGATTTTCAGTTCCGACTCATCTTCTTCAGTTGGTTTGAAATGCTCATACCATTCGCGGCCGGTTTCGTGGATGCGCAGATAGTGATTGCAGTAGCGATTCTGTTTGAGAATTTCATAAAGCGTGTCCTGCGCCCGCAGCAGGCTTGAAGTGAAAGCCCGATCGAAGTGTTGCTCGGCGAGCAGGGCGGCGGCGCGCTGCGCTTCTTCTGCGCCCTGTTCACTGAGGGAAACATCGATCCAGCCGGTGAACCGATTTTGCAGGTTCCAGATCGACTGGCCGTGGCGGATCAGCGTCAGGCGTCCCATTGTTCAGCCTCCGGCCTGTTCGGGACGTCGGCAATAGGCGTCGGCTCCGGCATAGCGGGCGGCGTCGCCGAGGTGTTCTTCGATGCGCAGCAACTGGTTGTATTTTTCCACCCGTTCACCGCGCGCCGGTGCGCCGGTTTTCAGATGGCCGGTATCCAGCGCCACCGTCAGATCGGCGATAAAGCTGTCGATGGTTTCCCCCGAGCGGTGGGAGACGAATGCGCCCCAGCCGTGGTTGCGAGCCAGCCGGGTGGCGGCGATGGTTTCTGTCAGAGTGCCAATCTGGTTGAGTTTAATCAGCACCGCGTTGGCGGCATCTTCTTCGATGCCGCGGGCGATGATTGCCGGGTTGGTGCAGAACAGATCGTCGCCGACCAGTTCGATGCGCCCGCCGATGGCCTGATTCAGATGTTTCCAGCCGTCCCAGTCGTCCTGCGCCATACCGTCTTCCAGTAAGACCAGCGGATAGGCGTCGCTGAGTTTTTCGTAGTAGGCGACCATGCCATTGGCGTCGAGTTGCTGTTTTTCCGTGCGCAGGTGGTAGAGTCCGTCTGCAAAGAATTCGCTGGAGGCGGGATCGCAGGCGATGCCGACATCCTGTCCGGGGCGCAGGCCCGTCTGTTCGATGGCTGCGATGATCATTTCAAACGGCTCTTCGTTGGAGCGCACATGTGGGGCGAAACCACCTTCATCACCGACACCGACCGTGAGTTTCCGTTTTACCAGCAGCGCCTGCAGGGCATGATAAATTTCGCTGCCCCATTGCAGAGCCTGATGGAAGCTATCCGCGCCGAAAGGCGCGATCATGAATTCCTGAAAATCCGCACCCTGCCAGTGGGCGTGGACGCCGCCATTGAGAATATTCATGTGTGGCACCGGCAGACGGGTTGCGCCCGGCCCGCCGAGATACTGGTACAGGCGCAGACCGCAGGCATCGGCGGCGGCGCGCGCGACAGCCAGGGAAGCGCCGAGAATGGCGTTGGCCCCGAGCCGGGCTTTGTTGGGGGTGCCGTCCAGGCTAATCATGGTTGCATCGATGGCCGCCTGTCGCCGAGCGTCCTTCCCGAGCAGGGCCGGGGCGATGATATCGTTGACATTGGCGACGGCTTTCAACACGCCTTTGCCGCCAAAGCATGAGGCGTCACCGTCGCGCAGTTCGACTGCTTCAAGACTGCCGGTGGACGCGCCGGAAGGCACCGCTGCCCGGCTGCATGTTCCATCGCTTAACCGGCACTCGACTTCGACGGTTGGATTGCCGCGCGAATCGAGGATCTGGCGGGCCTGAATTTGCTCGATACTGAAGGATCGGTTCATGATGCTTTTCCTTTACGGGCCTGGAGACGGGCATCGAGATTTTTCTCGACTTCGAGCACATGGCGGGTGGTGGCGAGCACGGTGTCCGGATTCAGGCTCATGGAATCGATGCCGATCTCGACCAGATATTCGGCCATTTCCGGATAGTCGGACGGCGCCTGACCGCAGAGGCCGGAGTGACGCTGGTTGCGCCGCGCGCCTTCCACCGCCAGGCGGATCATTTCTTTCACGCCCTCGTCGCGTTCATCAAAATCGAAGGCGACGATCTCCGAATCTCGATCCACGCCGAGGGTGAGCTGGGTGAGATCGTTGGAGCCGATGGAGAAGCCGTCGAACAGTTGCGCGAAACGATCGATCAGGATCACGTTGTTGGGGATTTCGCACATAACATAAATTTCCAGATCGTTATCGCCACGTTTCAGACCATGCTCCGCCATCGCCTGCAACACCCGTTCGCCTTCTTCCACTCGGCGGCAGAAGGGAATCATCAGTTTTACATTGCTCAGGCCCATGTCGTCGCGCACCCGTTTCATGGCCGCGCATTCCAGCGCGAAGCCTTCGGCATAGGCGGGATGGGTGTAGCGGGCCGCGCCGCGAAAGCCGATCATGGGGTTGTCTTCCTCCGGTTCAAAACCACGGCCGCCCAACAGGGTGGCGTATTCATTGGTTTTGAAATCCGACATGCGCACCACCACCGGTTTGGGCCAGAAGGCGGCGGCGATGGTGGCTACACCCTCTGATAATTTCTGAATAAAGAATTCCGCGCCGTCTTTGTAGCCATGGATCAGGGTTTCAATCGCCTTGCGCTCATTGTTATCTTCCAGCCGATCAGGATGCAGCAGGGCCATGGGATGGGCCTTGATATATTCGTTGATAATAAATTCCAGCCGCGCCAGACCCACGCCGTCGTTGGGCAGGAAGCGGGTGGAGAAGGCCAGATCCGGATTGCCCAGATTGATCATGATTTGCGTGTGGGGGCGGGGCAGATCGGACAGATCGGTGCGTTCAACCTTGAAGGGAATTTCGCCCTGATAGATCCGGCCTTCGTCACCGCCGGCGCAGGAGACGGTGATCATCTCATCGTCGGGGATGCTGTCGGTAGCGTCGCCACAGCCCACTACGGCGGGGATATTTAATTCCCGCGCAATGATGGCGGCGTGACAGGTGCGCCCGCCGTGATTGGTGACAATGGCGGCGGCTTCTTTCATCACCGGTTCCCAGTCGGGGGTGGTCGTATCCGCCACCAGCACCTCGCCGGGCTGGAACTCATGCAGATGGGCGACATCGACAATATAGCGCGCTCTACCGTGGGCGATGCGGGCGCCGATGGCGTAACCGCGGGTGAGGATTTTGCCGCTGCCCTGCAGATGAAACTGTTCCAGTATGCTGCCTTGCTGCTGTGAGGCGACGGTCTCCGGCCGCGCCTGCACCAGATACAGTTTGCCATCGAGTCCGTCTTTGGCCCACTCCATGTCCATGGGTTTGGCGTGTCCCGCCTGATCGCTGTAGTGCTGCTCGATTTTGATGGCGTAGTCAGCCAGTTGCAGCACGTCTTCATCATTGATGCAGAAACGTAGTTGATCCGGTTCGGGGGTGGGAATGTTGCGGGTCGCCTCGCGGGTATGACCACCGGCGTAGATCATTTTGATCGCCTTGCCGCCCCGATGGCGGCGCAGCACCGCTCGGTGACCCTGTGCGAAAGTGGGTTTATGCACATAAAATTCATCAGGCTCTACTGCGCCCTGCACCACGTTTTCCCCCAGACCGTAACTGCCGGTAATGAAAACCACGTCGCGAAAGCCGGTCTCGGTATCGAGTGAAAACATGACGCCGCTGGCGGCCAGATCGGAACGCACCATTTTCATCACGCCAATGGACAGCGCCACCTTGAAGTGATCAAAATTCTGATCGATGCGATAGTGAATGGCGCGATCGGTAAACAGGCTGGCGAAGCAGCGGCGGCAGGCGTCCAGCAAGGCAGCGTCGCCGGAAATATTAAGATAGGTGTCCTGCTGGCCGGCGAAACTGGCAGTGGGCAGATCCTCGGCGGTGGCGGAGGAGCGCACCGCCAGACTGAGGCCTTCGCCATACTCCTCCTTTAATTGCCGGGCGGCCTGTAAAATTTCCTGCTGCAGATCCTCCGGCAGTCCGGCGCTGTAAATGATATCTCGCGCCCGGGCGCCGCGCCGGGCCAGATCGTCTACATCATTCGGATCCAGTCCGTTCATCGTTTCATGCAGGGCGTCCCAGGCGCCGGCCTGTTCGAGCATGTAACGATAGGCGTCGGCGGTGATGGCAAAACCATTGGGAATGCGTATGCCTTTGGGAATTAAGGTTTGATACATCTCGCCCAGTGAGGCGTTTTTGCCGCCAACCAGTGGCACATCATCGATGCCCAGTTCACTGAACCAGCGAATATAAGAGGCTTTGTTAGTCATGGTATTGGTCCTTTAAAAATAGTGAAATCAACGACGGCAAAGCAGCTTTATCAATCAGGGCACTGCTCTGTGGCTATTGTGGTTCCGCCAATCTGACATAACCGGCTTCGGCCGCAATATCCTGACCATCGACTGACAGAATAAATTCAATAAAGGTTTTCAGCTGCGGCGGCATAGCGTGCTCCGGTGGCAGGTTGTAGGCAATCGACAGGGTGCGGGCAAGCGGGTAACGCTGACTGCGAATGGCCTCCGGCGTTGGAAGAACAGCCTTCCCAGCTTTATCTCTGGCGACGGCAACGGTGCGTAGTTCGGGGTTGTCCTGTGCGCTGCCGGCAAAACCGATAGCGGCAGCATTGTGGCTAATTGCGGCCTGTACTCCACCGGGACCGGCTATAGCCTGAAAATCGGTGCGAAAATCACCACCGCACAGCGCTTCTTTGCGAAACAGATAATAGGCTCCAGTGTCGGCGCTGAGTCCGACCGTGGTAATTGGCTTTTGTGCAAGTTCACCCTTTAATCCCAGTCCACGCCAGCTACGGATGGCCTTGTTCTCGCCACAACGCAGGGTGCGGGAAAAAACAGCGTCAAGTTGAGGCAGACTAATTTGCGCCAATGGGTTGAGCTTATTAACGAAGATGGCGACGCCGTCGTGAGCGACGGGAATGAGTGTGGGTGCGTAGCCATAACGATCGAGAAAACGCTGTTGCTGATATTCATGCAATGGCGTACTGAGCAGCACAGCGTCAGCGCTGCCATTGAGCAATGCCTCCATGCCGACGGCGCTGCCTGAATCTGCGACAATAAACGCCGCTTCCGGATAGCGCAGACGAAAAGCATCGACCCACAGGCTGATGAGGTTGGCGAGGCTGGTTGAGCCGCTGAGCGTCAAATTCGGTTGCGCCATTTCCTCATTGGCCATTACTGGGGATATGGTCAAAAACAAAATAAGGCCAGACAGGATAAGCAGGGTTCTGAATCGGATAGGTAAACGAAATAGATTAGACATGAGAAGGTTTCCTTATAAAAATAAAACAGGCCATCGTTATGCCTTTAATCAACATTGCTAGTTTGTTCCAGAATAAAGTTAATTGCGTTGCGCAGTGATTCGAGAATTTTTTCATAATCTTTCGTGGTCAGAGGTTTGCTGTGATCCTGAAATTTAAAAAACAGACGGGATTGTTCCACGATGGCTGCCTGTAAGGGCAGGTTGAGGCCATCGCAGCGCAGAAGGTGACGCGCTTCTTTTAATTCATCCAGAACATCGCCTTTGCGATCACCCTGTAATATTTCCTCGGCGCGGCTCACAGCCTCATCGGCGGCGCGTGGCGCAGGCTCATCCGGCAGAGCAAGCAGAGCGGTATGCAGCATGGGAAACCAGGTTAACAGGTGTTCATTGTCTTCATTGGGGCGGGCAAAAATAATACTGTCGATTAACAAAGCCGTGCGCGCGCTCGCGCCACGACCGGCCGCCTGCTGAAGAATGCCACCGATTGCAGTTAAGGTGTTCAGGGTTTCCACCCGATCTTTTCTTTCCAGCGCGGTTCGTGAACGCATAGCGAGATCCAGACTGGAAGAGAGATCTTCAGCGGTGATGAGAAGAATGCCCGGCGCCGGGCAATATTTTCCCGGTGTCGGTCCGGATGCAGAGACGCCGGGTGCGGCGTTGGTTATCTGTAATGGAGAAACAATGCTTAACAGAATGAGCAGACTGTAAACATGCAGGCGATTTATTGTGAGTTGTTGTGGCATGGTGTTATCTCCTTCAATGGGTCGTATTAGTTTTTTCAGCGCTGTCCGGGTATCGATAATCCGGCCACAGGTGGTGCATAAGAACCGCAATGGCTGCCGAAGCAAGACGGGCGGCGGGTGGATCGGAGCGAGAGGGCAACATGATCGGCGCCTGTGCGCCAACGACAATACCCGCAATGGTGGCGCCCGCCAGGTATTCAAGATCCTTGGCGAGAATATTGCCGGCATCCAGATCCGGGGCGAGCAGGATATCCGCCTTGCCTGCGACATCGCTGTGGATGTGTTTGGTTTTTGCGGCGTCATAGGAAATAGCGTTATCAAAGGCCAGCGGGCCATCCAGAATCGCCCCCGTGATCTGGCCGCGCTGCGCCATCTTGCTCAGGCAGGCGGCGTCAAGGGTTGAGGGTATCGCCGGTTTGACCAGTTCCACCGACGAAAGCACCGCGACGGCGGGGCGTTCGACCCCCAGCATGTGCGCCAGATCCACCGCGTTTTGCACAATCTGCGCCTTGATGCTCAAATCCGGCGCGATATTAATAGCCGCATCGGTGATGTAAAGTAATTTGGAATAGCGCGGCAGCTCGGCAATAAAAATATGGCTGATGCGCCGCGCCGTGCGCAACTGGGCCAGCACCGGGCGCATCAGCGCATCGGTATGAATCCAGCCTTTGATCAAGGCATGCGCTTTGCCATCCCGAATCAATTCTACGCCTGTTCGTGCGGCGGCGGTTTCCGAGTCAGCCTTGATGATGGGAAAACGATCTGCATCGCAATCCTGTTCCCGGCACAGGCGCTGTATCACCTCAGGCTGGCCGATCAGGGTGGGCTCAATGAGGCCGGCTTTGCTGGCCGCCAGTACGCCCTGCAGAACATGATCTTCCTGCGCATCGACAACGGCGACTGGCAGAGGCGGATACTCCTCTGCTTGTTGCAGAAAGACTGAGAGTCCTGCGCCTGAAATTTTGGCGTTCATGGTTTTGGCTTGCCCATGCTCAGGGCGGCCAGCGCCGAGCGCGCCGCCTGCACAAAGGATTCGCTCAGGGTCGGATGGGGATGAATCGCACCGGCTATGGCTTCAAGCGGCAAACCGGCCTTGACCAGCAGAGCGGCCTCGCCCATGAGCGCATCTGCGCCTTCCGTTAGCGCATGGACGCCCAGCACCTTGTGGCTGTTTTTCTCGAATACGATTTTCAGCATGCCCGCATCCCGGCCGCTGATCTGGCTGCGCGCGTCGTGCTGAAAATCATAGCGGGCGATTTCAACTTCGATCCCGGCTTCACGCGCCGCCGCTTCAGTCAGTCCCGCCATCGCCAGTTCCGGTTCACTGAAAATAACGGCGGAATTGCTAAGGGGATCGGGGAAGGGCGCGGGCTGGCCGAGAAGATGCCGGGCCAGCGCCAGTCCCTGCGTGGTGGCCCAGTGGGCGAACATGGGCTGGCCGATGACATCGCCAACGGCATAAATTCCGGCCTCGCCGGTTTCCAGTGTCGCGTTAACCTTGACGCCATGCGCATCATGTTCGACGGCTGTGTTTTCCAGTCCGAGGCTCTGAACATTGGGACGGCGACCGGCGACGACCAGCACGGTGTCGGTGAAGCAGTGCTGTTTTTCCTGATCGGCGTTCAGGTATTCCACATACACGCGTTGTCCGGAATGAATGATTGCGTTGACCCTGCAGTCAGTGTGAATTTCGATGCCATCGTCCTGCATGCGTTGCCGCAGTTGCGCGGCCAGTTCCTGATCGACCGGGCCAAGAATGTTCGGCGCGGCTTCCAGAATACTGACCCGACTGCCAAAGGTGTGAAAGACCTGTCCCAGTTCCACGCCGATGGGACCGGCGCCGATGATCACCAGCTTGTCCGGGATGTGATCGATATTAAGTATCGCCTCGCTGTCCAGTACCCGGGGATGATCGATGCCGCGGATGGGGGGCCGAAACGGTATCGAGCCGGTGGCGATGATGGCCTGTTTGAACTGCACGCGCTGAACCTCAGCGTCCGTGATCGAGATCTCGGCTTCGTGCGCCGAGATAAACTGTGCGCGTCCCTGAACAAATGTCAGGCCGGGAATTTTTTCCACTCGCGCCAGTGCAGCCTGACTGCGGCGTTGTAAAATATTTCGTTTGCGTTCCTGAATGGCTGACCAGTTAATCCGGGTATCCAGCGTCGGCAAACAAAGCCCGAAGTCGGCGGCTTCACGCAACTCACGCAGACGGCGCGCCGACTCGCGAAAAATTTTGGAGGGGATGCAACCTTCGAATAAACAGGTGCCGCCGAGACCCGCACCGCTTTCCACCAGCAGCACCTGTTTACCCGCCATCGCCAGCGCCATTGCCGCGGGGGTGCCGCCGGGGCCACCGCCGATGATCAGCACATCGTAATCAGTGTTCATTTTTGTTTTTCTCCCTTATCTGGTTCTTCAGAAAAATTTTCGGTAGCACGGCCTGACTCCCTCTCCCTGAGGGAGAGGGGACTCTTCGTTTTGGCGTCATCGATACCCCTACGCTTTACTCACTATGTTATATGGTTCACCCTTCGACAAGCTCAGGGCGAACGGAATTAATCAGAGGTTCCTTAACTCTATTTTTTACTGCCATTGCCAGTCACGAATTTCCGGCATGTCTTCACCGTGTTCGGTGATGTATTGCTTGTGTTCAATCAGCTTGTCGCGCATAAGCTGTTTTAGATAGCTGCCTTTTGAACCCATACCGCTGACCCGGTCGATAACATCACTGACCAGATGAAAACGATCCAGTTCATTGAGTACGGTCATATCGAAGGGCGTGGTGGTGGTGCCTTCCTCTTTATATCCGCGCACATGCAGACCTTCATGGTTGTGGCGGCGATAGACCAGTCGATGAATCAGCCAGGGATAGCCATGAAAAGCAAAGACGATCGGTTTGTCGATGCTGAACAGGGCGTCGAAGTCATCATCGTTAAGACCATTCGGATGTTCTTCTTTAGGTTGCAGGGTCATTAGATCGACGACGTTGATGACCCGGACTTTCAATTCGGGCAGATGTTCACGTAATATTTTTACTGCGGCGAGGGTTTCAATCGTCGGCACATCCCCAGCGCAGGCCATGATCACATCCGGCTCGCTGTCGCTGTCATTGCCGGCCCATTCCCAGATGCCGATACCGGCGTGACAGTGCTTGATCGCCGCCTCCATATCCAGCCACTGAGGTTCAGGTTGTTTACCGGCGACGATGACATTGACCCGGTTGCGACTGTTCAGGCAACGGGCGGTGATGCACAACGTGGTGTTGGCGTCCGGTGGTAAATAGACGCGTACGATGTCGGCTTTCTTGTTTACCACGTGGTCGATGAAACCGGGATCCTGATGGGAAAAACCGTTGTGATCCTGTCGCCAGACGTGCGAGGTGAGCAGAATATTGAGCGAGGCGATGGGTCGCCGCCAGGGGATCTGTTTGCTGACCTTGAGCCACTTGGCGTGTTGATTAAACATGGAATCGACGATGTGGATGAAGGCTTCATAACAGGAAAACAGGCCGTGCCGACCGGTCAGTAAATAACCTTCGAGCCAGCCCTGACAGGTGTGCTCGGAAAGAATTTCCATGACCCGGCCATCAGGGGCGAGGTGGTCATCATAAGCATAGGTCTCGGCCTCCCAGACGCGATTGGTGACCTCCAGCAATGCGCCAAGGCGGTTGGAGACGGTTTCATCCGGGCCCATCACCCGGAAGTTTTTTTGCTCGGCATTCAAGGCCATGACATCGCGCAGATAGTCGCCCATGCGTCGCGTGGCTTCACCCGTTGTGCCGCCGGGTGTGGGGATGTCCAGCGCGTAATCGCGATAGTCGGGCAGTTTTAGATCATGCAACAGCAGGCCGCCATTGGCGTGGGGATTGCTGCCCATGCGCCGCTCGCCGGATGGGGCCAGCGCGGCGACATCGGCGATTAACTTTCCCTGGTCATCAAACAGGCTTTCGGGTCGATAACTTTTCATCCATTGTTCGAGCACGCGGATGTGTTGCGGTTTTTCCGCCAGTTGCGCAAAGGGCACCTGATGGGCGCGCCAGTAATCTTCGAGTTTCAGACCGTCGATTTCCTTCGGACAGGTCCAGCCCTTGGGTGTGCGCAGGATGATCATTGGCCAGCGCGGGCGCGTGTTTTCTGCACCCTTGCGTGCGTTGTATTGAATGTCGTGAATCTCATCCATGATCCGATCCAGAGTGGCGGCCATGGCCTGATGCACAGCCTGCGGATCAGAACCTTCAACCAGGTAAGGCGTATAACCGTAGCCGTGAAACAGATCGATCAATTCCGTGTTGCTGATGCGCGCCAGCACGGTGGGATTGGCAATCTTGTAACCGTTTAGATGCAGAATGGGCAGCACCGCGCCATCGCGCACAGGATCAAGAAACTTGTTGGAGTGCCAGGCGGTGGCGGCGGGGCCGGTTTCCGCTTCGCCATCGCCGACCACGCAGGCGACGATCAGATCCGGGTTATCGAAAGCCGCGCCATAAGCGTGGCTCAACGAGTAACCGAGTTCACCGCCTTCATGAATCGAGCCAGGGGTTTCCGGCGCCGTGTGGCTGGGAATGCCGCCGGGGAAAGAAAACTGCCTGAATAGCTGTTTCATTCCCGCTTCGTCGCGGCTGATGTTGGGATACAGTTCGCTGTAGCTGCCTTCCAGCCAGGTATTGGCGACCAGCCCCGGTGCGCCGTGACCGGGGCCGGTCACATAAATAATATTCAGATCGCGCGCGCTGATCACTCGATTAAGATGCGCATAGATCATGTTCAAACCGGGTGTGGTGCCCCAGTGCCCCAGCAGTCGTGGTTTGATGTGTTCAAGACTTAGCGGTTGTTTGAGCAGGGGATTATCGAGCAGGTAGATCTGGCCGATGGAGACATAATTCGCCGCCCGCCACCATGCGTCGATCAGAGCCAGTTCAGTATCGGATAACGGTGAATCCGTGACGGTAAAATTTGATTCAATCATGATGACATCCTGTGTAAGTTGTTGTCCGTGTTTATAAGCGCAAGCGTCTGTTCGGCAATCATGCGTTGTTCATCGGTGGGGATGATCCAGACCTGCACCGGACTGTTTTTTTCGGTAATACAGGGCCGGCTGGCGCGGTTGGCGTTTTCATCCAGTTGTACACCCAGCCATGCACAACGCTGACAGATCGTTTCGCGTATGGACACCGCATGTTCACCGATGCCGGCGGTAAAAATGATGGCGTCGACGCCGCCCAGTGCGGCGGCCAGTGAACCGATGGCGCGGACAACGTGGTGAACGAACAGCTCAATGGCGAACTGCGCCTGTTGTGAAGATGATTCAAGTAACTCAGCCATGTCATCACTGAGGCCGGAGACCCCGAGCAGGCCGGACTGAAAATACAGCAGATCGGAAATTTCTTTTTCACTCATGCCCTGTTGCAGTAAATACAGCACCACCGCCGGATCAATCGAACCACAGCGCGCGCCCATTGGCACGCCATCCAGCGGCGTAAAGGTCATGGTGGTGGCGATGCTGCGGCGTTTATGCATGGCGCATAAACTGGCGCCATGCCCCAGATGCGCGACGATGATTTTGCCATCGGCCTCTATATCGGGATAGTCGGACAATACGCCGGCGATATACTGGTAGGACAGGCCGTGAAAACCATAGCGACGAACAGCTTTCAATTTGGGATGCGCGGGCAGGGCGAAACCTTGTTCCACGTCCGGCCGTTGTTGATGAAAAGCGGTGTCGAAACAGGCGACCTGGGGGATCGCCGGTTGCAGATCCTGAAGGGTGCTTATGCCGAGCAGATTGGCCGGTTGATGATTGGGGGCAAGGGGCGTCAGTGATTGTAAATATGCAAATACATCCGCCGTTATGCGCACGGGCATAGTAAAACGCGCGCCACCGTGTACGATACGATGTCCTACCCCGAGCAGTTGCGATAAGTCGATTTGCTTTGCTAACCAGTCCAGCAGTAATTTCAATGCTTGCCGGTGATCGGAGAGGCGCAGGTTTTTCCGGTGCGTTTCTTCTCCCTTTTCATCCTTAACCTGAAACAGCGCATCCGCGCCAATGCTGGAAATTTGTCCTCGGTAATATTCACGCAGCGCATCCTTATTAGCCATTCCAAACAGTGCAAACTTCAGGCTGGAGGAACCGCTGTTGATGCTTAATAGCGATCTGATAGGGAGCTGAGACATGAACGAATTGTGCGCGTATTCAATCGCCTCATCTGTCACCCAGGTTACAGCCAAAGCATAAAGAGTTCTATAAAGTGCGATGCAGACAATGACCGTTTTCCCCGGAGAATATCACGGGTGAAACAAATCGTTCAGCAAAGAAAAGGCGGCATCTCATGGCGGATCTGGAGAAGACAGAAAACAAATATGAACATGCCCGCCTGGTGCTGGCGATTGGTATTTATAGCAGTGAAGAAAAGGCGCTGCAAACCATTGAAAAATTGATTGAGGATGAATTTCCCGCTGATCGACTTTCGCTGTTGCGTAAAGCTGGTGGCACAGGCGATGACATGCTGGGGCTGGCCTATACCAACACCTCTGAACGGGTCAAAGCCTGGGGTAAACACGGCGTTGTCTGGGGGGTGCTCTGGGGGATGCTGGCCGGGGCAACCGGACTTTTTGTGTTGCCGGGCATTGGACCGTTGCTGGCTGCCGGTCCGATGGTGGAAGCGCTGGGTGGCGCCATCGCCGGCGGGGTGGTAAGTGGTGGCGCGATGGCGGGGGCGGCGGCATTGACGCAACTGGCCGGCGCCCTGCATCAAATTGGCGTACCCGCATCGGCGATTAAACAGATTCATCGGGCAATCGAAACTGATCATTATGTTGTGATTCTACATTGTGATCCGGAACAGGCGGATCACTGCACCATGCGCCTTGGATCGACGGGCGCCGATTCGGTGATTACCCTGCCGGTTGAACACTGAGTAATATCGGTTGCTGTCAGGATATTAATACCACAATCGAACGCGCGCTGACTCGATAGCTCAGAGTTTGTAACGGGCGCGCCTGAGCGTCGGCAACAATGTCCTGAGGAGAGGTTTCAGCCGTATCGATGACGCGATGCCAGTCATTCGCATGACCTTCCTGAATAGTGAAAGTAAGATCTTCCCTCCATGCGTTAATCATGACATAGATATCTCGATCATTTTGTGAAGCGCCGCTGAGATGATAGGCAAGACTATGGGAATACCATGAACGATCGACATCCGGGCCGACGCCATACCAACGCACATCTTCACGCCAGAAACGACTGCGCCCCAATGAGGGATGGGCCTTGCGAAAGGCGATCATCTTCTGAAAGAAACGAAACATATCCGGGTTGCTCTCAAGCCGATCCCAGTTTAGCCAGCTGATTTCGTTATCCTGATTGTAGGGGTTGTTGTTGCCGAACTGGGTCTGCATGAATTCATCACCGGCGCGCAACATCGGCGTGCCGTTGGCGAGCAACAGCAGTGCGCAGAAATTTTTGATCTGACGTTTGCGTAAATGCATCACGGCATCGGGAACGGCGGTGTCGCCCTCCCAGCCACCATTCCATGAAAAATTATGATCACTGCCATCGGTGTTGCCATGACCGTTAATTTCATTATGTTTGTTGTTATAGGCGACCAGATCATAAAGTGTGAAACCGTCATGGGCGGTGATAAAGTTGATGCTCTGGTAAGGGTGGTAGGCGTCCATGCGCGAATCCGGAAAAAGATCATCGCTGCCGTAAAGCCGCTGTATGAGTGAATTGATTAGACCATTATCACCGCGCACGAAACGGCGAATGTCATCGCGAAAGCGCCCGTTCCACTGTTGCCAGCTGATACCGGGAAAACTGCGTCCGAGTTGATAACTGGAGATATCCCAGGCCTCCGCGATCAAACGCACCCCGGCAAGATCAGGATCGGAACGAATTGCCGAGATGATCGGCGCATCTTCAAGATTAACTAAGCCGTCGCTACGGCGGGTAAAGATCGACGCCAGATCAAAACGGAAACCATCCACTCGCATGTCTTTGACCCAGTAACGCAGACTGTCGAGCACCATGCTGCGCACATAGCGATTGGCGGTATGCAGCACATTGCCGGTGCCGGCGTCATTGCGATAATAACGTCGATCATTTTCGAGCAGGTAATAGGTGGTGTTATCAAGCCCGCGAAAACTGTAGGTCGGTCCCTGCTCATTGCCTTCGCCGGTATGGTTATAAACCACATCCAGAATGACTTCGATATTGGCATGATGAAAGGCATGAACTATTTCCCGGAGCTCATCGAGCAGGGCGACGGGTGAATCAGTCTTGCCATAGTGGTGGTGTGGTGCGAAGAAACTCAGTGGCATGTAGCCCCAGTAGTCATTTCCCTGTGGGTCAAACTGGAAAACCGGCATTAGTTCAACTGCGGTAATGCCGAGAGACTGTAAATAGGGAATCTTTTCGATCACCCCCGAAAACGTACCGCGCCTGTCTGCAGCAACGGCGGAACCGGCATGTTGGGTAAACCCTTTTACATGCAGTTCATAAATGATCAGATCATGAGTATGTTGAGGTTTTGGAAGCGGGTTTTGGATGCGATCATGGATATGTGCAGGAAGCACGCTCAATGGCGCCTTGCCGATATTTGAACCGGATTCAATGGCGGCCCGACGATCAAACCCCGGTGGGAAAAACACGGCTCGGCTATAGGGATCCAGCAATTGTTTTTGTGAATCAAAACGATGACCATTGACGGGATCAAAGGGGCCGTCAACCTGATAGGCGTAGTAATGTGCGCCGTCCACTCTTGCAAGCGGCAGGCGGCAGTGCCAGACTCGACCGGATTTGTTCAGTAAAGGATTAAAGACATAGCTGTCAACCGGATGCTGGATATCGTTTTCCTGATACAGATGCAGCGTCACCTCTGTTGCATGTTTACTGTAGAGAGCGAAATTCCATGCCTGTTGTGAGGCAATGAAGTTAACCCCTAACGGCCAGGGCGCGCCTTCCCGTGCTTCCCAGTTGTTCATAAACATGTCCTCGCGGTTCCCTGCTTTTTCTGTATGTTCGGATTATCCGGCTATTTAATCTGCGCTCGCTGTCACCCAGGTAGCAGCAAAGGGGAAATATACATTTTAAAATAAGCCCCAATTCCATTGAATAACAAAAGGTCACCCGTGATTAAAAAACATAGTCGACCAGAAGTGCCGCAACCGGCGCATCCGCAGCGACGCCGGGAGCCGTTACCCTGGCATAAACCTAAATCCTCAAGTGAAGATCCGGAAGGACCGGGTAAGCTGGATCGCATTCTGAATAGTTCATCCTATATTCCGGCTGTTGAAGATGTAGATTTCCTTGATAGTGATACTGCACGCGGTGTGCGTTTGCAACTGGATTATCTGAAACCGGACAGCCTGCTGCATGCACATGGAATTATGAATACGATTGTTGTGTTCGGCAGCACACGCATCGTTGAACCGGTGGCGGCCGAACAGAAAGTTGAACAGCTGCGCGAGGCATTGGCGGCATCTCCGGAAGATAATGAATTACAACGCCGCCTGTTTGTCGCTGAACGCATTCTTGCGAAAAGTCATTACTATGATGTCGCGCGTGAATTTTCACATCGAGTTGCTAATGCCGGTGGTGGGCCGGAGGACTCGCAACTGGTGGTGATGACCGGTGGTGGGCCGGGAATGATGGAAGCCGCTAACCGCGGCGCATGTGAAGCCGGAGCCAAAACCATTGGTCTTAATATTACCCTGCCGCATGAACAATATCCCAACCCCTATATTACTCCCGAATTATGCTTCCAGTTTCATTATTTTGCCTTGCGCAAAATGCACTTCATGTTGCGTGCAAAGGCGCTGGTCGCCTTTCCCGGCGGTTTTGGCACCTTTGATGAACTATTTGAAACATTAACTTTGATACAGACACGCAAAATTAAACCGGTGCCGGTGGTGTTGGTAGGTGAGGCCTATTGGCGTAAAGCCTTTGATATTGATTTTCTGGTTGAAGAGGGAGTGATTGATATCGAGGATCGGGAATTATTCTGGTTTGCCGAAACGGCGGAAGATATCTGGGAAGGCCTGCTGTGCTGGTATGAGCGAAATGGTGAAACACTGATTGAGGAAATACAATGAAAATATCATTTCACGGCGCTGATCAGAGTGTCACAGGCTCCTGTCATTTGCTTGAATGCGCGGGCAAACGGATTTTGATTGATTGTGGCCTGTATCAGGGCGGGCATGAAATTGCCGAGGAGAATTCTGCAGCTTTCGGATTTGAACCGGCGGAGATTGATTATCTGTTATTAACGCATGCCCATCTTGATCATTGCGGGCGCATCCCCCTGTTGGCTAAACGTGGTTTTACAGGTGAGGTGATCACTACAGCGGCTTCAGTTGAACTGGCGCGACTGGTGATGCTGGACGCGGCCGGGCTGCAGGAAGAAGAGGCCCGTTACCAGATGCGCAAGGCGCGTCGTCATGGCGGCAATCATGCAAAAAAAATTGAGCCGCTTTATACCACACTGGATGCGCTTAACAGTCTTGAATATTTTGGTCGACGCATTAGTTACGATCAGCCTGTGGATCTGGCGCCGGGAATTCGCGTCACTTTTATTGATGCGGGTCATATTCTTGGTTCGGCCAGTATTTTACTGGAGCTGGAGGAAAACGGGCGATCGCATCGGTTATTGTTCTCCGGTGATCTTGGTTATAGCGGACGCGCGATTTTACGTAATCCGGCAACGCCGCCAAAGGTGGATACGGTAGTAATGGAAACTACTTATGGCGATCGTCTGCACAAGCAACTGCAACCCTCGATTGAAGAACTGTATGTGGTGATTAACGACAGCCTGGGTCGAGGCGGCAATGTCATCATTCCCACTTTTGCGCTGGAGCGCGCACAGGAAATTCTTTATTACCTGCGCGAAGGGATAGAAAGCAGACAGATCAAACATTTCACCAATGTCTTTCTCGATTCGCCTATGGCAATTTCTGCCACTCAAATTTTCGAACGTCATCCCGAATGTTTTGATGCGGAGACACTGAAAGTATCAGATAACGGTCATGATCCTTTTCAGTTACCCGGCCTGCATTTCACCCGTGAAACCGCTGAGTCTATGGCTATCAATCAGATCGATGGCGGTGCGGTGATCATGGCCGGTTCCGGTATGTGTACAGGGGGGCGCGTTCGACATCACCTGAAACATAATCTGTGGAATCATAAAAACAGCGTGGTGTTTGTCGGTTATGCGGCGCAGGGCACCCTTGCGCGGCGCATTATTGACGGAGCTGAACAGGTGCGTATTTTTGGTGAAGAGATTCCGGTGCGCGCTGGTATTTACACCATCGGTGGATTTTCCGCTCATGCTGATCAAGCGGAGTTGCTGGCCTGGCATCAACAGACGGGGAACCCAAAAACAACTTTTCTTGTACATGGTGAAGAAGAGAGTATGCGAAGTTTTTCCAGTAAATTAAAAAATACCCGAGTCGAAATGCCGGAACTGCATCAGGTATATGAACTGTAATCAAATCAGGCAAAAGAATATGAAGACATCACTTGAATCTATGCAAGATAATCATTTGCCTGCATTCAGCGTTGCGCCGATCGTGAAGGTGCGACGGCGGGCTGGGATTGATTTGTCATAAACCGGGTATTAACGATGAAACGTGGTTGCATGACATTTCGGACAGGGGGGAATCCTTCCGGCTTTCTGAAAATGCAGCTTTTCCCCGCATTGGTCACAGATCAGCGTACCGGGGCCGGTAATTTCCCCAGTGCGATAGACTGCCGCCTGTTGCAATGCTTCTTTCATAGTCAGCAACTCAAATGTGGTTTTATCGGCGGCGCTTAAGAGCAGATCAAATATCGCATTTTCATACAGTGCGGTTTCAAATCCCAGCCAGTCACTCAGCTCATGGCCGGTTTCTGATAAATAGTGAAGAGCGTGAGTCATATCGCGTTTGAGATAGTCGCCCAGTTTTTCCGCATCTTCTTTTGATACTTCTCCCAGTTCAATAAACTTGTCTCTGGCCTCATCAATAAGCGTGTGTAACAGGGTGTCGGTCTTTTTTTCCGCTTTGTGGAAATCTTCGACTACGCGCTCGAACATTTTTTCGTAGACTTCGCCAAGTATGTCAATCGGATCATGTTGTGACGGTTTATTCATGTTTTTCTCCGTTGTCGTTGAATTGTCGTAGGCATGGTTGCTATCTTAACCAGGTTAATGAAAGTTTAATCCCAGTCGGATGAAGGTGATGCAACCTGAGTGACAGGCGGATTATTTTTTAGCGTATAGAATAAATTTTATAGCAATGTACACTATGCCCATGCAAATTAAAATTCTGATTATTGGTCTGCTGGCCGGTTTGGGCGGCGGCTTGTTCAGTCTGGGCGGCGGTACTCTGACTATCCCTTTGATGTTGTCCTGGTTGCATTTGTCTGAATTTGAAGCGCGAGGCACCGCTCTGGCGGCAGCCTTTTTTCCTGCGCTGTTTGGGACGTTTCTATACGCGCAGGCTGCGCAGGTAGACTGGCTGGCGGTGGTGCTGGTGGCTGTCCCTGCATTGATTGTGACGCCCTTTGTGGGCCTCTGGAGTGAGCATTTTTCCAGTCTTCGTTTGCGTCGTATTTTCAGTGTCGTGATTATCACCGGTGCGCTGTTTCTCTTGTTGCGGGAACAATTTCTGGGTGACTGGAAATTAACCGACTCGATGCGCATCGGCTATCTGATTGGCGTGGGCGTTATTGAAGGTCTGGTCGCCGGTAGCGTGGGGGTCAGCGGTGGCCCGGTGTTGGCGCCGCTGTTGGTTCTGGGGCTCGGCATGCCGCAGCAAATGGCGCAGGGCTGCTCACTGGCGGCCCGAATTCCTGCAGTGGTGGCGGGAAGTCTGGAAAATTTTCGGCATGGACATGTGCGTCTGGCGTTGTTGCCGGGATTGATCAGCGGCGGCCTGCTTGGCGCCTGGCTGGGCAGTCGTCTGGCGCTGTCCTTGCCGGAATTGCATTTGCGTAGCCTGTTTGCCGTGCTGTTGCTGATTATTGGTTTTCGTTATTTATTATCTCGAAAATAAGATTGTCGACGCCAGCTGTAGATTCCGATGAACACGACAAGCAGCCCCAGCGACATGATTAACCAGTCGCTAAAAGAGCCGGTGAACTGTCGCGTGTAGACCAGCAGGCCGTGACCCAATCCTAATTCCAGCGCCAGCCAGAGAATAACCGCCAGCGTGTCCAGTAAATAGAATCGCCAGGCCGGTGCGCCAAGCGCGCCCACCAGCGTTGGCACCAGTGGATGAATCAGCCACATGATGCGTCCGACGAAGATTGCAACCCCGCCATAGTGATGTAAAAAATTGCCGGCCTGTTGCCTGATCCGATTGTGCCCTCGGGAGCTGAAGCGGTGATGCCATTCGCCATAGCCCAGACGACCCAGAGCATAACCAAGACTGTCCGCCATCAGTGCGCCCGCCAGACAACACAGGAATATTTTTTCAAACTCCAGCATGTTGCTGCCGGACAGTGCGCCAATGGCTGGCAGCAGCAGAACACCGGGAATAAACAGGCCAACAACCGGACTGGACTCCAGAAACACCAGTATGCTGATGACGATGCAGGGCCAGTGAGAGTCGGTTAACCAGGAGGCAAATTGGTTCAGTGTAAACATGATTTCTATTTGTGAGAAGCAAACAGAGAAAATCGCGCTTAATCGTGAATAACAATCCGGTGTTTATCGGCATCGATATCCACAACCTGTCCGGCTTCGTGAGCGACTTCAGCCAGTTCGGCAAGCTCGGGCAGGGCATTCGTCGCCGCCAGCGCCCTGAGGGTATCGGCGGCATGACAATCAATATGCTTTATCAAAGCGTTTCCGCTTTTGCAGCCGCAGGCTGTGATATCAATGTCGGCTGTAAAGTTTTCAGGCATTTGCAGAATAACCGGCTCGGCATGATGAACCTGAGCCATTGCCTTTTTTGCACTGATTTCTCCATCCCAGTTAAGAACAGGAATATTGCTGTAATCACGCATGATATATCTCCTTGAAATTGTATTTATGAATCCTGCCGCAAGCGGTGGATCCATGCTGATAACGGCAAGATATAACATTAGCAATAATCAGCACAGAGTAGTAAAACTGGATGTCTCAGTGTTGCCAGACAATCAGTTGCACTTCCGCTGGAACGCAGGCGTTAACATGATAAGGAATGACTCGCGCGGTAAAATCTGTTACCGGCCGGTTAGTACTAATCGTTGTGTAAAAACAGTAACCGTGAATAGCGCCGGTAATTTTTTCTCCGCAGTCGCAGTCATACACCTGAGGGCTGTCAGCGTCTATTCCCTCGGCGTAAAGTTGAACCCGGATTTGTTCAGGCAGAATTTCACCGAGATAGACCTGTATCTGAAATTGCCAACCGTCATCCGTATTGTTGACAGTCTGGTTGCCGAAGTGTATCTGTTTCCAATGCAGATTAAGCGTGCTGTGCCAGCCGTGAAGTTGTTTGGCCAATTGTCCCTGCTGCGCGCGGCGTTTTTCATAGGCGGTGTTGGCGGGGTGATAAAGCTGCCGGATGTATTCCTGCACCATGCGGTTGCTGCTGAATTGCGGCGCCAGTTGCACCATGCTCTTGCGGATACGCATCAGCCAGTCGCGCGGCAGACCCTGTGTATCCCGAGTATAGAACATGGGGATAATTTCATTTTCCAGACGCTGATAAAGTTGTTCGGCTTCCACGGCATCCCAGCTTAAATCCGCATCATGCTCCCTGCCGTCGCCCAGCGACCAGCCGGTTTCTTCCGAACAGGCTTCGGCCCACCAGCCATCCAGCTCCGAAAGATTGAGTCCGCCATTGACCAATATTTTCATGCCGCTGGTGCCGCTGGCTTCCCAGGGGCGGCGGGGCGTATTGATCCAGACGTCGATGCCCTGCACCAGTTGTTGCGCCAGCGCAATGTCATAATCCTCCAGAAAAACAACATGGCCGCGGATAGCCGGCTGGCGAACAAAGTTGACCCACTCCTGAATCATGCGTTGGCCTTCTTGATCATCAGGGTGCGCCTTACCCGCAATGATCAACTGCACCGGTCGTGCGGGGTTCGTCAATAAAGCTGTCAGACGCCGGCGATCGTGTAATAACAGGTTGGGTCGTTTATAGCTTGCAAAACGTCGGGCAAAGCCCAGAGTTAATGCATTTGGATCCAGCACCTGCGCCACCTGTTCGACCTGTTCCGGACTGGCTCCGGCCTGACCCAGTTGCAGCGCCAGACGTTTGCGTGCGTAGTGCACCAGATCTTCGCGTTCACTGGCGCGTAACTTCCACAGAGTTTCATCGTCCAGCGTCTGGATAGAATGGTGCAGAGCATCGGTGCTGCCAAGCCAGCGTTGTTTGCCACAGGCCTCAGTCCAGATCTGATCAGCCCAGGGGGAATCCCATGTCGGAACGTGTACGCCGTTGGTGACATGGCTGACCGGGACTTCGGCCTGTGGCCAGCGTGGATAAAGATCAGAGAATAACTGGCGACTGACCTCGCCGTGCAGACGACTGACCGCATTCGTATGCGCACAGCCGCGCATGGCCAGATAAGCCATATTAAATGCTTCCGTCGGATCGTCCGGATTTTTACGGCCCAGCGCCAGCAACGCCTGCAGCGAGAGTCCGGTATGGCTGAGGAAATTGTGGAATAGCGGGAAATATTTATCGATGAACTGCGGCGGGAAGGTATCGAAACCCGCCGCGACCGGCGTGTGGGTGGTAAAAACATTGCTGGCGCGGGTGGCCCACAGGGCTGTCTGAAATGAACAGCCTGCCTGATCCATAAAGCTGCGCGCGCGTTCCAGCACCACAAAGGCGGCGTGTCCTTCATTGAGATGACAGACTGAAATCTCTTCGCCAATGGCTTTCAACAGGCGCCAGCCGCCGATGCCGAGCACCAGTTCCTGCAAAAAGCGTAGTTCGTGGCTGGCGTCGTAAAGTTTGTTGGTGATGCCGCGATCACGGGGGCTGTTGAGTGGATCGTTGCTGTCCAGTAAATACAGGCGAACCCGACCCACGATTACCTGCCAGATGCGCAACTTTAATTGCCGTCCCGGCAGGTTCAGGGGCACATGCAACCATTTTCCGGTCTGAGTGAGAACGGGCTGAATAGGTAACGTGGAGGGTTCATTATAAGGATACACAGCCAGCTGACGGCCATCGGTATCGAGCATTTGCCGGAAATAGCCTTCCTGGTAGAGCAGGCCGACGCCCACCAACGGGATGCCCAGATCGCTGGCGGTTTTAAGAAAATCGCCGGCAAGAATACCCAGCCCACCGGCATAGACAGGCAGGGCTTCGCCAAGACCGAATTCCATGCTGAAATAGGCGACCTTGCCAATATCAAACTGCGGTTGCGCCTCTTTGTACCAGCCGGGATTAGCCAGATAATTGTCCCGTTCTGCAGACAGACGTTTCAGTTCCCGCCGGAATGCGGCATCATTGGCAAGCTGCTGCAGACGCTGCTGAGATACGTCCTGCAAAAGTATCCAGGGGTTTTTACTGCGCTCCCAGGCTTCTTTGTCGAGCATCTGCCAGAGCGCATCAGCGCTATGACTCCAGGTCCAGCGCAAATCCAGCGCCAGCTCGGTGAGCACTTCGAGTCCCTGCGGTAACGGACGTGGTAAAAAGGCGGGCATCGCATACACCCTTAAGTTAAAGTTAGATTCTGTATAAGAAGTGTATATAAGCTGTTTTTAGTCCGATGCAACCTGGGTGACACTCAAGCGTTGCATTATCCTGTCAACGGAATTTATCTGTTATGCTGTTGTCGCATAGTTAGACGCAAGAAGCGTGTGGAATTAATCATAATTTTGCACGGTGTTGCTGAAATGCCTTTATCCGGTTATCGAGTTTAGATGACCAGCTTTCAGATCTTTTATAAATGTTCCATGGGGGACAGTTAAATGAAACGGGATCCTGTTTACTATCGCCATTGTAAAGATATATTGACGCACTCTCCGCTGTTTGCAGGACTGGAGGACGAGTTGCTCGATGACATGTTGTCATTATTCCGGCGCGATACCTGGCGTCGTGGCGTACAACTGGATCCTGCCATTTTTCAGGAGCGTTTTTATTTGTTGATTGAAGGTCGCCTCGAAGTGATGCGTATCAATCCGGAAACAGGGCGAAGCATTACCCTGTTTTTACTGGGGCCGGGTGATGGTATTGATATGGCGACCCTGCTATATACTCAACCACATGAAATTACACCAGTAGCGTTGGACGATGTCGCCCTGATTTCTGTGCCCATACCGGATGCCCGTGCATGGATCGACCGGCATCATGAATTTAATCGAAATTTTCTGCCTTATCTGGGAGAGCAGATGCGGCAAATGGAAGATTTGGCGACCGATCTTGCTCTGCACGATACCATGACGCGACTGGCTCGTTTAATATTGCGCCATGTTGCGCCGCATCACCCGGAGTCCGCCAATAGTCGCCATCACCATCCTCTAAAATTAATTAATGACCTGCATGATGATGCTTTGGCGCGGATGGTGGGCTCAGTGCGTCAGGTTGTTAATCGACATCTTCAGCACTGGCGAAAACAGGGTGTGTTACACAAACATAAGTTTCACACCGAGGTTGCAGATCTGGAAGTTCTGCAGGAATATGCCGGGGACGCCTTGGCTCATACGAAACAACAGAAGAAGGTTTCCTGATTGGCGTAAGCTATTACCGTTTTCTGCCAGTGGCTGTTGATCTTTAATATTCTGTGTCTGTCACCTGTGTGACAGCTATATTAGCGCCTGTATTTCAAAATATGCTTATTCAGCACTTAAACCGGCGCATCGCCCGGTTTAGAGTTGTAAAATTATAATGAATAAGGCGATGAGTAAAAAAAACAGTTGTATTTCTATTTACCCGACTCATCAGGCGACTGAGCAGGCGCTTGAGGATTTGCAAAAAGCGGGGCTTGATCTTAAACAGGTGTTTATTGCCAGCAAAGTTTACCGAAGCGATGCGTATCCAATCGGTTTTTATAATGTTGGCGAAAGTCGTTGTTACTGGGAATGTGATGTTCAAACAAACCTGAAAAGAACTGCGAATGCGGTTATCAATGGTGGTTTTAGCGCTTTCGGCGCGATGCTTTATAATATGGGTATTCCCAGAAGTTGTATTAAGCAGTACGAACAGGCGGTCATGCTCGGACAGAACCTGTTGATTGTTCATGGTGACAGTGACATCGTTGAACAGGCCTGTAAAATTTTGCACAGTGAGAGCCAACAGGTGACGGTGCATCGAGCCTGAAACGGTTAATTCTCACTGCTCTCGCATTCAATCTCAGTTTTCATCTTTGTGGGGTTAATCCCCCACAGCCTGCAACGCCGGCCCCGGCTTTACGGCCAATTCTGATTCCTGTAAAGTTCGCGCTTTGCTGCGAAGTACACATTCATTCGCATTTATTTCAACGATGTAGAGGGGTTTACCAGCCTCTACCGGTTCAAAATAATAACGCCTCATGTGGCCTTTGGTAGGGGTCACCACTGGCTGAACAAGGTGCTGATATGCCTGTAATTACACTTCCCGATGGCTCCAAACGCAAGTTTGAAAATCCTGTTACCGTGATGGAGGTGGCCGCTGATATTGGCGCCGGTCTGGCGCGCGCGACGGTGGCCGGTAAGGTGGATGAGCAACTGGTCGACGCCGCTTATCTCATTGATCATGACGCAAGTCTGTCGCTGGTGACGGATCGGGATGAGGAAGGGCTGGATATTATTCGCCACTCGGCTTCGCATTTGATGGCGCAGGCGGTGAAGCAGCTCTTTCCTGAGACCCAGGTGACCATTGGTCCGGTGGTGGATGCCGGCTTTTATTATGACTTCGCCCGTGAGGAATCCTTTGCCGAATCTGATCTCGCGCTGATTGAGAAAAGAATGAAGGAGCTGGTGAAGCAGGATATCCCCATCGAGCGCTCGACCATGTCGCGCAACGAGGCGATTCGGTATTTCCGTGAGCTGGGTGAAAATTATAAAGCCGAGATTATCGAGTCCATTCCTGAAGATCAGACCCTTTCCTTATATACGCAGGGTGACTTTACCGATCTCTGTCGTGGCCCGCATGTGCCATCGACCGGCAAAATTAAGGCCTTTAAACTGATGAAGCTGGCCGGCGCCTACTGGCGCGGTGATTCAAACAACGAAATGCTGCAACGTATTTACGGCACTGCCTGGAATGACAAGAAGGCGCTTAAAGCCTATTTACACAGGCTGGAGGAAGCCGAGAAGCGGGATCACCGCAAGCTGGGTCGGCAGCTGGATCTGTTTCACTCGCAGGAAGAAGCGCCGGGGATGGTGTTCTGGCACGACAACGGCTGGGTGCTGTATCAGGAAATCGAGCAATATGTGCGTAAATTGCTGCGCGAACACGGCTACGGCGAAGTGCGTACGCCCAATCTGGCGGATCGGGTGCTGTGGGAGAAGTCCGGTCATTGGGATAAATTCAAGGATGACATGTTCACCACTCATTCGGAAAACCGTGAGTATGCGGTCAAGCCCATGAACTGTCCCTGCCATATTCAGATTTTCAATCAGGGCTTAAAAAGCTATCGCGATCTGCCCCTGCGCATGGCCGAGTTTGGTTCCTGTCATCGCAATGAGCCGTCCGGCACCCTGCATGGACTGATGCGCGTGCGTGGCTTCACCCAGGACGATGCGCATATTTTCTGTACCGAAGATCAGATCCAGTCGGAGGTTTCAGACTTTATCGATTTGCTGTTCGAGGTCTACCGCGATTTTGGTTTCGATGATGTGATCATCAAACTTTCCACCCGTCCGGAAAAACGGGTGGGCTCGGACGAGGTCTGGGAGAAAGCCGAGGCGGCGCTGGCCACGGCGCTTAACGCCAAGGATCTGCAGTGGGAACTGCAACCGGGCGAGGGCGCGTTTTACGGCCCGAAAATCGAATTTTCCCTGCGTGACTGTTTAGACAGAGTGTGGCAGTGCGGCACCATTCAGGTGGATTTCAACATGCCGGGACGACTGGACGCCCAGTATGTAGCGGAAGACGGTTCGCGGCGGACACCGGTGATGCTGCACCGTGCGATTCTGGGTTCGCTGGAGCGTTTCATCGGTATTCTCATCGAGCACTATGCCGGCGCCTTCCCCCTGTGGCTGGCTCCCCATCAGGTGGTGGTGATGGGAATTACCGATAATCAGGCCGATTATGTAGAGAGTGTGACAGAAAAACTGCAAAAACAGGGGATTCGCGCCATTGCCGACTTGAGAAATGAGAAGGTAGGCTTTAAAATCCGCGAACACACGTTACAGAAAACGCCCTATCTTCTAATTGCCGGGGATCGGGAAGTTGAAAATTCAACTGTGGCCGTGCGCACACGAGGCGGTGAGGATCTGGGCGGAATGAGCATTGCATCATTTGCCGAGAAAATCACCGAAGAAATCGTGAGCCGCGGCCGTAGTCATTTGGAGGGTTAAAATATCGCGACCAAGAAAACGCGCACCAATGCGGAAATAACCGCACCACAAGTGCGTGTCATCACATCGGACGGCGAACAGGCAGGGGTTCTGTCAATTGAGGAAGCGCAGGAATTAGCAGATAACTCAGACATGGATCTGGTCGAAGTCGCGCCGGAAGCCAAACCGCCGGTTTGCCGGATTATGGATTATGGCAAGTTCCTGTTCGAAGAGAACAAGAAACGCCATGCGGCAAAGAAAAAGCAGAAGCAGATCCATATCAAGGAAGTGAAGTTTCGACCGGGCACCGAGAAGGGCGATTACGAGGTCAAACTGCGTAATCTCAAACGTTTTCTCGAAAATGGCGACAAGGCTAAAGTAACTTTGCGCTTTCGCGGTCGGGAAATGGCGCATCAGGAACTGGGGCTGGAACTGCTTAAACGCGTCGCCGCCGATCTTGAAGAATATGGCACGGTTGAGCAGTTTCCACGACTGGAAGGCCGGCAGATGGTGATGGTGATTGGCGCCAACAAAAAGTAATTTTTGTAGGTGCGATTTCAATCGCACCTGTTTTTATTGTAGGTGCGGCTTCAGCCGCACATTACAGCATCCGGTAACGGCTGCAAGCCGCCATTCGGGCGGCGACAAGAAGTGATCCCGGGTCCTTTTCATACCTGATTCACTGTTCTTTTAATATAATGCGGAGTACACAGCATGCCTAAAATGAAAAGCAACAGCGGCGCACTCAAGCGCTTCAAACGTCGGGCGTCCGGCGGATTCAAACGTGGTAACGCAAATAAAAGCCACATCCTCACCAAGATGAGCACCAAGCGCAAGCGTCAGCTGCGTAACGGTGAAGCGGTCAGCGCAGCCGATACGGCCGCCGTTCGCAAAATGATTCCATACAGTTAAGGGGAGGGTGAGACTATGCCAAGAGTAAAACGCGGCGTCACCGCACGTGCACGCCATAAAAAAGTACTGGATCAGGCCAAAGGCTATTATGGCCGTCGTAAGAACGTCTACCGGGTTGCGGTTCAGGCCGTCACCAAGGCCGGACAGTATGCCTATATCGGTCGCAAGCAGCGCAAGCGTCAGTTTCGCGCCCTGTGGATTGCCCGCATCAATGCCGGCGCGCGGGAATGCGGTCTGTCCTACAGCCGTTTCATCAATGGCCTGAAAAAAGCCTCGATTGAAATCGATCGCAAAGTGCTGGCCGACATGGCTATTTTCGACAAAACAGCATTTGCAGCCTTAGCTGAAAAAGCCAGGGCTAATCTGTCGAACTGAGCCGGCACTATCAGGCATACGATCTCCGCATGACGGGGATCGCACAGTAAAAGATTAGGGGAAGGCTGGTAACTTCAGTCTTCCCCTTTTTTATGCGGAATTGATAACCATTTTTCTCAACGGGATATGATCGTGCAACAGGAACTGGAACAAATTATTAATGAGGCCGGTGCGGCGATAGACGCCAGTGAAGATCTTAAATCGCTGGATGATATCCGGGTGCGCTATCTGGGCAAAAAAGGCGCGCTCACCGAGCGAATGAAAACCCTCGGCAGCCTCTCAGCCGAAGAAAGGCCAAAAGCCGGGCAGGCGATTAACCATGCTAAAAAAGCGGTGCAGCAGGCGCTGGAGGCGCGCAAGCAGTATTTACAGCGCGAAGCGCTGAACGCACAGCTGGCGCAAGAACGTCTCGACGTGACCCTGCCCGGACGGGGGCAACCTGCAGGCGGGCTGCATCCGGTAACGCGCACCATGGAACGCATCGAATCGCTGTTTCGGCAAATGGGTTTCGAGGTGGCGACCGGCCCGGAAATTGAAGATGAAGAACATAACTTCGAGGCGCTGAATATTCCCGAGTCGCATCCCGCGCGCGCCATGCACGATACCTTCTATTTTCCCGACAAAACCCTGCTGCGCACCCACACCTCGCCGGTGCAGATCCGGGTGATGGAAAATAGCAAGCCGCCGCTGCGGGTGATCGCCCCGGGACGGGTTTATCGCTGTGATTCGGATCTGACGCATACGCCGATGTTTCATCAGGTGGAAGGATTGATGGTCGATGAGAATGTCAGTTTCACCGATTTGAAAGCCATTCTGATTGACTTCCTGCATCGCTTTTTTGAACGCGATGATCTGTCGGTGCGTTTCCGGCCGTCCTATTTTCCCTTTACCGAGCCATCCGCCGAGGCTGATATCGAATGCGTGATGTGCAGCGGCGAAGGCTGCCGCGTGTGCAGTCACACCGGCTGGCTGGAGGTGCTGGGCTGCGGCATGGTGCATCCGAACGTGCTCCAGCACGTCGGCGTTGATGAAGAAGAATTTCTTGGTTTTGCGTTTGGCATGGGCGTCGAAAGACTGGCCATGTTACGCTATGGAGTCAATGACTTACGGCTGTTTTTTGAGAATGATTTGAGGTTCTTAAAACAGTTTGCGTAAACGCTGTAGTTAAAATATATAGGGTCATATTAAACGCAAAGAGCGCTGAGGCGCAGAGACGCAGAGAAAATATTTTTTATTTTTATTCTTTGCGTCTCTGCGCCTTGGCGTCCTCTGCGTTAATTACCCATCACAGGTAATAAGAGCATTATGAAATTCAGTGAAAAATGGTTAAGAGAATGGGTTAATCCTGATATCGACACGGACACGCTGGCGCACCAGCTGACCATGTCGGGGCTGGAAGTGGAAGCCATCGAGCCGGTCGCCGCCGAGTTCGAGAAAATCGTGGTGGGCGAAGTGCTGTCGGTCGAGGCGCACCCCGATGCGGACAAGTTGCGCGTGTGTACGGTCAGGGTGGATGAGGATGAACCGCTGGGCATCGTTTGTGGCGCGGCCAATGTGCGTACCGGATTGAAAGTCCCGACGGCGCTGGTGGGCGCAAAATTGCCGGGCGGTTTGAAGATCAAAAAATCCAAACTGCGCGGCGTACCGTCACACGGCATGCTCTGTTCCGAGCAGGAACTGGGGCTGGCCGAGCAGGCCGATGGCCTGATGGAATTACCTGCTGATGCGCCGGTGGGCATCGATATTCGCGACTATCTGAAGCTGGATGATGTCAGCATTGAGCTGGGATTGACACCCAACCGGGGCGACTGCCTGAGCATCGCCGGGATTGCCCGCGAGGTCGGGGGACTGAATAATGTGAAGCCAACCCCGCCGATTATTGCTGACGTGACGCCTGAAATTGATGATGTTTTAGCGGTGAAACTGGAAGCCGGCGCCGACTGTCCGCGTTATGTGGGCCGGATTATTCGCGATATTAACCCGGCTGCGAGCACCCCGATCTGGTTGCAGGAGAAGCTGCGTCGCAGCGGTCTGCGCAGTCTGGGGCCGGTGGTCGATGTCACCAATTTCATTTTACTGGAGCTGGGACAGCCCATGCACGCCTTCGATATGGCGAAGCTCGACGGTGATATTGTGGTTCGTCACGCTAAAAAAGACGAACCGCTGACCCTGCTCGATGGTCAGGAAATTAGCCTGCAAAAAGGCAGTCTGCTGATCGCCGACCGGCATGCGCCGCTGGCGCTGGCGGGCATCATGGGCGGGGCCGACTCAGCTGTGGGTGATGAAACCCGGGATATTTTCCTTGAAAGCGCCTATTTCAACCCGCTGGCGATTGCCGGACGGGCGCGCAGCTACGGCCTGCATACCGACTCCTCACATCGTTTTGAGCGCGGCGTCTCATTTGAATTGCAGCGCGAAGCGATAGAACGCGCCACTGCCTTGCTGCTGGAAATTGTCGGTGGTCGACCGGGGCCGGTCATCGAACAGGTGAGAGAAGAGGATCTCCCGGTCAGACTGCCGGTCTCCCTGCGTGAGGCGCGTATCGAGCGCGTGCTGGGCGTGAAGGTGGCGTCGGAGACCGTCGCGACGATGCTCTCAGGGCTGGGCATGGCCGTTGAAACGAATGCGACGGGATGGCGGGTGACGCCGCCGGCCTTTCGTTTTGATATTGAACGCGAAGTCGATCTGATCGAAGAAATCGGCCGCATTTACGGCTACGACAATCTGCCTGACTCCCGGCCAAAAATTCGTCTGCAGATGCAGCCCAGTAGTGAAACCCGGATCAGCATGGCTCAGGTGCGTGATGTGCTGGTGCAACGAGGCTACTACGAAGCCATTACGTACAGCTTTGTCGATCCTAAAATGCAGAAACTGCTGGATCCGACACAAAAACCGGTGGCGCTGGCCAATCCGATTTCCAGCGATTTATCCGTTATGCGCACCAGTCTCTGGCCGGGGCTGGCGCAGGCGCTGATTTATAACTTGAATCGCCAGCAAAATAGGTTATCCTTATTCGAGTCTGGCCTTAAGTTTGTGATGCAAGATACTGAATTGCAGCAAAAAATGGTCATTGCCGGTGCGGCAACGGGTGAAGTGAATCCACCTCAGTGGGGTATGGAAAGCCGCAAGCTGGACTACTTTGATGTAAAGGCGCAGGTGGAAGCCCTGCTGGCTTTAGGCGGCAAAACAGGGGCGGTGGAATTTCGTCCGGAAACACATCCCGCCTTGCATCCGGGGCAAAGTGCGGCTATTTATCATACTCAGAGTGGAAATTTATTGGGATATATTGGGGCATTACATCCAGAAGTTGAACGAGCCCTGGGGCTGAATCAACGGGTCTTTGTCTTTGAACTGGCTCTGGACTATGTGCAAACGGGTCAGATTCCGGCTTTTTCACCTTTATCCAGATTTCCGGCCATTCGCAGGGATATTGCGGTGATTGTGGATGAGGATATAGCGGCGCAAAAAGTACATGATTGTATTCGCCGGGCGGCCTCTTCGACCTTGCAGGATATCGAGCTTTTTGATGTATATGTGGGCGAAGGTATTGATTCTGGTAGAAAAAGTCTCGCGCTGGGCTTGACCTTACAGGATCTTTCACGCACTCTTACAGACAGTGAAGTGGATTCTGAAATTCAGAATGTTGTCAGCGCCCTGGGTGCTGAACTTGGGGCTACATTGAGAGAATAAGAAATATGGCGTTGACCAAGGCCGATATGGCGGAAAGATTGTTTGAAGAACTTGGACTCAACAAGCGCGAAGCCAAGGAAATTGTCGAAATGTTCTTCGAAGAAATTCGAGGGGCGTTGGAGAACGGGCAACAGGTTAAATTATCCGGTTTTGGTAATTTTGATCTGCGTGATAAAAAGCAGAGACCGGGCAGAAATCCGAAGACCGGGGAAGAGATCCCGATTACCGCACGGCGTGTCGTCACTTTTCGTCCCGGTCAGAAACTGAAAGCCAGAGTAGAGGCGTATGCTGGAACCAACCAACAATAACGAATTACCTCCCATACCCGGCAAGCGCTACTTCACCATTGGCGAAGTCAGCGAATTGTGTAATGTCAAACCCCATGTCCTGCGCTACTGGGAGCAGGAATTTCCCCAGCTCAAGCCGGTAAAACGGCGAGGCAACCGGCGCTATTACCAGCGTCAGGATGTCATTATGATTCGCCAAATTCGCGGCCTGCTGTATGAGCAGGGCTACACCATTGGCGGTGCGCGTTTGCAGCTTTCGGATAGCGATGAAAATAAAGACGCTCATAAGAACGACAAGGAAACCCTGCAGGATATTCGCAGGGAGCTTGAAGAAGTCATGGATATTCTTAGCCGCTAAATCATTCTTTTGCATTCCATCTTAGCGGCGGCTGGGGTATCATTGCCGCCGTTTCCTGAATACACATATTCAGATTCAAACCAGATAACGGGGTGTAGCGCAGCCTGGTAGCGCACCGGCATGGGGTGCCGGTGGTCGGAGGTTCGAATCCTCTCACCCCGACCAATTTTCCCTTGTACCAACAAGAACTTGCTCGCATCTATCGGTGCGAATCTTTTCCATCCTTTTGTACGCTCTTGCCCCGCGTAATCGAATCTCGTAAAAAGTTACTCGTTCTTTTCGGCCAGCAACTCATCGAAGAAATCAGGGAGTTGCCGCCGCAGCTTATTACTTTCTACATATTGTCCCATGTTAGTCGTGGATATAGAATTTTGGAACCAGTCCAGATTGGGTCGGGCGCAGGGGCAAGTACAGCTCCAGACGTAACTGCGGTATGGAAAAAAGCATGATTCCTGTTTTCCTCCAGAGGTTAACTGTTTCCGCGAACAATTTCGGTATCTCATACCTGGTCTGGCAGGCTGCCAGTATTGACAGTCGCCACTGAGAATCAAGGGTTTTCAGCGGTTCTCGATTCAAAATTAACCTGACTTGAGGGGAAAACAATAATGAACAAAAACCTGAAGAATTCCGGAACCGGATTCATGCGTCACGGCTATTTTTATGCACAGTGCATTGCCCTGACTGCCCTGCTGAGCAGCGCTGCGGTACAGGCCAGCGAACCCGATTATTATGCCGGGTATCATAATGATAATGGCACCGCGCAAAATCGTGGAACGACACCGGTGGTTTACGACCGGGATGAAGGTGTCTACGCCGGTCGGGTTGTCGTCCATGCCAGCGCCGACCCGGGACAGCTTGACGCTAACATCCGCATTGAGCAGAATTCATGGATTATCTACTCGGAAGGAGAGTATGGCCAGGCCAATGCGAGCATGAGACTGGATGATTTGATGCTGATCGATACGGCCAACCCCGCCAGCACCGGCCAGGCCGAGATCAGCGTCAACCTGTTTATCGCTTCCTCGGCAACCAGCTATCAGACCGATCGCGGTTTCACGGACCGCCCTTCCAATGGCATTACCAATGCTATTGGCCGCAACCGCACATACGTGTCGCTGGCCGGAACGACTGTGTTCGATCAGACGACTGATGGCAGTTTCTCGGGACTGTTCACTACCGGCTCGGCTCTGGTGCCCCTGAATTCCCCCTTTTCACTCAACATGGGCTTGGAGTCGAACGCCACACTAACAATCGATATCGATACGGCAGCTTCGCTGGATCTTAATGGCACAGCGATGCTTGCAGGCATGAACGGCAGTGTCATCTCCAGTTCTTTCAATTTGCCGGACGGGTTCCGGATCAGCTCCCTGCAGGGTGGTTTCAGCGAAACCGGCGGCGCCAGCACGGTGCCGGTGCCAGGCGCAGTCTGGCTGCTGGGTTCCGGCCTGGTTGCCCTGCTCGGAGTTGCTCGTCGCAGAGCCTGATTTAGAGAGTTCCTGGCGAGGAATAAAGTCGAGGAACAAAATGGTCAGGGATGACCCCGCCTTGTTGCCTGTTTCACTGAAGGTGATCGCTGTTTCCCGCGGAACGTGAACGGTTCCGGCCTGTTTTCCGGAAACCGCAGTCACGCTGGTGTAGAGTACGCAGCAGCTTCAGACAGCCTCAGTGATAGCGGGAAGGGCAATACCATGTTCAGAAATTTCCGCCGGTATCTGAAAAGGGAGTCTGTTCAGCGTCGAAAGTTTCAGAGCGGGCGGGTTGTCAGGGTAGAACGGACATTCAGGCAAGCACGTAATCATTTGGCAAGATCGTGACGGGCTGTTTTATTTCTTCTGAAAAACCCGGCGAATCGCCGAGGTACTGCGATGGATGCTGTGGCATCGGGCGCAAGCGGCGACGGCAATCTCCCCGACGGTTCGGCCTGCTTTTTCCCGCTTTTCTGAGCGGATAAGCTCGCTGAGATTTCTGAAGCGTGCGCGGTTCTCCTCACCCAGCAGCCTTTCTTTGGCGCTGTCATTTTTGTGGCATTCATGACAGGTGTCGCCAAGTCTGGTCATTCGCTTTTCAAGTTCATCGGCTGAAGCCCGGGCGGCGGTATAATTCTGATCAACAATGTTGATAACAATTCTGTTCATGCTCAGACTGAGTTGTTCCATGGCCTCCTTGTAAGCAAGTTTTTTATTCGCGCCCGTATCATCCACCCTGATATCTGAAAAGTCAGGAGAGCGATAAATCGCTGCGGTGATTGCGCGATATTTGCGGTGACATTTTTGACAGACGCCGGCCAGTTTTTCCTGCACCTCTTTGATTTCATCCGGCCGGTTGTTTTTTATTGCGTCCAGTAGTTCATCCACCTGATGCAGTCGCATATCCGCTTTCCATTCGGGAACCATGTCAGCGGCCCTGTAATAATTTTTGCGTAACTTTTGCGCCCATTCAAGCTGGCGCGGCTGATCGCCGGCGTCCACATATTCAGAAATCGCCTGCATTTCACGACGAAGTTTAAACATGGTATGCAGCCATTGCTGACGCTTGTTTGCGGGTTTGTACCATTGCTCCAGTGACGCCGGCGGCAGATCCAGACTGATCTGATCATGACGAATATTTTTTAAAAACAGGCTTGCCAGAATGAGCAGTAAAATAAAAATAATAAATAGTCGCATAGGCTATCCGTTTAAAGGTCTGTTTGTCGCCGCCACAAAGGTAGTTATACCTGTTCAAGCTCAACATGGCTATAATGATCTGAAATTTGTTCGGGACGGGGTCAATTGTTCGCGCTCAAAGGAGAGTTGTGTTGAGGCATGCTGAGATTTTAAATAACGTCTGTTTTTTTAAGTGCGAATGAACATTGTTTATATTGGTTCATCGAGCAGTCTTTCACTACTTCCTCTGCAGGCGCTGCTGGAATCAAAACACCATGTCTGCCTGATTATCGCCAATGCGGATGCACATGCGTCGGCCCCTCAACTTCCTGTTGTTGACGCCGCGCGGGAATCGCTGGCGTCACTGGCTTTAAAGTCCGGTGTGCCTTTAGTTCAAGTTGGTTCAAACTGGCGGGACTGCGCTAAACGTATTCGAGACTGCTCGGCTGATATTATTTTTGTATCCTGTTTTGCACGCCGCCTGCCTAATGAGATTTGCGCGATGGCGAAACAGGCCTGCATTAATCTGCATCCTTCACTATTGCCGGCTTACCGGGGTCCCGATCCCGTATTCTGGCAATTCAGACATGGTGAAACGGATTTTGGCGTCAGCCTGCATCTTGTCTCGCCGGAACTGGATCGCGGCGCGATTCTTGTTCGCAAATCAGTGTCGATGCCTGATGGGATCCCTTATTCAGCCGCCTGTCATCGGCTGGCGGAAAAGGGAACAGCGGCCTTGCTGGAACTCTTATCCAATATGAACGCGCCGGCCTTTTTACCCGAGCCGCAGGATGAAACACAGGCAGACTATCAGTCTTTTCCTGAAGATCGGGATTTCATTTTGAATCAGGACTGGCCGGCGCGACGACTGTATAATTTTATTTGCGCCATGCGCGAACGAACCCGCTATTTCCCCTGCCATATAAATGGACATTCCTATTCACTTACGGCGGCCTATTCATACCAGACTGCACGGAAAAAGAAACTGGCGATAGCCGAATCGCGCATTACCGTACCCTGTGCGGATGGCTCGGTTGAGGCGGAATTTCTGCTATAATAAGCGAACTTTGAAGCGTGCTTCGCGCTCGCCCACTAACATCACAGGATGCAGCTTGAGTCATCAGAAAATTCCCCCCCGCCAGTATCAGTTAGTCGAGACCCGCTTACAGGAAAAACTGGATAACAGCACGACGCGCTGTCACCTGTGTCTGTGGCGTTGCAAGATCGGCCATGGCCAACGTGGTTTTTGTCAGGCGCATGTTAACCGTAATGGCGTTCTGTATAATTTGTCCTATGGCATTTTATCCGCGATTGAAATCGGCGCTATCGAAGACAAACCCGTCCGCCATTATCATCCGGGCACTCGAATCATGTCGGTTGGAAGTTATGGCTGCAGCTTTCGTTGCGGCGGCTGCCATAATCTGGATATTTCCTGGGGCGTGGAGGCGCTGGATCAACTCGCCAAAGGCCGGTCCACCGACGCCTGGGTCGCGCCTGAAAGTTTAGTTGAAACCGCCCTGCGCGCCGAGGTGCAGGGGATCGCCTTTACCTACTCGGAACCGGCGGTCTGGCTGGAATATATTATTGATGTCAGTCAGCTTGCACATGAGGCCGGACTGTATACCGTCTATGTTTCCAACAGCTATGTGACCGATGAGGCGCTGGAACTGGCGGCGCCGCATATTGATGTGCTGTGTTCTGATATCAAAAGCATGCGCGATGATTTCTATGAGGATATTTGCAAACCGGCAAAAGTGACGCAGGTGCTGGACTCGATTAAAAAAGCCCATGCGCTGGGCATGCATGTGGAAACGCGCACTAATATTATTCCCGGTAAAAATGATGATCCAGACGAGCATTACCGGATGGCCTGCTGGATTCGGGATAACCTGGGCGCCGACAGCCCCTGGCATATTACAAAATTTTTCCCGGCCTATAAATTAAAGCATCTGCCGCCGACAGAGGATGCGGTATTATTTCGTGCGCAGGAAGCCGCACAGCGCGCCGGACTGAAGCATGTTTATGTGTATAATGACAAGGGTTGCGATTGCGCGAAAGATAACATGCCGGTTGACGCCTACCTCAATGGTAGTCGTGAAGAAATACATCAGCTTAAGCATTGTGCGGCAGACTGCTGTGGCGATGATGGCGTCCTGCTGAAAAAATATGAACAGAATTAAGGAACCTCTGATTAATTCCGTTCGCCCTGAGCTTGTCGAAGGGGGAATCATATAACATTATGATTTTACAATGCTTAGCGTTCATGGTTCGACAAGCTCACCACGAACGGTGGAATTAATCAGAGCTTCCTTAAGTGAATAGAATATTGAGGTGAATAATGACAAGAATGGTAGAGTGCGTGGTATTAAAAACAAAGGCGGAAGGTCTGGATAATCTACCGCATCCCGGTGATCTCGGCCTGCGTATTTATGAAAATGTTTCCAAAGAAGGCTGGAAAAAATGGCTGGAGCGTTTGACCATTATTATCAATGAGAACGGCCTGTCGACAGCCGATGTGCGCAATCTTGAACTGATTGAGCAACACATGCTGGGCTTCTTTTTTGATGAAGGTGAGCATGGTCAAATGCCGGCTGGCTTTAATGCCGGCGGTGGGGGCGGAAAAAAATAACCCGCTTTTACTGTTGCTGCAGGCGAATGATGGGGGCAACGACAAAATTCAGTTTTGCATGGGCTTCGCGCAGCGCCGTAATGACCGCGTTCGGCGTTTCGGCGCGGGCAAAAATATAGCCGGGATACTGATTGCCTTCGGGCAGGGGAATGAGTTCATGGCCATCGCGGATAATGATATCGACGGTTTCAATATGCTCGACTTTTTGCGCCGCACTCAAGCCTTCGACGCGTCTTAATATTCCGGCCTGTCTGACGGGGATCATCATTACGCCCCGGGCGTCTTTGGGCAACGGGGGACTAACGGTTTTTCCCATCGCCAGCATCAGGGTCATTTCTTCAAGATTGAAATCCGCCTGATCCAGACTGCGGGCGCAGTCGCCACCAATGGTGCGAGCCGCCACTTCCAGTATCCACGCACCGCGATCATCAATGCGCAGCTCGGCATGCACCGGTCCAAGCCTCAGACCATAAGCCTGACAGGCGCGAGCCACCGTCTGGCGAATATTTTCCTGTGTCGCATCCGTTAATTGCGAGGGCGTAACATAGATGGTCTCGGCAAAATACGGACCGGTGAGCGGATCCGGTTTGTCGAAAATACTCAGGGTCGTCAATTCACCCTCGTGCAGATAGCCCTCGTAGGCGACCTCGACGCCATCGATATATTCTTCCACCAGTAAATGCTGTTGCTCAAATTCATCAGCTGATTCGGCGATGATCTTTTTGATTCGCCCAACCGCTGCATAAAATTCAGCCGGATTATTCGCGCGAATGACGCCCCGGCTGGCGGAAAGATTGACGGGTTTGAGCACACAGGGCCAGACGATGTTTTCTATTTGCGCCGCGAGCGCCTGCTCAAGCTGAATAATCCAGTGGCGGGGAACGGGACAATCCGAGCAGCTGAGATGCGCGCGGGCCAGATCCTTGCGGCGGGTCAGCTTTGCCGCCTCAGGGGGGTTATGAGGAAGTCCGAGTCGCGCCGCCGCGCAGGCGGCTAATTCCACCGTGCTGTCATCACTGCCGAGCACCGCAGCGAAGGGGGTTTTTTCCGCCTGTTGCAGAATCTCGCTCAATGCGCGCACGGGATCATCAAGATCAATATGCAGTCCATCATGGATTTCAGAGATTAATGAATGTTCACCACGGGATGCGATTTGCACGCTCAGACCCATGCGTTTCGCAGCCTTGAGATAGGGCGCAATGCGATAGCTGCCGGGTTGAGCGATAAGAAGTATGCGCTGAGAAATAGTAACAGGCCGTAGCAGGGCAGGGAGGAGAAAAGGTTATCCGTTATTACGGATAACCTTTTTAGCGCAAGGGATCAGGCGCAGCCGCCACCGGCGGAGCCGCAGCCGCCACAACTGCCGGCGCCGCCTGAATTGGCGAAGACGTTCTTGAAGACGAAGCTCTGATTGAGTCCCTCGGTTTGATAGTCAATTTCCACGCCTTCGAGAAAGCCCAGTGCGACGGCATCGATATAGATACTGACATCGTCTTTTTTCAGTACGGCGTCAAACTCGCTGGGACGATCGACGAAGGTCATACCATAGGTCATGCCGCTGCAACCGCCACCGGAAACAAAAATGCGAATGCCATTTACACCTTCTTCATTGTTCATGATCGCCAGCAACTGCTCTGCGGCGGCGTCGGACACCTTGATTTCATCGGTTAATTCATTTTTAAACTGTACTGCGGACATGGCTATCTCCCGGATCTGAATCGTATTTGGCATCGACGGTGTATACCGAAATGCGCTTTAGCGCGATTTTAGCACGCCGGACCGGAAGGTGTAATACCCGATTTATCCCATTTCATACAGGGATTTATACCTACAAAATGAAGAGTTGTTCTAATATTTTAAATTTAGAGGACTTTGTTCTATCAGAATTGTATGCTTATTATGATTGAAAATTTTAACCCATCATTTGGAGAAAACAATGTGCAAATTATGCTGGTCAATTTCGGGGCTTCTATTTGTTGCGCTGATAGCGGTCGTCTATAAATTTATGATCGCCGGTACGGT